>NZ_JBICZI010000001.1:608394-877737 GCF_043201855.1 Streptomyces sp. NPDC048257
CGGGGTGTCCCGGGGTTCCTCGTTTAGGGCTGGGCTCTGCGGCGGGGGGGGGGGCGCGGGCCCCCCCGCCCCCGCCCGCGGGGGCGCCCCCCCCCGGGCCGGTACGGCCTCGGATGACGCGAAGGGTTCGCACACACACGGGTATCGACCGCTTCGGCCTGACAGGCCTCCGCGGCGGTGCTCGCCGTACCTCTCAGGGCTGTCCCGTAATCCCCGGCGGGCCCACGACGACAGCTACGGCACCTCGCTGCGTTGTCGGAACGCCCGAATACGCACAGTACGAGGACGCTCCTCCGCCTTGCGATGCACCGCATCTGACGCCGTGCGCTGATCCACCGGGGATTACGGGACAGCCCTTGGGCCGGCACCAGGCGTGACGGCCTCGTCACCCCTCGCGCCCTCCGCAAATCTGCACATCGTGTCCGCGATCTCGACAGGCGACCTCCCCCACTCCTCAAAATGACGGGTATGTCCCATCCATTTTTTGATGGTTTGTCCCGTTTAGTTCCGTGTAAGCAACGCACGGGCCGTATCTGTTACTCGATCTCGTGAAGAAGTCGCCACTATTCGGTGAATCAAGCTGCACGTCCCTCGCCGGAGGCGCCCATCCGCCCGTGATGGGGAGTCAACGGGATTGGGTGCGTGCCCCGTTCACGTGCTTTCATCGAGCGCATCGCAGCAATCAGGCACCGCGGCCGACATTCGGGCCGCCGGCTGCCGCAGCGGTGAATTCCTCCCCCCAATGAAAGGTGCGCGCCATGCGTAACGACATCGAGACCCGTGAGATCGACGACACCGAGCTGGACGCCGTCTCCGGCGGCATCATCAGCGTGTCCGGCGGCCTGGCCGGCGCCGTGACCAGCGACGTCAACAACGTCGTGGGCGTCGTGGGCTCCCTCCACACCGTCCAGGCCGCGACGGGCATCGTGTCCCACGTCCCCGGCCTCGTCACGGGCATCACCGGCGTCTCGGTGAACGCCGGTCGCGCCGGTCTCTGATCCGGATATCCCGGTGAACCCCGGAGCGTCCCCCACGGCTCCGGGGTTCTCGGCTGTCCCCGTGCCCCACCGATACGAATGCAGTTGAAGGAATAGTCCGTGCAGTTTCGCCAAAAGGCTCTTTCCAAGCTGCAATCGCCCGAAGAACTCGACCTGCCCGTTCGCTTTGCCCGCCCGCAGGGGCGACTCGTCCTGGCCGTCACGGTCATCGTCATGGCAGCCGCGGGCTTCTGGGCCTTCACGGGCACCGTGTCGTCCAAGCTGAGCGCACCCGGCATCCTCACCCGGGCCGGGGGCAGTTACGTGCTGCAGACGCCGGTCGCGGGACAGGTGACCGGAGTCCTTGCCGAGGAGGGCCAGTTGCTGGCCGCCGGTGCGCCCCTGCTCAACGTCCGTACGGAGCAGGGGGAACGGCCCGTGCGCGTGGTGACCGGCGGCCGGTTGACGACGCTGGTGGCCAAGGTGGGTTCGGTCGTCGCCACGGGTGCGGACGTGGCCACCGTGGAACGTGTGAAGGATCCGGAGGACCCGCTGGTGGCCGTGCTGTACGTGCCGGGCGGCAGTGGCTCGGCGATCCCCGTGGGCGCCGCGGTCGACCTGAGCCTCCAGTCCGTCCCGCAGCACCGGTTCGGCATGCTGCGCGGGCGCGTCACGGAGGTCGGCCGTGCACCCCTGACGCAGGCGCAGATCGGCGGCTTCCTCGGCGACGGCGGGCTCGCCGAACAGTTCTCCCGCCACGGCAGCCCGGTGGCCGTGGTCGTACGGCTCGAGCGCTCCGCCTCCACCCCGTCCGGCTACCGGTGGTCCTCCGCGGACGGGCCTCCGTACGCCGTCGACTCCAGGACGCCGGTGACCGGAGCCGTCCACCTCGCCGCGCAGCGCCCGGTCGACTGGCTGCTGCCGTGACCGCGCCGAAGACCGGGGCACCGCAGCAGGTACCGCACCTCCCGCCCGCCGGACGCCGGCGCCACCGCCCCGAGCCGAAGGGCGGCACTCGCCGCAGGCCCGTACCCACGTCCACATCATTGCCCAGGGGCCGAACCCCCCGCCCCGTACGCACCCCCACCGTGCTGCAGATGGAGGCGGTGGAGTGCGGCGCCGCCGCCCTGGCCATGGTGCTCGGCCACCACGGCCGCTTCGTCCCGCTCGAAGAACTGCGCATCGCGTGCGGCGTCTCCCGCGACGGCTCCCGCGCCAGCAACCTCCTCAAGGCGGCCCGTGGGTACGGGCTGAAGGCCAAGGGCATGCAGATGGACCTGGCCGCGCTCGCCGGTGTGCGCGGCCCGGCCGTCCTCTTCTGGGAGTTCAACCACTACGTCGTCTACGAGGGCATGGCGCGGCGGTTCGGCCGCAGGGGCGTGTACGTCAACGACCCCGGCAAGGGCCGCCGGTTCGTCCCCATGGACGAGTTCGACACCAGCTTCACCGGTGTCGTCCTCACCTTCGAGCCCGGTGACGGCTTCCGCTGCGGTGGCCGCAGGCCGGGCATCCTCGGCACCATGCCGTCACGACTGCGGGGCACTTCGGGCACCATGGCCGCCGCCGTGGTCTCCAGCCTCCTGCTGGTCGCGGTCGGTGCGTCGGTGCCGGCCCTGAGCCGTACGTACATCGACATGTTTCTCATCGGGGAGCAGACGTCCCTGCTGGGCGTGCTGTTCGCCTCGATGGCCGTCGCCCTCGTACTCACCGCGACCCTCACCGCGCTGCTGCAGGCCAATCTGCTGCGCGGGCGCATCATCGCGTCGACCCTGGGCAGTGCCCGCTTCTTCCGGCACCTGCTCAGGCTTCCGGTCGCCTTCTACTCCCAGCGCAACCCGGCCGACCTGGTCCAGCGCCTGCAGTCCAACGACGCGGTCGCCGAGACCCTCGCCCGTGACCTGTCCGCCGCGGGCGTCGACGCCGTGGTGGTCGTGCTCTACGCCGTGCTGCTGTGGACCTACGATCCACAGCTCACGCTCGTCGGCGTGGCGGTGGCGCTGCTCAACGTGATCGCCCTGCGGATCGCGATCCGGCTGAGGGCCACCGGTACCCAGAAGCTGCGCGCCGAGAGCGCCCGGCTGACCAACACGTCGTACAGCGGACTCCAGCTCATGGAGACGATGAAGGCCACGGGCGGCGAGAACGGCTTCTTCCGCCGCTGGGCCGGACAGCACGCGGTCACCCTCGACGTACAGCAGCGGCTCGGCGTGCCCAGCGCGTGGCTGGCGATCGTCGCGCCCACGCTGGCGGCGTTCAACAGCGCGCTGATCCTGACGATCGGCGGCCTGCGGGCGGTCGAGGGCCACCTCACCGTGGGCCTGCTCGTCGCCTTCCAGGCCCTGGTGACCAGCTTCACCGCGCCGATCTCCCGGCTGGGCGGGGTCGCCGGCAGGATCCAGGACTTCGCGGCCGACGTCGCCCGCCTGGGAGACGTAGAGAACTTTCCGGTCGACCCGGTCTACGCCCGGCGCGAGCCCGCCGCCTCCACCCGGCGCCTCAAGGGGCACGTGGAGCTGGACCGCATCACCTTCGGCTACAGCCCGCTGGACGCCCCGCTGTTCGAGGACTTCTCGCTCTCGGTCGGGCCCGGGCAGCAGGTCGCGCTCGTCGGCGGATCCGGGAGCGGCAAGTCCACCGTCTCCCGGCTGATCTCCGGCCTGCACACCCCCTGGGCCGGGGCCATCCGCATCGACGGGATGCGGCTGGAGGACATCCCGCGCGGCGCGCTGGCCGCTTCCGTCTCCTTCGTCGACCAGGACGTCTTCCTCTTCGAAGGCACCGTCCGCGACAACGTCGCGCTGTGGGACCCCTCCATTCCCGACGAGGCCGTCGTCGCCGCCCTCGAGGACGCCGCCGTGCACGAGGTGGTGGCCCGCCGCCCCGGCGGCATCCACAGCCGCGTCGAGCAGGACGGCCGCAACTTCTCCGGCGGCCAGCGCCAGCGCCTGGAGATCGCACGGGCGCTGGTGCGCCGCCCCAGCGTCATGGTGCTCGACGAGGTGACCAGCGCCCTGGACGCGGTGACCGAACAGATCATCATCGACAACCTGCGCCGCCGCGGCTGTGCCTGCGTGGTCATCGCCCACCGGCTGAGCACCGTGCGCGACAGCGACGAGATCGTCGTGCTCGACCGGGGCACGGTGGTGGAACGCGGTCGGCACGAGCACCTGGTCGCCGCGCAGGGCCCGTACGCCTCGTTGGTCAAGGAGCATTGAGGTGACACGAGCGCACCACACCACTGCCACCACCGCCGCCGCGACCGCTGCGAGCGCCGCCGCGAGCCCCGCCGACCCGGTCGTCGCGGCCCTCGGGGCACTGGGTACGCCCGTCGACTGCACGGGCGTACGCAGCCTGTCCCTGGAAGGCCCGCTCGTCCTGTGGCTGGTCGTACAGGGCGAGCTGGACCTGTTCGCCGTGGACGCCGCGCAGGCCGGGCACTGGCACTTCCTGGGCCGGCTGGAGCCGGGCACGCTGCTGCTCGGTCCGGCCGAGGGCCCCGATCACACCCTGGTCGGCAGGCCCCTGCAGGGGTGCCGGCTGCGCCGCATCGCACTGCGGGAGCTGTACCGCCCGGAGTACCCGGAGCACCCCGAGTACCCGGAGTACGCAGACCGGTTCCACGGCGGACCGTGGTACGCCGGTGAAGGGCAGTACGGCGCCGACGCCGCAGGACGGCCGAGCCCTCTCGAGGACGCCTTCGCGCGCGGCATCGGCCGCGGTCTGCGCGTGCTCTACCAGGCTCCGCTGGACGGCGTCGCCACCACCGGGCACGGCGGAGCCGACGACGACATCCTGTGGATGCAGATCACTCCCGGCAGCGTGCAGTACGGCGCCGTGTACGAGGCGGAGGCGGTGGGCACCCTCCTCGTCGACGCGGCGATGTGGCAGGGCATGGTCGACCAGCAGTACCGGCTGCTGTACGCCCTGGACGGCTGGATCGAGCAGCTCGAGCGCGCGCACGAGGACCGCACGGCCGCCGGGATCGAGGCGGGCCGGGAGGCCCGTACCCAGGCGGACCGGACACTGCTGGCGTCCATCGTCCGTTCCGGTCGGGGTCCCCACCGGAGCGGGAACGCCGACGCGACCTTCGCCGCGTGCCGCGTCGTCGCCGGAGCGGCCGGCATCGCCCTGTCCCCACCGGCCGAGGCCGGCACCCCGTCCGGGCAGCTGGATCCCGTCGAACGCATCGCGCTCGCCTCGCGGATCCGCACCCGCGTGGTCAGGCTCAGCGGGCGCTGGTGGCGGGAGAACAGCGGGCCGTTGGTGGGCCGCCGAGAGAAGGACGGCACGCCGGTCGCCCTGCTGTGGCGGCGCGGCGGCTACGAGGCGGTCGACCCCGGCACCGGCGGGCGCGAGCGCGTCGGGAGGTCCAACGAGGCCGCCTTCGAACCGCGCGCCGTCATGCTCTACCGCCCCCTGCCCGACGGGCGGGTGGGCCTGCCCGCGCTGCTCCGCTTCAGCGTGCGCGGCACCTTCCCCGAGCTGCGCAGCCTGATGCTGGGCGGGCTGGTCTCGGTGGTCCTGGCCGCACTGGTGCCGATCGGTACCGGCCAGGTCCTCGGCCGGTACGTCCCGCAGGCCGAGAACGGCCTCATCGTGCAGACCGGGCTGGCACTGATCGCGGCCGGCATCGTGTCGGCCGTGTTCATGCTGCTGCAGAACACCTCCCTGCTGCGCATGGAGGGCCGTATCGAGGCCACCTTGCAGCCGGCGGTGTGGGACCGGCTGCTGCGGCTGCCGACGAAGTTCTTCGCAGGCCGCTCGACCGGCGAACTGGCCGGCGCGGCCATGGGCATCAGCGCCATCCGGCGCGTGCTGTCCGGTATCGGCCCGGTCTGCGTCCAGGCGTGCACGGTCGGCGTGGTGAACCTCGTGCTGCTGCTCTTCTACAGCGTGCCGCTGGCGCTGGCGGCGCTGGCCATGCTGGTCGTCATCGCGGGGGTCTTCCTGGGTCTGGGGCTGTGGCAGCTCCGCTACGAGCGCCGGCTGAACAAACTCGGCCTCCGGCTGGGCAACCAGGCCTTCCAGACCCTGCGCGGTCTGCCCAAGCTCCGCGTCGCCGCGGCCGAGAGCTTCGCGTACGCAGCCTGGGCACGGGAGTTCGCCCGTACCCGCGACCTGCAGCAGCGCATCGGCCGGATACAGAACGTCATCACGGTCCTCGGGGCCGTCTACCTGCCGCTGTGCACGCTCGTGATGTTCGTTCTGCTGGCCGGTCCCGCACGCGGCACCATGGCCGCCAGTGAGTTCCTCACCTTCAGCACCGCGCTGACGATGCTGCTGTCTTCGGTCACGCAGCTGACCGGGGCGCTCATCTCCGCCGCCGCGGTGCTGCCGATGTTCGAGCAGATCGAACCGGTACTGCGGGCCACCCCCGAGGTGGGCGGTTCCAGTACCCAACCCGGTGAGCTGACCGGTGCCCTCGAAGCCAAGAACCTGTCCTACCGCTATGCCGACGACGGCCCGCTCGTGCTCGAAGACGTCAGCCTCCGGGTCGGGCCGGGCGAGTTCGTCGCGATCGTCGGAGCCAGCGGCTGTGGCAAGTCGACACTGCTGCGGATGCTCATCGGCTTCGACAGGCCCGTCTCGGGCAGCGTGCTCTACGACGGCCAGGACCTGGCGGCGCTCGACCAGACGGCCGTGCGCCGCCAGTGCGGCGTCGTCCTGCAGAACGCCGCGCCCCTCACCGGCTCGATCCTCGACTGCATCCGCGGAGCCGGGACGTTCTCGCTCGAGGAGGCGTGGGAGGCCGCCGCGATGGCGGGCCTGGCGGAGGACATCAAGGCCATGCCGATGGGCATGCACACCATCCTGTCCGACGGCGGCGGCACCGTCTCGGGTGGCCAGCGCCAGCGGCTGATGATCGCCCAGGCCCTCATCCGCAAACCGCGCATCCTGTTCTTCGACGAGGCCACCAGCGCGCTGGACAACCAGGCCCAGCGCATGGTCACCGAATCCACCCGCGCCCTGCGGGCCACCCGCCTCGTGATCGCCCACCGTCTCTCCACGGTCATGGACGCCGACCGCGTGATCGTCATGTCGGACGGCCGGGTCGTCCAGCAGGGCCCCCCGGCCGAACTCCTCGCCGACCCGACCGGCCTCTTCCACGCCCTGGTCCGCCGCCAGCTGCGCTGACCGACGGGGCCTTAGCCGAGGCCCGCCGGCGTCTCCTCCCCCGCGGTCCACCAGACGCCCAGCCGCTGGCGGACCAGGAGCCAGCCCCCCTCGGGGTCCCGGCGGAAGTCCCAGTCGTACGGACCGCCCATGGAATGGGGCGAAGAGCTCTGCCCGCTCCCCGTCACGGCGACGAACCACATGTACCCGACGCCCGTCGCCCGGTCCTCCTCCACCTGGAAGTCCATGTTCAGGATGTGGTGCTGCATGCTCGGGAAGTGCGCCTCCGCCGCCTCCACCCTCGCCCGGACCGCCTCCCTCCCGTGGGTCTCTCCCCACGGCCCGAACTCCAGCACCGCGTCCTCGGCCCAGCACTCGATCCAGGTCCGCCAGTCCTTGCGGTCGAGCGCCCGCCAACCGCGGATCATGAGCCGCCGCAGCGCCTCCTTGTCCTCCAGGACCCGCAGTCGGCGCAGCAGGTCCTCGTACGTCCCGGCGGTCACTGCGCACTCGCGGCAGGACGTACGACGATCTCGTTGACGTCGACCTCGGCCGGCTGTGCGACGGCGTACGCGATGGCCTCGGCGATCGCGGACGCCGGCAGCGCCACGGCGCGATAGGCCTTCATGGCCTCCCTGGCGGCAGGATCCGAGATCCCTTCGGCCAGCTCGGACTCGGTCACGCCCGGAGAGACCACGGTGACCCGGACCGAGCCGTCCGACTCCTGGCGCAGCCCTTCGGATATGGCGCGGACGGCGAACTTGGTGGCGCAGTAGACAGCCGCGGTGGGCGACACCTCGTACGCACCGACGGAGGCGACGGTCACGAAGTGCCCGCCGCCCTGGAGCCGCATCACGGGCAGGGCGGCGGCGATCCCGTGCAGCACGCCCCGCACGTTCACGTCGATCATGCGGTCCCACTCGTCGACCTTCAGCGCGTCCAGCGGCGAGAGCGGCATCACCCCGGCGTTGTTGACCATCACGTCCATGCGGCCGTAGTGCTCCCGGGCCGCGGCCACGAAGGCCCGTACGTCGGCGGCGTCGGTGACGTCCAGCCGCTGGAAGGCCGCGGCGCCGCCTGCCTCGTTGATCTCCCGGCTGAGCGCGTCGAGCCGATCGGTGCGCCGCGCGCCCAGGAACACCCGGTGGCCGTGGGCAGCGAGCCGCCGAGCCGTCTCCTCCCCGATCCCGCTGCTCGCTCCGGTGATGGCCACGACCTTGGATTCGTTCCTCATACCTGCCCTGCTCCTCGTTGGAAGCGGATGACTTCCGCCCCACCGAGTCTGGGCGAACCGCAGCCGGCCAACCAGGACGCGTCACACCCTGGCAGCGCGCCTCCCCACGCCCTAGGAATGCCTTCTCAGATGCCGTCGTGGGGCTGTCCGGTGAAGACCACGGACACGCTGCCGAGCCACAGCAGGTCACGGGCCCGGGTCATCGCCACGAAGAGCCGGCTGCGCAGCAGTTCCGCACGCTCCCGGGCCGTCTCCGGCGTTCCCGTACCGGCCGGCGTCCCGGACGGGAAAACCGCGTCGTGCTGGGGCAGGAAGACGTTCTTGAACTCCAGGCCCTTGGCCCTGCGATAGGTGCCCAGCTTCACCGCGTCGACCGCACGGCCGTCGTAGTGCTCCAACTGGCACACCCGGATGCCCACTTGGGTGAGCAGCCGCTGGTAGTGGCCGATGGCGCGCAGGGAAGGGCACAGCAGGGCGGTGTCGGCGAGCGCGCCCTCGGGCAGGGACCGCAGGGCGTCCAGAAGTTCCCCGTCGTGGGCCTCCACCGTGGGCCTGGTGACGCGTACGACGTCCCCGTCGTGGTAGGTGAGGTCGACGTCGCGGCGCCCCGGGGTGCGCATGCCGTCGAGGTCCTCGAAGGCGTCGTCGGCCACGACGGTGAGCGCCGCGTCCAGGATCTGCTTGCTGTTCCGGTAGTTGGTGCGCAGCACCTGTCCGCGGTCGCCGCGGATGTCGATGCCCGCGTCGGTGAGCCGGAATCCGCCCGGGTACACGGTCTGCTGGCCGTCGCCGACGAGGAGCAGACCGTTGGGGACATCACCGACGAGCGCGTGCAGGAGGCGCACGCCGACGAGCGTGAGGTCCTGGACCTCGTCCACGATGACGGCCGCGTACGGCGGCCGCTCGCGCCGGCGTGACGCTTCGGCCAGGGCGAGGGAGAGGACGTCGTTGAAGTCGTGGACGCCGCGCTCGCCGCGCAGTGCTTCGTACGCCTCGTACAGCTCCCACACCGACTGTCGGTGCGTACGGTTCAGGCTCGCCTTCCGCCGCCGCCTGGGGAGGGTCGCGTACTCCTCGAAGCGGGTGAGGCCCCGCCCCTTGATGACGTAGTCGATCTCCTCGTGCCAGTAGGTGGGGGCCGGGTCGAGCTCGGCCAGTCGGCTCTCGCGGCCGACGTTCTTCCAGGCGAGGCTGAAGGCTGTCTCGGCCGTGTCACCGTGCAGCCGTACCGGTACTCCCCGCTCCTGAAGGAATTCCTGTGCCCAGGAGTGGAGGCTGCGGAAGTCCACTCGGTCGGCGACGGCCGGGGGCCATGGTCCTGAGGAAGGTGCTCTGCACACGGGGCAGGTTGTTGGCGAAGGTGACGTACAGGATGCGGCCGGTCGTCCGCCGGGCCAGGTGGGCCGCACGGTGCAGGGCGACGACCGTCTTGCCGGTACCCGCCGGTCCGCTGATGCGGGCCGGACCCGACCAGTTGCGCCGCACCAGTGCCACCTGATCGGGGTGGAGGAAGGTCATCCACTGCTCGATCGGCGCCCGCATCGCCCCCTTCACGGCCGCGTCACGCAGCCCCTCCAGGTCGAACAGCCCGTCCGAGAGGCTCTGTCGGTGGTGCTCGGGCGCCGACGGCACCTGCTGGTCGACCGCCGACCCCGCGTAGTCCGGGAACACCCGCTCGAGATGATCGGCGATCGCCCGGACCGACTCCCCGCGCAGCCTGTGCGGCTGCGACAGCAGCACGGGGCCGATCTCCTGTTCGCCCAGGAGCCGTATCCGGCCGAGGCTCGCGTCGGAACTCCGCCCGGGGAACACCATGAGCGGCTGGACCGCCACGGGTGACATCCCGAGCGACGCCACTGCGCTCTCGGCGGCCTTCGTGGCGGCGAGCAGCCTGGCCTCGTGTCCGTCCCTCGGTTCTGCGCCGTCCGTGACGTCGACGACGAAGACACCGCCGGGCCCCACCAGCAGCATGTCCGCGTCCGCGGTGCTCGTCCCGGACCATCGCCGGTCGACGAGCAACCGCCAGCCGCGCGCGGTCAGTACCAACAGCTGGGCGAGGACCCGCTGTTCGCCCGCGCCGACCGCGTCCCACCGCAGGGCCTGCCGGCGGGCGGCCTGCCACTGCTCCCGGAGTAACCGCTCCTGCCGCCGCGCATTCTGCGCCCGCTGCGATGCCGCCCCGCCTGTCCCCATGCCGAGCCCCCTCGTACGCGGAATAGCGATCATAGGGCGGAACACCACCGTGACGGCAGGGCGCATACCGAGCCGTCCTGCCTAGTCCTGCCAGTAGAACAGCAGTGTGTGGACGTCCAACGGGTCGCGGCTGCCGAAGTAGTACACCCCGAGGCCGGTGACCCGGATCGAGCCGACGGCGTCGTCGATCCAGCGGAAGCCGGCCGATTCGAGGGCGCGGCGCACCTGCGGATGGTCGTCGTGGTCGGCGGCGAACCGGCCGAGCGTGCTGATGTGCACCTCGCCGCCGCTGTCGCCGTATCCGATCACGTCGTACGTACCGTCCCCCTGCCGGTGGGCGTCTCCGCAGGAGACCGGCGGCCGTGGCGCGAGGCCCGCGGCGGTGAGCGCGGCCGTGGCCCGGAGCAGCCGCTCGGCCGGGTCGGAAGCCGAGGGCGGCTCCGTGCACAGTGCTTCGATCCGCCACCGCGGATCGCTCCGCTCCTGGCACCAGGGCCCGTACTCGTGGACGATCGCCGCGCGCAGCTCCTCGTCGAGGCCGGTCACCTCGACGCGGGGCCGCCCCAGCTCCTCGTACAGCCGCCGGGTCTCGGCGACGTCATCGGTCGAACGATGCAGCGCGTACAGGGCCCACAGCTTCGCCTCCTCGGTCGGCGCCCCGGCGAGGTAGCCGCGGAGCCGTTCGGGGTCGGTCAGGAGCTCCTGGGCGCGGTACGCGACTCCCCGGTCGGGGTCCGCGAGCGCACCGGTGACGTCCTCGCCGGCGCGGTCCCGCATCCGGACGCTGATGGAGCGGTCCTCGGGGCGGTCCGCGCCGAGTTCGGCCAGCACCGCCTCGAACCCGTACCGTGCGGCCAGTCCGTCCAGCGCCGCCTCGCCGATCTCCCGCCGGTGGCGCCACGGACCGAAGGCGAGCGTGGCCAAAGCACCCGCCGCCGTCAGGTCGCCGAGCGCGCCGCGGGCTCCCAGGACCGCCTCGGCCATGCCGTACGCGCTGTCCTGCTGCCGGTCCTCGTGCCGCAGCCAGGGCAGCAGCTCGGGGCGGTCCGCGAGCAGGGCGAGCAGTGCCTTGCGCACTTCGCTCACATCACCGGTGTCGTGGACGCAGGCGATCAACTCGGCCACGCGCCGCTCCGGCACCCGTCCGGCCAGCGCCTCCACGCAGGCCCGGCGGCGCCACCACGGCTGTGCCGCGTCGGCCGCGCAGGTCACGAGGGCGTCCGCGTCGTACGCACGCAGGCCCGCGGTGTCGGTCCGCCCTGCTTCCGGGCTCAGCATCTTGATCGTCTTCGGCATCCCGGGATGCTACTCGGTGGCGCCGGGCGAGCTCCGCTCGATATCGGCCGGGTGATCGTGCCGGCCTCGGCGGCGCGAACGCGTGCCGGACACTGCTCATGGACTGCTGTGGTCGACCAGGGCGTAGAGGCCTGACACCTCGGCGCCGCGGCGGCGCTTGGCCTCGATGGCCGTCATGCCCGCGTGCAGGGCGGTCGTGCCGTGGGCGTAGGCGTCCTCGACGGGCAGGTAGTACATGAGGTTGAAGTACAGGTGGGGCGCCGGGTGCCGGCGGTCGAGGGCGACCGCGCGGATCCACGTCGTGGTCCCGTAGTGGTAGTAGAGGCAGAAGCCGATCATCCGGTGGTCGTCGTAGGCGGCCACCACACGCGCTTCGCTGCCCATCGCCGTGGCCTGCCGTTTCAGCAGACCGGTCATCGCGTCGATGCCGTCCCGGTCGTGCCCGTGGCCCTGCTGGTGTCCGGCGAGGAGGACTCCGGCGTCCTCGAAGCAGTCCGCGAGTACCTGTCGGCGTACGTCGAGGGCGGCCGCGGCGAAGTCGCGGCGTTCGCGGCGTACGCCGACGCGGCGCTGCGAGGGCAGGGAGGAGACGTAGTCGTCGATGCCCGTCCCGGGGAGGGGGATGAGGGCGTCGTCCTCCAGCCGGAGGGCGGGCTCCGGGTAGAGGGGGGCGAGCCGGGTGGCGACCGGGGCGGTGAGGTAGGGCCACCAGTGCGTCGTGTCGTGGTGCTCGGCGAAGCGGCGGGCGGCGTCCCGGAGGAGGGGGAGGCAGGCGTCCCGCCGGCCGGGGCCCAGGCCGGGGGCGGTGAGCGGGGTGTTGTGGTAGCCGCGCCGCGCGCCCGCGATCACGCGGGGCCGCAGGTGCGGGGGCAGTACGGTTTCGGGCTGGTAGCTGTCGTTCGGTTCGTCCCGCACCAGGTAGAGGGGGGCGGCGGCGAGCAAGGTGCCTTCGAGGTCCCGTACGAGCGCGTACGCACAGGTGGCGGTGGGGTCTTCCTCTTCGCCGGCGAGCCATCGGTGGGAGAGGTAGAGGCCGGCCGGCCGGGCCAGGTGCTCCCACGCGGCGGCGGGGACCTCGTGGATGGACTCGATGATGCGCGTGATCAACGGGGATTCCTTCGGCGGTGGCGGTTGGGGGCTCTGAGGGCGGGCGCGGCGAGTACGGCGATCAGGCAGGCGGCGGCTTCGACTCCCCACGGGAGGAGGGGGCCGGCCTCCAGCAGCAGGGTGAACAGGGCGGGAGCGGCGACCATGCCGACGGCCCACGAGAACTGGTACAGGCCCTGTGTGAAGCCCCCGGCCGCCTGGGGGGTGAGGCTCACGGACAGTTCGCTGAGCGCCGGGCCGAGGAGGATCTCCGCCACGCTGAACAGGGCGATCGCCACGATGAGGGCCGCCCAGGCGGTGGAGGCGGCCACGGGCAGCGCGGGCAGCGCGAACGTCCCCATCCCCACGGTCATGATCAGGTATCCGGCGGCCACGGCGCGGCGGGGGGCCTTGGGCGCCACATGCGCGGTGATGACCGTCGAACACGCGGAGACGATCACGGTGTTGATGACGAACAGCATGCTCGCCGCCGAGGCGGGGAGCCCCAGCGCGCGGGTGGTGTAGACGGCGACGAGGACGGCGAGGACGGCCTGCGCCAGGACGTAGGGGAGGTTGACCGCCACGAGCAGGAGGTAGCGGCGGGTGTGGTCGGCCCGGGTCACCAGGCCACCCGGCGGTGTGCCGTCCGGTTCCGGTGGGGTGGTGGTGAGGGCGGCGAAGCAGGCCGCGGCCAGGAGGTAGGTGGCCGCATCGACCGCGAGCATCCAGCGCAGCGAGCCGTTCCCGAACACGGTCAGGGCACCCGCCGCGGCGGCGGACCCGGCGGCGAGCCCGATGTTGCGCAGCGAGCCGGTGAACGCGAACCATGATCGGCGTTCGCCGGCTCGGGTGACGTGCGTGATCAGGGTGCGCTGCGCGGTGAAGTACATGTTGATGCCGGCCTGTACGAGCACGTACACACCGGCGATGTGCCACGGCTCGCGGGCGAGCAGGAACAGCGCGAACCCGGCGGCGGAGAGGATGTTCGCCCACACCACGACGCGTTTCGGGCCGACGCGGTCCATGAGGCGTCCGGCGAGGAACGTGACGGGCAGGGCGAGGGCCTGTCCCACCGTCATCGCCGCGCCCACCTGCGCCAGGGGCAGGCCCTGGACGTCGGTGAAGTACAGCAGCCCCAGCGGCAGGAGCATGCCGTTGCCGACGGAGTCGATCAGGTTGCCGGTGATGAAGAGGCCGTGCCCGCGCAGTACGGGCAGGCCGAGGCGGTCCGCCGCGGTGCGCGGGCGGCGGGTGCCGGGGGCCGCGCTCACCGTTTCAGCAGGGAGCTGATCTTGCCCATGACATCGGCCGCGGGGAAGCCGGTCGCCTCGTGCAGCTCCGTCAGGGCTTTCACGGTCCGGTCCTCCTCGCCTTCGGCGAGGGTGATCACGACGATGTCTCCGTGGGAGGCGCCGTCGATGACCAACTCGTGCGCGGTGACCACCCGGACGCGTCGGCGGAGTTCGGCCACCACCGCCGGCGGCATGCCGTCCCCGGCGAGGAATTCGATCGCCCAGCCGGTCCGTTGTGCCGTGCCTCCGGTGACGGGGAGGCCGCGGGCCATGCGGGCGAGGGAGGTGTAGGTGTTGGTGCCGGACGCGGCGCACGAGAGGGTGGTGGCGCCGCCGACGCGCGGGTTGACCTCCAGGACCACGAACCGGCCGCCGGTGTAGATCATGTCGACGTTCACCGACCCGTGTACTCCCAGGCCGCCGCAGAAGTCCACCAGGGCGCGGGCCACTTCTGCGAACGCGGCGTCCGCCTCCTCGTGGGGTCCGCACCAGCGCAGGTCGGCGAAGGTGAACACCGGCTCCGCCCCGGCGCGTCCGGTCCAGCACAGGGGAAGGACCTGGTAGGAGCCGGGGCGCCCGACGATGTCCACGCTGCACAGGTCGCCTTCGACGACCTGTTCCACCACCGCGGACACCGCTGCCGGGGTCGTCTTCGGGCCGGGTCCGAGATCGGCGTCGAGGGGGCCATCGAGGTAGGCATCGAGGTCGGCGGGTGAGCGCAGGGCGCGGATCCCCATGCTGGTCGAGTCCCATACGGGCTTCGACATCAGCGGGTAGCCGATCCGTTCGGCCCGCACGCGCAGCGCATCCCGGTAGCCGGGCACCGCAAGACCCCGCCCCGCCAGCAGATCGGAGTCGACACGGAACCCGTCGGGCACCAGCAGCCCGGCGTGCCTGCAGAGTTGCTTGGTCTCCCACTTGTCCACCAGCAGCATCGTCGCCGCGAGGGAAGTCATGACCGTCGGGATGCCCACGGCGTCCAGGAAGGCCCTGGCCGCGGCGTCACGCAACGCGTTCTCGCACGGCAGTGAGATCGACACCGCCGCATCCGCCCCCCAGGCGGCGACGGCGTCCGCGAGCTCCCGCGGCGTCACCCCGCGATCGAGTCGTTCCCGGTAGCCGGGGAAGTCGTCGTCACCGGCGGTGCCGCTGGTGTGGAACAGCCCGGCCTCGATCCCGTCGGCCGCGAGCCCGCGTACGGCCTGCTGGATGTAGGGGTCGGCGCGCTGGATGCGTACCGACCGTAAGAACGCGATCTTCCGCACCGGCTTCAGCCCACTTCCACTCGGGACCGGGCGACCACCCGGTCGGCCAGCCCGCGCGCCTGGTCAGCCGTTTCCGCACGGGCCACGACGTGCCCGATCCGGCAGGTCGAATCCGCCGGCTCCGGCACCGCCTCCCCGGGCCGCAGATGCACCTCGCTGTGGGTACCGGGCAGGTCCGGGATGGCCACCCGTCGCAGCACCCCGCCGTGCTCCGGCAGCAGGAAGCGGATCGACGCCGCGTCCGTACGGGAGGGGACGGTGTCGGGCACCAGGCCGAGCACGGCCTGGAGGTGGGCCACGGCTTCGCTGACGCCCGTCGCGGCCTCGACGATCTCGCAGAGGTTGTCCCCCGGCAGGCGGGCGCCGGTCTCGATCACGTACGGCGTCTGCGTGCCCGGCGGGATCTTCACCTCCGTATGCGCGATCCCGTGGCGGACGCCGACGGCGAGCGCCGCCCGCGCCGCGGTGTGCTGCACCTTCCTGACCAGCGGCGCGGGCAGACCGGAGGGGCAGGTGTGCCCGGTCTCGACGCGGTACCGGCCCTCGGTGGTGTCCTTCGCGACGACGGGCAGGGGATAGGCCACCCCGCCCACGACCACCGTGTCGCAGGAGTACTCCCCCCCTGGGATGTACTCCTGCAGCAGGGCCCGCGTGTCGAGCTTCAGGCCGTGCGGGTGGGCGTGCGTGTACTGCTGGGCCGCACCGACCGCGTCGGCGAGCCGGTCCGGGCCGTCGACCACGGACACGCCCCACGAGCCGCCCTGCTCCGCGGGCTTCACCACCAGCGGCCACCCCAGTTCGCGCGCCTGTGCCGCTCGGTGCGCCTCGGCGGCATCGTGCGCGACAGCCCAGCGGGGGGCGGGGATCCCGGCGTCCGCGAACGCCTCACCCATCAGGATCTTGTTCCTGGCCGCCCGCGCGAGCCGGGGGTCGTTTCCGGGCAGGCCGATCCGCTCGGCGAGCAGCGCGGCGAGCGGGGTGAACAGCTCGAAGCAGGGGGCGACACCGGCGATGGCGTGCTGCCGGCAGAAGGCGTCCATGTCCCCCAGGGCCCTCGGGGTGTCGGTCAGATCTGTCGCGCACACCCCGGCGAGGGCGGCCCGCAGCCAGTCCGGGTAGCCGTCGTGGACGTCCTTGTGGGTGGCCGCGTACAGGCGCACACCCAGCCGGTCGGCTGCCTCGACGAGGAAACGTCCCGCGTTCCCCATCGGCTCGATCACCAGCACTCCCGGCCCGCGCGGGCCCGCCCCGATTGTCATTCCCCCAGCAAAGCCGTGGGACGGGCGTGGCGGCTATCGGCCTGACAAACGAAAACAACTCGCCGCACAGCATGTCTCTTTGGAGCAATCACCAATGAACTGACCAGTAAGCAGTGGATATTTGGTGCGCCCACCCGATGGAATCGGACAAGCGTCCCGTGGTCGGATCGCCAGGCTAGGTAAACCCGCGCCCGGAACCCGTACGGGAAGGCCACACCGTGACCAGCAGCCTGCACCGGCAGCTCGCCGACCACATTGACCAGGGCGTCATTCCGCCCTACCAGTACTCGTACCCGCCCCGCTCCACGTACCGTCCCCTCCCGGAGGGCAAGTGGACCGTCCCCGACGTGTGGGCGATGGATCTCGCCAACTACCAGGTCCCCGAGCTCAACCTCTACCTGCACGTCCCCTTCTGCGACCGCAAATGCGGCTTCTGCAACCTCTACACCATCATCAGCACGGACGAGGACGTCTACGACGCCTACACCGACGCCCTCTGTACGCAGATCCGCGATCACGCGGAGATCATCCAGGCCCGGCGTTTACGCACCATCTACATCGGCGGCGGCACCCCCGCCCTGCTCAAACCCCGCCACTTCGAGCAGATCTTCACCACCATCGGCGAGATCTACCCCAACTGGCGCTCCACGGCCGAGGAAGTCGCCGTGGAAGCCACCCCGTCCTCGATCGCCGACGCGCCCGACGAGTTCAAGGCCCTCATCGACATGGGCCTCACCCGCGCCAACGTAGGCATCCAGTCCCTCGTCCCGCGCGAGATCCGCGAAGCCGGCCGCGGCGGCGAGGACGAGGACGTCATCCGCCGCGCCGTCCGCACCGCCCACGAGCTCGGCCTGCCGGACCTGTCCACCGACCTGATCATGGGCTTCGCGGGACAGACCCCCGAGACCTGGCGCCAGAGCGTGGACGAGCTGGCCGCACTCCGGCCCACCACCATCAGCACCTACTTCCTCACGGTGCGGCCGGACGCCTGGTTCTCCAAGACCGGCGCGTACCAGTACATGTGGCAGCCCGAGCTGTACGAGCGCTACGACTACGCCCGCAAGGTCTTCCTGGACCACGGCTACGTCCAGGAGGGCTCCGTCCGGTACAAGAAGCCCGGTCGCGGCGGCTACGCCCAGAAGGTGCTCACCTTCCACGGCGTGCCGCTGCTCGGCCTCGGTGTCGGCGCCCGCTCGTACACCAGCGTGCTCGACTACATGTGCGGCAGCGTGAAGCCCTCGGCGGCCGAGGTCGCCGACTACATCACGAGGGCCAAGAACCACGAGCTCGCGCCCGTCACCGGCTTCGAACTGACCGGCGAGGAGATCGTCCGCAAGCGCCTCGTCCTCGACACGTTCGACCTCGACCTCACGGAGCTCGACCGCTTCGGCTACCAGAAGCACGCCGCCGAGTTCGAACCCGTCCTCGATGCGGCCGAGTCGAACGGGCTCGTCCACCGCCTCGGCCGGCGCGTCCAGCTGACCCCCAAGGGCTTCAAGTACCGCGACGTGCTGTCCTGGATGTTCTACTCCGGGTCCGTCAAGGAGCTCGACCGCGAGTACTACGAGAACCTGCACGCGGCGAACAAGCGCGCCCGGAAGAACATGGGGGCGACACCGGTACGGATCACCGGCATCGACCTGCGCGAGCGCGAGGGAGCCGCGTGAGCGATCTGTACCTCGCGGCGGGCGGCGGAGGAGACCCCGTCGGGACCCTCATCGCCGCCCGCGCCCTCACGGCGGACCCGGCGCATCCGGCGGACCCGGGTCATCCGGCGGGCCCGGCCCACCCGGATGACCCGGCACACCCGGCGCTGATCGCCACCTACGCGTGGGAGCGCCCCGAGGTCGACCCGACCTCCAGCCCCCTCGGGGAACGGGACTTCGACGGGCTCGTTCACGAGGGCGGGGGCAGCGGGGACGGGGGTAGCAGGGGCGGGGGTAGCAGGGGCGGCGGCTTCGCAGCCTTCGCGCCGGCCACCCGCGCCCGCCTGCCGGCAGGATCCACCATGCCCGCCCTCGCCAGGGACCTGCCGGCCCGGCTGCTGCTCCTCGACCCCGCCCAGGGACTCTCCTCCCTGTCACGGCAGATCGAATCCATGGCCAAGGCCGCAGGCGGCCGGATCCACATCGTCGACATCGGCGGCGACATCCTGACCCACGGGAACGAGCCCGGGCTGTGCAGCCCGTTCGGGGACGCCCTCAGCCTCGCCGCCTGCCAGCTCACCGGCATCCCCACCACCGTCCACATCGCGGGGCCCGGCCTCGACGGAGAGATCGGTGAACGGCCCCTCCTCGAACGCCTCGCCACGAGCGTCCCCCTCGTCCCGGACCGGGACGCGGCAGCGGCGGCCGGCCGTGCACTGGCCTGGCACCCTTCCGAGGCGTCCGCCCTGTGGGCCGCCGCCATCCATGGCGCCCGCGGCACCGTACGCGCCGTCAACAACGTCGTCCACCTCACGGATGTCTCCCCCCGGCTGTACCCCCTGCCGCTCGGGGAGGCCATCGGCCACAACCCGGTCGCCCGGGCCCTCGTCGACGAGCAACCGGCAACCCTGGCTGCCGCCGCCGACCTCTCCCACCGGCTCACCGGCATTCCCGGACTGGAGAGCGAACGCACCCGAACGCCCCGGCAGGAACCGCCCGCCGGGGGCATCGCCCTCCTCGACCGGGACGTGGCCATGAAGACGCTCCGCGAAGCGGCCGACGGAGCCGATCACATCACCCTCCGCCACGCCGCCCGTACCCTCGGCCTCACCTGGACGGACATCCCGGCCCTCCGAGCCGTCCTCACCGCGGACACCCCGCTCCTGCGGCTCACCTGACCAAGGACGAGGACGGGGCACCGACGGCCGGGGACGAGGTGACCGAGCACCCCCGCGAGCGGGCGGCGACTGAGCAGTCTCGGCCTGCGCCCCCGCCTGTCGGCGCCGCGTTCGGGCGGGGCGCGCGCCAGAGTGGGGGCATGAACGCAGACGACAGGAACATTCTGGCCCGGGGGCGCGTGGCGACCCGGCTGCCGGCGCGGGATCTGGATCGGGCGCGGCGTTTCTATGCCGAGACGCTCGGGCTGGAACCCGTGGACGAGCGGCCGGGTGGGCTGCTGTACCGGTGTGGAGGCACTGACTTCGCCCTGTTCGCGTCGACGGGGGCCTCGGCCGGCACCTTCACGCAGATGGGGTGGGAGGTCGACGACCTCCAGGCCGTCGTGACCGAACTCAGGCGGCGCGGCGTGGCCTTCGAGGAGGTCGACGTACCCGGCTTCCGGACGAACGAGGACGGGATCGCCGACATCCAGGGGAACTACCCGAGCAAGGGCGCGCGGGGCGAGCGCGCCGCATGGTTCCGTGACAGCGAGGGGAACCTGCTGGGTATCGGCGAACCCGTCGTATGACCTCCGGGGGCGGCCCGGCCGCCAGTCGGCAGGGCCCGGGCGCGGGGTGGCTTCAGTCGCCGCTTCCGGCACCGCGGTCGGGTGCGCTCATGTCCCCCGTGGCGGGCGTGCCGTCGGCGAGGCCGTAGCGCAGGTACACGGCGCCCTTCGGGCCGGCTGCCGGGGGCGCGAGGAGCGTGAGGTTGGTGGGCACCGCGCCGTCGTCGAACACCTTCTTCCCGACACCGAGCACGATCGGGTGCAGCCAGAGGTCGAGACGGTCGAAGAGCTTCTCGCGCAGGAGGCTCTGCACGAAGTTCAGGCTGCCGACGACCTTCACGTGCTCGTGCCGGTCGCGGATCTCACGCACCGCGTCGGCGAGGTCCGGGCCGAGCTGGGTGGACCCGGCCCACGAGAGGTCCGGCTTGCCGCGGGAGGCCACGTACTTCGGGACGCTGTTGAAGAGCGTGGCGATCTCGTTGTCCTCGCCGCCTTCCTGGTGAGGCCAGTAGGCCGCGAAGATGTCGTACGTCCGCCGGCCGAGCAGGAGGGCGTCCGTGCCCTCGTACGCGGCACCGACCTGCGCCCCGGCGACCTCGTCCAGCAGCGGCGCCTGCCAGCCGCCGAACGGAAACCCCACCGGGTCCTCGTCGGGACCGCCGGGCGCCTGCCCGACGAGGTCGAGGGTCGCGAACATCTCGATGTGGATGAGGCCCATGGCTTGCTCCCGATGATGTGGGTTGTCTCCGTCATAGAGATAGACCTGCGGATGTCCACAAACTCATCGCCGCGCCGGAGCCCGGTTTCAAAAACGAACGGCGCGGGCCGCGCTCCGTCACCGAAAGGCATGTGCACCTCACGCAGTGCTTCCTCGCGCCCCACCGGTTTCCTGCCCGAGATGCCCAGCACCGGATTCGGTACTAGCGTCGCTAAGTGAGAACCGCAACTGCGGGGAACACACTCAGCCCGCAGTAGGTGCGCCCAAGCACCAGGCTTGAGGAATGGCGCGTCGGCCCGGAGGCCCGCAGCCCGAACGGGCGGCGTTGACACAGGGGGAACGCGCATACGCATCCATGCGGTCAGCCACGCAACCCGCGCTGCACCCCTTGCGCGAGAGGGCGGTTCCCATGACGCCCCCGAATGCGTGGCACGACAACGACAAGAAGGGTTCGAAATCATGCAAGCACTGAGAGTGAAGCGACTCTTCGCGGTGTCCGCCATCGGTGTTCTGATGGCAGGTGGCGCCGCCCTCGGAGCTGCAGGTACGGCCTCGGCGGCAACCCCCACCCACTCGGCCACCTACGTCACCGGCGGCAGCTGGGACGACGACGACCACGGGTACGGCGGCCGCGGGTACGGCGGCCACGGCGGGTACGGCGGCCACGGCGGGTACGGCGGCCACGGGTACGGCGGCCACGGCCACGGCAACTACGACAACGATGACCGCTGGGGCGGAGGCCACGACGACGACTGCTGACCGCGCATTCTGCACGGAGGGGCCGACGGCCGGGCCACCGGGCGCCGGCTCATCCGTGGGTGAACGGAGGCAGCCAGGGAGCAGTCAGCGGGACGCCACGAAGGCGGGCGCGGCGGCGGGGACACGGTTCTGGTGAGCACCACAGCCGGGCCCTCCGCTGAGCGTGGTTCTCAGCTCCGCGCTTGTGCTTCGATCAGGAACCGCGGCGGTCGAACACCGTGAATCCGCCTGCGTTTCCGATGTGCTGATCGAGTCGGCGCAGCTCCGCTTCCTGCGCAGAGGGCTCGAATTCCGGGAACTGCCGGGGGACGGCGGGCACTTGAAAGATCACCGCGCCGATGTCGTGGAAGGTGCAGGGGATCGTCTCCTCTCGCGCCGTGGTCACGCGAAGGCCCACCTCTTCCGGCGCCTGTGCCGCGACGCCCAGGGTCCAACGGTCGGGATCGACTGGTGAGGGGATGCCGAGGGTCTCGTTCAGTTGCAACTGGTTGCGGCTGCCCACCTGCTGGGTGAGGCGCGGGCATGCCGTTCGTCGTCCCAGGAAGGACCCTCACCGTGCACCCGGCCCTTCAGCCAACTGAAGTCCCAGCCAGACATGGTGGCCCGTTGGGCTTCCGCGACGTGCTTCCCGTAGTTGCGGCTCTCGAGGATGCGATCACGGCTTGCCAGGTGTGAACTGGAAGGTGAGCGGAAGGTGTTGGTGACCGCGCAACCATGTGCCGCTGTCCCGGCAAGACGGCGAATGCATGCGGTGAGTGCGTCGTGCGCGTCTCTCCCATCCATGCGTTGATCCGATGCTGGAGGACGCCGGAGACCGGGTGCTACCACCGAATGGTGGACAGAGTGGCGATGGACCGTGCAGTGGTGCTGATCGGCGTGAGCAGATCGGGAGGGTTGCCCGCGTTACAGGCTGTCGCCAAGGGCCTGGACGCCATGCATATGTGGGTGAAACGGCAGAGCATACCCACGGAGCGCTGCCAAGTCCTCTCCGACGAGGACGGCATCCCAGTACACGAGTCCGACGTGTTCGATGCCGTGAAGAGGTACGTGGAGCTTCACACGATCGAGCAGCTGATCATATATTTCAGTGGTCATGGAGTGAACAACAACGGCAGCGAGTACTGGCTGCTCTCCGATGCGCCGGGCAACCCGAACGAAGCCGTCAACGTCGCGCGCAGTATGCGGCTCGCCGAGCGATGCGGCATCCCTCACGTCGTGCTGGTGTCGGATGCCTGCCGGACGGCGCCGGCCAGCATTCAGGCAGACGACGTGACCGGCTCAGCCATCTTTCCCAACCTTCCGGTGGGCGCCGTCGCTGTGAACGGTGACGTGGACATCTTCTACGCCTGCCGGCTCGGCGAGCCCTCCTATGAGATCGCCGACCCTGCAGAGTCGAGCCGTTCCTACCGAGCCCTCTACACGGAAGTCCTTGCGGAAGCCCTCGACGGCGCGTACGGGTACCTGCGTGAGCGCGTCACCGACGACGCCGAGGCGTACGACGTGGTTCGCCCCTACCCTTTGCGGAAAGCCCTGCCAGACCTCGTCAACCGCCGCATCATCGACCTGAAGGCGACGACGACCCTCATGCAGGAGCCCGATAGCAAGGTCTGTTCCGACCCGGATGCGGCCTGGCTCTCCCGGCTCTCCGTCCCTCTTCCCGATGGCCCTCCCGGCCCTCCTTCCGGACCGCTCTCCGGCCGCGGCGGCTCTCCTCCCCCCAGTGCCCCGCCGCCGGACCCCCGCCTTCCCAACCCCACCCACCACAAGGAAAGCTGGTGGCGATCGGTTCAGCTGCGTTGGTGGCGATGGCGTCTGCCTGACTTCCCCCCGGTTGTGTGGGGCGAGGGTGGCAGCGGCGACACCACGGATCGCCCCCCGCGCGACCCGGCGCGCGATGATGCCGAACGCGCGGTCCTCCTTCTCGACCGACCGCCGAATCTGGCGGGGGCCGAAGGAGCGCCGGCCGCCCTACGCGTATGCGGAACGAAGTTCAAGGGAGCGGAGGTGTCACACGGTGAGGTGCTTTCGGTTCACGCGGATGTCGTGCGGGTGTTCCCCGGCGGGTCCGGCCCCGTCACCGTCCTCGTCCGGCTCGGCTCCGGCCACTGCACGCTCGTACCTGCGTTCCCAGACCGGCTGGGCACCCTTACCGTCGAGAACAACCGACTGGTCGACGTCTCATACGTGGACGTGTCGTCCGGCTGGCCCGGCACGGATACGGGATACCGCCGCCGTCGCGCATGGATGGCCGCAGCCTCGCGGTACGGCCTCTCGTGGGAGGAGGAGATCAACGTGGGGGAACTGATGAAGTGGCACGAACGGTACGGTGCTGCCGACCCCTCGCTCGACGTGTACCTCGCCCACGCCCTGGCCGACCGTGGCCGCCGCGACCTGGTGAGCCTGCTCCTCGGGAAAGACCAGATCCCCTCTCTGTACGACGTCCTGCTGCTCGCGCGCGAGCGGACCGACCGGCCCGTCGTGCCTCCCATACCGCTCCTGGCTCGTGGCTGGGCACTGCTCAAGCCTGCTGAGGCGAAGCGCTCGCCCTCGCCACTGCCCTCGCACTGGACGCTCTTCCCAGCAGGAAGGCTGCCTCAGCTCCGAGAGCTTCTCGCCAAGGAAGGAGCGATGTGATGCGCAAGCTCGTACTGATCCATGGCCGCTCGCAGCAGTTGAAGGACGCAGCGAAGCTGAAGCAGGAATGGGTGGACGCGCTCCACGCCGGACTGCGGAGCGCTGACGCCGATCTGGACATACCAGACGAGCAGATCCGCTTCCCCTACTACGGTCAGACCCTCTACGAACTGGTGACGAACTCCACCGTCAAGGCAGCTGATGTGGTGGTCAAAGGGAATGTCAGTTCCGTTGAGCAGGACTTCATCGGCGCTGCCCTCAATGACGTGGTGGCGAGCGCGGGCATCTCCGAGGAGGACATCCTGGCCGCTGCGGAGGATCCCTCCCAGATCTCCAAAGACGTCCAGAACCTGCCATGGGTGCTGGCCGCCCTGCGCGCCATCGACCGCGTCCCGGGCCTGAGCGCCGTGAGCATCGCCCTAGCCACCCGCGATGTCTACCGGTACGTACGAAACCCCGGCATCCAAGTGGTCATCGAGGACGGGGTCCGCCAGGCTTTCACCGCGAGAAGAGAAGTGGAAGAGAGCGTTGTGGTGGCTCACTCGCTGGGTTCTGTGATCGCCTACAGCATGCTGAAGCGGGAGGGGAAGATGCACCAGTGGAAGGTGCCCGCACTCATCACCGTTGGCTCACCGCTCGGTATCAATGCCATCCATCGGCTCCTCTCGCCGATCGGCCGGCCCGACTGCCTGGGCGACTGGTACAACGCATACGACAACCAGGATGTCGTGGCCCTTCACCCATTGGACGACGTGTACTTCCCGGTGACCCCCGGCATCGAGAACTATGACCAGGTGAAGAACCCGACCCCGAACAAGCACGGCATCAGCGGCTATCTCGGCGATCCGATCGTAGCCCGCCGTATCCGGGACGCGCTCCTCGACGGAGCGCCCGGCTGATCTTCCGCAGCCGACCACACGGCAGGTGCAGGCCGTTCACGCGCAGAGCACGAGCCAGCTGGACCGGATCGTCGTGGATGAAGCCCACCGCGTTTCAGACCGGATCGGGAAGCCGTCGGCGTTCGTGCACGACGACACTCGCAGGCCCTTGCCGAACGCAGAGCCGCCGGCCCGTCGCGGGAGGGCAGGTAGGGAGTCGCGTCGTACCCCTGGCCGCTTTCCGAGGCCGAAGCGGCACTCGCGTCGTCGGCCGCTCCGGTCGGTTCCGTGGTCGCACCACCGAACGGCAGTCGGCTTCTGCCCGAGCGGCTCGGCCCGGAACCGCCGGACGGGCGTCCGGACGGGTGATGCGGGCCACCGTACGGCGGGTCGTGAGCCGGGCCGGGCAGAGGCCGTCAGGCTGACCCTGGTCGGCGGGCACCGCCCGCCCTACGGAAAGGAGCAGGCCGTGCTGGAGCGCAAGCGCCGGAAGAGCACGACCGATGTCACCTTCGTCCTCCCCGAGGACATTCCGCCGGGGCCGGTGAGCGTCGTGGGCACCTTCAACGACTGGCGTCCGGGCGCGCACGTCCTCGTACCCCGGAGCGACGGCAAGCGGGCCGTGACCGTGGCTCTGCCCGCCAGAAGCACGCACAGTTTCCGCTACCTGGGGGCCGGGGACCACTGGTTCGACGAGGCGGACGCCGACGGGCACGAGGAGGGCAACAGCCGCCTGCGCCTCTGACCGGGGTGGGGGTGGTGAGGCGTCCGGCCCCGTAGCGGGCCGCCGTCTGCCGGGGCGTCCTACGACGGATCGCCCCCGTGCGATTCGGGGGCCTCGCCGGATGGATGCCGTCGGGACCGCGGGGAGGAGAGTTCGGCGCGGACCAGGGCGGCCGCCAGCCTGGGCAGGTCCTCGGTGCCCACAAGACCCGCCAGGCCCCCGGGGGTCCGTGGGAGTCCGAGCCCCGCCGCGGCCCGGCGAGCCCTGCGGTCGAACGCGGGGCGCAGCTCGGGCCACACGCCCTGGGCCTCGCGGCAGAAGATGTCGGCGCCCACGGGCCCGATCCGCGGGACCTCCTGGAGCAGTTCGCGGATGCGGCCCGGGTCCTCACCGGCCGCGCTGCGCAGTCGGCGCAGGTCCCCTCCGTACCGGTCGAGAACCAGGTCGGCGGCCTCTCCCAGGGCCGTCGCCGTGCCTTCGTCGTAGCGGCGGTAGTGTGCGCGGCCCAGCGCGTCCACCCTGTCCCGCCAGGAGGAAGCCGCCATCGCCCGGGGCGTGCGCCACCCCGCGGCATACAGCTCGCGGGCGGCCGCCACCGCGATGTCGGCCTTGATACGGACCGAGAACAGCAGGCACAGCGTCAGCAGTTGGTAGAGCGGCATGGGCGTGTTCCCCAGGCGGATGCCCGCCTCCTCGGCATGGGTCCGCCCGTGCTCCGCCAGCAGGTCCTCTACGGTGGCGCGCTGCGTCATGACGGACCTCCGGGGAGTGTCCCGCACAGGCGGGGCGTTGTGAAGATGCGGTTGCCGGTAGTAGCGAGACGACTGTCTGGAGTAGCCGGGCTCGCCGGAGTGCTTCGTCCCGTCGAGCTCGGGCATCTCCTTGATCGGCCTCATGGTGGCCGCTGCCCCTTTCCCGACGGGCGAAACCCACCCCGCCACCCGCCGTGCGGTGGCGATGCACACGGTTCGGCCAGCGGACACCGGCGCCCCGCGCAGAGCGCAGCGGAGCGACCGGCGGGCGGGCGGCGGGCGGGCGGCGGGCGGGCGGCGGGCGGCGAAGGCGAGGTGGGCGTGACGACCAGAACATCATCAGCTCGGTCAAGGTCCCTTCCGACTACAGCGGCGACACCCCTGTGCTCACCGAAGACACCGCCTCGCCGGCCGACTTCAACGACCTTGGATCGACTTGACGTTGTCGCCGAAGGTCCAGCCCTTTGAGCCGTCCCAGTTGACCGACCAGGTCATGAGCCCCTTCAGCGAACCGCCGAAGGCGTTCCACGACTGGCTGACGAGGCTCGGCGCCATGAAGCCACCGCCCGCGCCGGGCTGGGCCGGCAGGCCGGGCACCTGCTTGTCGTAGGGCACCTTGATGGTGGTGCCCTGGATGACCAGCCCGTTGTTCAGGCATGTGGTCTGCGCGGTGAAGCCCTGGACGGTACCGGCCTGGTAGGAGTCGCCGGAGCAGCCGTACATGCTGCCGTTGTAGTACTGCATGTTCAGCCACCACAGGCGCCCGTTGTCGGCGTACTTCTTGATGATCGGCAGGTAGGAGCCCCAGATCGATCCGTACGTGACGCTTCCGCCGGTCACGTACGCGGTTTCGGGGGCCATGGTCAGGCCGAAGCCGGCGGGCATCTGAGCCAGCACGCCGTCGATGATGCGCACGAGGTTGGCCTGGGAGGCGGACAGCGTGTTGATGTTGCCGCTTCCGGAGAGGCCGGTCTCGATGTCGATGTCGATTCCGTCGAAGTTGTACTTCTTGAGGATCGGGACGACGGTCGCCACGAACCGGTCGGCGACCGTGCTGGAGCTCAGGTCGATGCCTGCGGCGGCGCCGCCGATCGACATCAGGATCGTCGCCCCGGCCGCCTTGGCCTGGCACATCTCGGCGGGGGTCGAGACCTTGACGTTGGCGTCCATGCCGTCCTGCCACAGGACGGTGCCGTCCGAGAGGATCACCGGGAAGGCGGCGTTGACGACGTTGTAGCCGTGCACCGCGATCCGGCTGTCCGTGATGGGGATCCACCCCATGCCGGGGTGGACGCCGTTCAGGGCGCCGTCCCAGTTCTCCCAGTACCCCTGCAGGACCTTGCCCGACGGCTTGGGCTTCGTGGGGCAGGTGTCACCGGGTGGGGGCGTGGTCGGCGTAGGCGTCGGTGTGGGTGTGGGCGTCGGTGTGGGCGTCGGCGTCGGCGTAGGCGAGGGGCTGGCTCCGCCGGGGCCCGCGAGCGACACGTCGTCCGCGTAGTACGCGGGCTGCCCGTACCAGCCGTGCAGGTGGACGGTCACCGAGGTGGTGGTCGGCCCGGTGGTGAAGCCGACGCTGAGCCGGCCGTACGACGGGGTGTCCGGCGTCCAGGTGGACGGCGTACCGGTGATGCCGGTGCCGGTGGCGCCCAGGTAGACGTAGCTGCCCTGGACGTGGGCGCTCAGCGTGTACGGGGAGTTGGGCTGCACGCTGACGGTCTGGGTGCACTGGGCGTTGTCCAGGCCGGTCGGCGTGGCCTTGAGCGCAGAGGCGCCGGAGCGAACCGGGCTGGTGACGGTCGTGCCGGATCCGCTGGAGCAGGTCCAGTCGGAGAGCCCGTTCTCGAATCCGGAGTTGGCCACCAACTCGGCGGTGGCGGCCCCGGCCGTGACGGAGCCGGTCACGGCGATACCGGCACCGATGACGGCGGCGGCGCTCAGCCCGGCGAGGGAACGCATCAGGATGGTTGGTCCCTGCCCGGCGTGGCGGGGTCGGCCCGTGTCACCGGACTGATGTGGAGTACGCGACCTCCGACGGAACATGCTGTGCTCCCTTCCCGCCGAGCGCCATGGGTCATGACCGGCGCGTGGGGGCGTGACGCTCGGCTCGGGTGAGGTGGGGACATGTGGGGCTGTGCCGGACCGGATCGTAGGAGCGACAACAGGGCCCGTCAATAGGTCTGGACCAATAGTGAGGGGTGGGCAGACCCGGGCCGGGTGGGCCGGGGCGCGGCCCGCCCGACCCCTCCGGTCGTGGGGAGGGCGGCGGCACGTGCCGCACCCACGGCGCCCCCTCATGTCCCCGCCACTCGTTCGTCCCCGGTTGATCGCCCCCGGGCGGGGTAGCGGAGCGGCATGGCCATCGAGAACGCTTCCGCCCCCGCGACCGGCTACGTACAGCCCGATATCGACGTCCCGGCGCTCACCGAGGTGCTGGACGGCGAGTACGCCGGGATCCGCAGCCTTGTCCGTGCCAACCTTGCGGCGTACTCCTCCGTCCTCGAGGAGGCTGACGAGCTCGGCATCGACGCGTTTCGCGAGCGGGTGCGCGAGGTCGTCGTCGGGATGGCCGCGACGGGCCAGACCGGCATGGGCTTTCCCCCCGAGTACGGCGGGGGCGGTGACGTCGGGGCCTCGATCGCCGCGTTCGAGACGCTGGCCTTCGGCGACCTGTCGGTCCTGGTGAAGATCGGCGTGCAGTTCGGACTCTTCGGCGGCGCGATCCTTCATCTGGGCACCGAGCGCCACCACGAGGCCTACCTCCCGGACCTGATCACCGGGGAGCTCATGGGCTGCTTCGCGATGACCGAGACCGGGCACGGCTCCAACGTCCAGGCGCTCGGTACCCTCGCGCGGTACGACGCCGCGGGCCGGGAGTTCGTCATCACCACGCCCGACGACTCCGCGCGCAAGGACTACATCGGCAACGCCGCCCGCCACGCCGAACTGGCCGTCGTCTTCGCCCAGCTGGAGGTGGACGGCCGGTCCCATGGCGTGCACGCCTTCGTCGTCCCCCTCCGGGTGGGCGGAACGACGGCGCCCGGCGTCCGGATCGAGGACGACGGCCGCAAGATGGGGCTCAACGGCGTGGACAACGGCCGCATCTGGTTCGACGGTGTACGGGTGCCGCGCGAGGCACTGCTCAACAGATTCGCCGACGTCACCCCCGAGGGCGTCTACGAGAGCGCGATCGACAACCCCAACCGGCGCTTCTTCACCATGCTCGGCACCCTGGTGCAGGGCCGGGTCAGCGTCGCCGGAGCCGGGATCAACGTCGCCAAGGTCGCCCTGGCCATCGCCACGAAGTACGCCGTGCGGCGCCGGCAGTTCGAGGCGGCCCCGGACACCGAGGAGCAGGTGCTCCTCGACTACGGTCTGCACCAGCGCCGCCTGCTGCCGCTCATCGCCCGGACGTACGCCTTGCACGTCGCGCAGGACGTCGTGCGCACGCAGCTGCACGAGGTCTTCTCGGGCACCGAGGACGAGGCGCGGGCGCGGCGCCGGCTCGAGTCACGGGCCGCGGGCATCAAGGCGCTCGGCACCTGGCACGCCACCCGGGTCGTCCAGGAGTGCCGCGAGGCGTGCGGCGGCGCCGGCTATCTCGCCGTCAACCGGTTCGCCGCACTCAAGAGCGACAGCGACGTCTTCACCACCTTCGAAGGCGACAACCACGTCCTGTTGCAGCTCGTGGCGAAGGGGCTGCTCACCGATCACGCGAGCGAGTTCGAGGACCTCGACCAGCTCGGCATGGTCCGCTACGTCACCAACCTCGCCGTGGAGACGGTCCTCGAGCGGACGTCGGCCCACAAACTGCTCGAGCGGGTACGCGACCTGCTGCCCGGCGGCGACGAGTGGGACCGGGAGGCCGGCCTGCTCGACTCGGAGTACCAGCTCGCCATGGTCCGCTTCCGTGAGGAACACATGCTCGCCGGCCTGGCCCGGCGGATCAAACGCGGGATCGACCAGAAGCGCTCTCCCGGCGCCGTCTTCTCGCAGGTGCAGGACCACGTCATCGCGCTCGCGCGCGCACACGTCGAGCGGCTCGTGACGGAGGCCTTCGTCGACAAGGTGCGCACGCTGCCCGAAGGGGGCGAGAAGGCGGCACTGGCCCTCCTGTGCGATCTGTTCGCCCTGTCCACGATCGAGGCGGACCGGGCCTGGTTCATGGAGCACGGGCGGCTGACCGTCCAGCGTTCCAAGGCGATCAGCCGCGAGGTGAACGATCTCTGCCGCAAGGTACGTCCCCTCGCGGTCGACCTCGTCGACGCGTGGGGCATCCCGTCCGCCGTGCTGCGGGCGCCGGATCTCGTGGGCTGAGCCGGGGCCGCCGCCGGACATCGGACATCGGTACGGGGATCGGATCACGCGCCGACCGTGTCGGCGGGCGCCCCGGGTCGCCCTTCGCGGCGGTACGGCGTACGAGGGACGGCGGTACGGCGGTACGGGGGTACCGATCCCCCACCGAGGGGACGGACGGCGCGCGACGGCGCGCCCAGGATGCCGGAGCGTGTGGAATGTCCGAGGCTGGGCAGCCGAGAGGATATCCACCCGTAACGGACATGAAGGACAGTCGTGGCTGCCAGCGGAGCACATCCCATGCATCAGGCCGATTCCGGACCCGACCCGGACGGCGGTCACCGTTCGAGGATCGCGCTCCGCGTCAACGGCACGGACCGCAACCTCGACGTGGACCACCGCGTCACCCTGCTCGACGCCCTGCGCGAGACCCTGGAGCTGACCGGGACCAAGAAGGGCTGCGACCACGGCCAGTGCGGCGCCTGCACCGTCCTCGTGGACGGCCGGCGCGCGAACAGCTGCCTGCTGCTCGCCGTGGCCCAGGACGGGGCCGAGGTCACCACCGTCGAAGGTCTCGCCGACGCGGACGGAACGCTGCACCCTCTCCAGCGGGCCTTCCTCGCACACGACGCCTTCCAGTGCGGCTACTGCACACCGGGGCAGCTCTGCTCCGCCGTCGGCCTCCTCGGGGAGGCCGCCGACGGACACCCCTCGCACGTCACCGGCCCGACGGCACCGGTCGGCCCCGTCACCCTGACCGCCGAGGAGATCCGTGAGCGGCTCAGCGGAAACCTCTGCCGCTGCGGTGCCTACAACGGGATCGTCGAAGCCGTCGCCGAGGTGGGCGCCGAGATGAACGGCGCCCGCATCACCGCCCCTTCCGCGCCGGCAACCCCTCCGAGTCCGGATGTGATCGCGTGAAGCCCTTCGCCTACGTCCGGGCCACCAGCCTCCGGGAAGCCGTGGAGGCCCACGCCCGCCGCCCGGGCTCCCGCTACCTCGGCGGCGGCACCAACCTCGTCGACCTCATGAAGCACGACGTCGAAACGCCGACCGCCCTCATCGACATCTCCCGGCTCCCGCTGAACCAGGTCGAGGAGCTGCCCACGGGAGGACTCCGGATCGGAGCCACCGTGCCCAACGCCGATCTGGCCGCGCACCCCCTCGTACGGGGCCGATATCCCGCCCTGTCCCAGGCCCTGCTCGCCGGTGCGTCCGGGCAGCTGCGCAACGTGGCCACCACCGGCGGGAACCTGCTCCAGCGCACCCGGTGCCCGTACTTCCAGGACGTGTCCAAACCCTGCAACAAGCGCGAACCGGGCACCGGCTGCGGCGCCCTCGACAGCATGCACCGCGACCTCGCCGTCCTCGGCCACTCCGAGCACTGCGTCGCCACGCACCCCTCCGACATGGCGGTGGCACTGGCCGCGCTGGATGCCGGAATCGAGCTGTACGGCGCAGAGGAGGGACGCCGGCACGTCGCGGCGACCGCGTTCCACCGGTTGCCCGGAGCCCGCCCCGAGCAGGACACCGTCATCCACCCCGGGGAGATCGTCACCGCCGTGGTCCTGCCCCCGGCGGCCCCCGAGGCCGTCTCCCTCTACCGCAAGGCCCGCGACAGGGCCTCGTACGCCTTCGCCCTCGCGTCGGTGGCCGCCGTACTGGAACTCGCCGACGGCCGGGTGCGGCACGTCGCCCTCGCCTTCGGCGGACTCGCCCACCGGCCCTGGCGCGCCACCGTCGCCGAACAGCTGCTGGCGGGTGCGCCGCTCACCGACGAGAACGTGGACCGGGCGGTGGACGCCGAGCTGGCGCAGGCGCGGCCGCTGCGCGGCAACGCGTTCAAGGTCGGGCTCGCCCGCAACCTCGCCCGTGACGCGCTCACGGCCCTGGCGCGCGCCTCCGGTGGGCAGCCCCCCGCGCGCCTGCCGTAGCCATCCGCCTCCGCCCGCACGGATCCACACCGATCCGGCACCGATCAGCACCGATTCGACCAGACAGGGAGCGTCATGCACCCCACGAACGCCCTCGGCAGCCCCGCGCCCCGGCGGGAGGGACGCGAGAAGGTCACGGGTGCCGCCCGCTACGCCGCCGAGCACACCCCGCCCGGCTGTGCCTACGCCTGGCCGGTGCCCGCGACCGTCGCCAGCGGCCACGTCACCGCCGTCGACGACACCGCGGCCGCCGCCCTGCCCGGCGTCATCGGCGTCCTGACCCCGTTCAACGCGCCGCGCCTGGGCGCCTCCGAGGACCCGACGCTGCAAGTGCTCCAGGACCTCCGCGTCCCCCACCGCGGCTGGTACGTGGCCCTCGCGGTCGCCGACACCCTCGAAGGGGCGCGCGCCGCCGCCTCCGAGGTGAGGGTCACGTACGCGAGCGAACCGCACGACGTCACCCTCCGCGCGGACCACCCCGACGTCTACACCCCCGAGGAGGCCAACGGGGGGCACCCCGGCCACCGGGAGCAGGGCGACCCGGACACGGCCCTGTCCACCGCCCCCGTGCGGGTCGACTGCGCGTACGCGGTGCCGCCCCTGCACAACCACCCCATGGAACCGCACGCCGCCACCGCCGACTGGGACGCCGGCCGCCACCACTTGACCGTGCACGACTCCAGCCAGGGGGCGGGGCCCGTCCGCGCCGCGCTGGCCTCCCTGTTCAAGCTCCCGGAGGACGACATCACGGTCGTATCCGAGCACGTGGGCGGCGGTTTCGGTTCCAAGGGCACCCCGCGCCCCCACGTGGTCCTGGCCGCGATGGCCGCGCGCCACTACGGCCGGCCCGTCAAGTTCGCACTTCCCCGGGGCCACCTGCCCGCGACCGTCGGCCACCGCGCACCCACCCTGCACCGGATCTCGCTGGGCGCCCGCGCCGACGGAAGCCTCACCGCCCTCACCCACGAGGTCACCACCCACACCTCACGTGTCCGCGAGTTCGTCGAGCAGGCAGCCGTGCCCGCGCGCGTCATGTACGCCGTACCGGACATCCGCACCACGCACCGCGCCGTCGCCCTCGACGTGCCGACCCCGTCGTGGATGCGCGCGCCCGGGGAGGCCCCCGGCATGTACGCCCTGGAATCGGCGATGGACGAACTGGCCGACGCCCTCGGCATCGACCCGATCGAGCTGCGGGTACGCAACGAACCCGTGTCCGAACCCGACAGCGGCCGTCCCTTCAGCAGCCGCCACCTCGTGGAGTGCCTGCGCGAGGGCGCCGAACGGTTCGGCTGGGTGAACGGGCGCGCCCCGCGGCACGAGGGCCCGTACCTCATCGGCGCCGGGATGGCCTCCGCCACCTATCCCGTACTGGTCGCCCCCTCCAGCGCCCGCGCGCACGCGCGTCCCGACGGCGGCTACCTCGTCGAGATCAACGCCACCGACATCGGGACCGGCGCCCGTACCGTCCTGGCCCAAGTGGCCGCCGACGCCCTGCGGGTCCCCGTCGGCCGTGTCGCCGTCGCCATCGGGCACACCGGGCTGCCCGCGGCGTCTCTCGCCGGAGGCTCCTCCGGCACGGCGTCCTGGGGATGGGCCGTCCACGACGCCTGCGCCGCCCTGACCGCACGGCTGGAGAGCCACCGCGGGCCACTGCCGGCCGAGGGCCTGTCCGCGTCGGCGGACACCACGCAGTCGGCCAAGCAGAAGTCCCCCTATGCCCGGCACGCGTTCGGCGCGCACTTCGCCGAGGTCGCGGTCGACACGGTCAGCGGAGAGGTACGGGTGCGACGCCTGCTCGGCGTCTTCGCCGCCGGCCGCATCCTGAACCCGCATACCGCGCGCTCGCAGTTCAAGGGCGCCATGGTCATGGGGATCGGCATGGCGCTGACCGAACACAGCACCATGGACGCGGAATTCGGCGATTTCACCGAGAGCGATCTGGCGGCTTATCACGTCCCCGTGCACGCCGACGTGCCGGACATCGAGACCCACTGGATCGACGAACACGACAAGCACCTCAACCCGATGGGCAGCAAGGGAATCGGGGAGATCGGCATCGTCGGCACGGCCGCCGCCATCGGCAACGCCGTCGCCCATGCCACGGGACACCGCCTGCGCGAACTGCCCCTGACGCCCGACCGCGTACTGACCGCACTGCACGGGAGCGCATGAGCACTCGACCGCTCACGACCGTCCGGCGCACGCCCGGCCCGGAACCGGGTCACCCCACACGTGCGCGGGACGTGATCGCGTGGGGTATCCCGGGTGGGTCAGTGGAGGCAGAGGCAGAAGGGATGGCCGGCCGGGTCCGCGTAGACCCGCCAGTTGGCCTCCGGGCGTAGCTGGTCCGTGCGCACCAGGACGGTCGCGCCGAGAGCGAGCGCGCGCTCTTCCTCACCGTCGAGGTCGTCCACGTCGAAGTCCAGGTGGAGCTGCTGCGGGTGCTGCCGGCCGGGCCATTCGGGCGGTCGGTAACCGTCCACCCGCTGGCAGGCCAGCGGTGTTCCCTCGAACCCGTGCACCTCGATCCAGTCGGGATCCTTGGGGTCCGCGACGACCCGGCCTCCGAGCAATCCCGCGCAGAACTCCGCGAGCCGAACCGGATCGCCGCAGTCCAGCGCCACCGCCTGCACTTTTCGAATCACGTCGACACCTCTCGTGCGTCTGTACAGGTGGGGCCGTACCCGCCCCGGCGGACGACATGCGCCGACCGCCGGGTTCGAGCAGGAGGCCTCAGCGAGGGCGCTCGTACGCCTCCAGGTGGGTCGCCGAGAGGGTCAGGCCGTCCGCCGCCGTCGTACAGCGGGCGGCCAGGGTTTCGACCTGGCGGCGGAAGGCTTCCGCTTCCGGGCCCTGCCAGGTGAGGGCCTCGGCCGAGGCGCGCAGGCGGTCCGCGTGGGCGCGCAGGGCCGTGGAGTGGGCGCGCAGGCCGGCCGCGGGGTCGCGGCGGTGTTCGGATCGGGCGGCCGGGATCGTGGTCACAGGGACCTCCAGGGGGCGAAGGCGTTGGTGACCCCGGCCAGGGCCGGGGCGAGTTCGGGGTGGTGGCGCAGCAGTACGGTGACCATGGAGTTGCGGTCGACCCACTCCAGGCCCTCGGCCGTGTAGACCTCGGGCCGGTAGTCGGTGGTGAAGAAGCGGTCGCTCTTCAGCCGCCGGCTGGCCATCAGGATGAAGATCCGGAAGAGGGAGTCACTGAAGCCGAACCCGGCGGGGCGGGGCTCCGCGAGGTTCCCGACCAGGGTGTCGACCCGGTCGAGCCGTCCCTCGTACAGGTCCCTGAGCAGCGGGGTGTCCCCCGGATGACCTCCGGTGAGCTCCTTGAAGGAGGCGACCGGGCGCTTGCGCAGCATCTGCCGGTAGGCGTTGTAGCGCGGGATGCCGCGCTCGCGGTCGCGCAGGATGTCGACCGTCCCGAGGTCGATGCGCTCGCCGGAGAGCCGGGCGAGGTCCCGCAGCGCGTCGGGGTGGTTGTGCAGGACGAGGGCGCCGGGGTGCTCGGTGCCGAAGGTGTAGAGCAGGTCGCTCATCCCGTACGCGTCGATGGCGCTGCGGGTGGTCTCGCCCTGCATGTCGTCGAATCCGATGACCTCGCGGACGGCCCCCCGGGTGTGGTCGCGCACCGTCACCTCGTCGGGGATGAGCGGGTGCAGCCGGTAGGCGGAGACGAACTCCTCCGTCATCGAGTACGGCGCCGCGTGGTGGTCGGTCGGCGAGCCGAGGATGCCGCTGAGCATCTCGCCGCTGCCGATCCGGCCGAACCGCTTGGAAACCCAACGGGGCAGCACGCCGTACCAGTTGGCGTCCATCGCGCGTTTCAGTACGGGGGTGTCGAGGACGCCCGGGGTCCACTCCACCGTGTGGATCTTCGCCATCAGGGCGGTGTTGACCAGCCGCGCCGTGTGGAAGAGCCGCTCGTCGTCCCACGTGGGGTGGTGGGAACGGATCTGGTCGCAGATCGCGTTGTGTTCCTTCGCGAAGAGCGTGTGGAGCAGTGAGAGGCCGGTCCAGTAGTCGCTGTTCATCCCTGTGGCGTCGAGGCAGGCCAGGTCGGGGCGGGGGTCGGAGGGCAGCCGGCCGTCCCGGACGATGAGGTGTCCGTGCTCGGCGGTGCGCAGGGAGCGGCAGCGGGCTTCGTCCGAGCCGTAGATCTGCGAACCGTCCCACCAGTGCGTGACGGTGTTCTCGTACGTCGGCGGCGCGTCCGCGGTGGTGTGGGCGACCGGGTCGGGGCGGGTGCGGTGCACCCGCATCGGGCACCCGCCGCCTGCCCAGTCGTCGGCGGCGGCGAGCGGGACGCTGAAGGGCTCGGCCTCCTCGTTGTCCCCGTGGTTGGCCCAGCCGTGGTTCTGGAACTGGATCCACGCGGCGGCGAGCAGGTTGAGGCTGGGGGCGGGGGTGAAGCCGTTGGAGCGGGCGAGCAGTTGCCTGCTGATCTCGCGGGGGCTCGGCGTCATGAGGTCTTCGTCGGAGTCCGGGAAGACCATGTGCAGCGGCGCGTTGCGGTCGAGCCGCGTTCCGGCCCTGCCCATGTCGATGTCGTGCGGGTCGTAGCCGGAGCCGTCGTACGAGCGGTAGGGCGCGAGGCTGCGCGAGGCCCGGCGGGGGCGTTCGCCGCCCGCGCCGTAGGTGTCGTACAGGTTCTTGCGGCGCAGGTCGTCGCGGAGCACACGGAGGTTCAACATGCCGACCGGGCCGGGGAGTTCCCACCAGTCGCGCGAGCGGTTGATCCGGTCGAAGGCGGCCGAGCCGAGGCGCTCCAGGAGTCCGGGCGGGCCGTAGGGGGCGGGGGCGGGGCGTTCGGCCTGCGCGGGCAGGGGCGCCGGGCGCGCGGCGGTCCCCGCCGTTCGCGGCGTGCGGGTCGTGCGGGTTGCGTCCTTCCTGCCCGCGGTGTCCGTCGTGTCCGTCGTGTCCGTCGTGTCGGTCATCGTGAGGTCCTCAGCGGTCGTAGAGCCGGAAGAGCCGGGTGTCGGTGACCCGGCCGCGGAACCGGGTGAGTTCCGCGTCGACATGGGCGCTCACCTCGGGCACGTCGAACCGGAGGTTGTGCTCGTACCGTTCGGCCGCGTGGCACAGCGGGAAGGCGTGCGTGTCGTCGGTCCAGGTGAATTCGGTGAACTGCGCGGGCAGGGCGTACGGGGAGACCGAGGAGCGCCCCTCCAGGCTCGGCACGACATCGTGCTCGTTGATCAGCGAGCAGACCCGGGTTGCCGGGTCCGCGGGCCGCTTCCCGTCGATGGGCGAGCCGACGGCGACGACGTGCGTGACCCGGTACAGCGCGCAGAACTCCCGGTCCGCGGCCAGGTTCATCGCGGTGATCCCGCCCAGGCTGTGGCCGACCAGCGCGATCTCGGTGCCCGTGGGAATCGCCAGCCGCAGGGCCCGTGCGGAGGCCCTGGAATAGGGGGTGCTGGGCCTGGCCACCGCGTGGACCGCGCCGAGCAGGTCCTGCGGGCTCTCGTTCCGCACCCCGTCCGTGGACATACCGGCGAGCTGGACCACGTACCGCGTCATCTCGTCGGGGCCCGTCACGCGCTGGACGAGCAGGATGCCCTTGGTGCCGACCGTCCCGATGTTGCGGAGGTACCCGCCGATGGTGCCGGAGGTGTCGAGGCGCTCCAGCAGAGCCGGCTCCGGGGGCGTGGGCTCGGCGCGGCCCGGCCCGCGGTCCAGGAAGGCCCAGACCCGGCTGCTGACGCCCATGACCGGTTCCGCGGCGGTCAGGGTGCGGCCGGTGGCGATCTCCCAGCCGGCCTCGTCGTTGAAGGGGTTCTCGTCGGTCAGCGCGTTCCACGCCAGGATGTCGGCGAAGGACGGGGCGAGCAGCGCGAAGGCGCGTTCGGCGCCCTGGCTGCCGATGATCCGCTTGAAGGTACGGACCGCCTCGCGCTGCCGGTCCTGCTCGACGGCCCTGAGCACGTGTGCGGTGTCGGGGTCGCTGAGCAGCTCGGGATGCGCGACGGCGGCCGCCCGGATGCGGGCCTTGAGACCGGTGACGGCGAGGCTGACCGCCAGGCTCTCCCGGCTGGTGAGGACTCCGGCGAGCCGGCCGGCGCGGGCGATCCCGCGGCCGTCCGCGGCCCATCCCAGGCCCTTCGGGTCCCTGAGCGTACGGAGCAGGGTGCGCAGCGCGGTACGGGCGCGGCCGGAGGCGCCCAGCGCGGCCAGCGGCAGCCGGGTGCCCAGGGCCAGTTCGGAGGCGTGCCGGGAGGCCTCGCGCACGGCGTCGGCGGCCTCGGCCAGGTCGCGGCAGAGCCGGTGCAGGCCGGCCATGTCCGGTTCCCCGCCGACGGGGGCTGATGCGGTGGAGGGGACGGTGACGAGTTCGGGCACGGGGGGACTCATTCCGGGTCTCGGCGGTGGGCCAGCCGCAGCCGCATCGCGGCCGTGTCCAGCGTTCCGGGCAGCGGACGGTGCGGGTCGACGGCGGGGCGGCCCCCGGTGATCCGGTGGCTCCGCAGCACCTGCGCGCAGACGGCCGAGGTCAGGAGCAGGGCGAGCTGGTCGCCGGGGCAGCGTCCGCCGCCGTGGCCGAAGGGCGCCATCCGGGTGTCCCGGTCGGCGTCCGGCTCCAGCCAGCGGCCGGGTACGAAGAGGTCGCCCGCCGGTACGCGGGCGGAGTCCCGCTGGTGGAACCCGATGGGGACCAGGACGGAGGTCCCGGCCGGGTAGCGCACCCCGCGCCATTCGGTTTCGGCGCGGGTGACCCGTACCAGGTCGGGGACGATCGGATAGAGCCGCACCGATTCCTGTACGCAGGCCCGCAGCCGGGGCAGACCGGGCGAGGCGGTGACCGCGTCCGCGTGCGCGGCGTCCTGCTCGGCCGGGTGGCCGGCGAGCAGCAGCAGGGTGCGGGCGACGACGGGGGCGGCGACGTCGATGGCCAGCAGCCAGTGGTGGACCTGGCCGAGCGGGTCGGTGCCCTGGGGGGCGGGGTGCGCGAGGGCCCGGGCGGCGAGGGCGTGGGCGGGTGCGTCGGCCGCGTACGCCGCGATCCGCTCCGAGGCTTTGGCGTAGACCGCCCGGTTGGCTTCGGCCCGGCTCTTGCGCAGGCCCATCCAGTTGCCCTCGTCGCGCAGGGTGCGCAGCCAGCCGGCCAGCTCCCCGTCGTCCGCGGCCCGGTCGCCGAGGACCACCCGGCGGGAGATCCGGCCGAGGCAGCGGCGCACCGCCTCGAAGTCGAGGACGGGGTGGCCGGTGAGCGGCCGGCTCTCCTCCTCGACGACGGTCTGGTACTGCGCGCAGGCGGGGTGGACGGGGCTCCCCCAGGCGAGGGCCTCGTCGTTGACCTTCCGCCGGTCCTCGCGGAGGTCGCCGTGGGAGCAGATGACGCCGGTGGGCTCGACGCCGTTCAGGCCCTTGAGCTTGTCCTCGGCGTCCATGGCGAGGGTGCGTACGGGCTCCTCGAAGAACTGCCGGATGTCCGCCGGGTCGAACAGCACCAGCATCCGCCCGGAGAGCCCGCGCACGGTGACGGGGGCGCCGCCGTGCCGCGCGCGCATGGCGCGCAGGGTGGCCGCCGACCAGCCGTACTGGTCGAGGGCGGCGTACGCCGACACGACCTTGAACCGGGGGCTGACGACACCTCGGACGAAGACGGGCAGGGTGTGGGTGGCGACGAAGCGGGCGGTCTCGACGATGCCGGCTCGGCCCTGGCGGGCGGTGGAGGGCGCGGGGGCGGTGGGGGCCCCAAGGGCCGCGGGGGTGGTCGGGTCGTCCGTCGGGCTCCCGCTCGCGCTTCCGGTCGCCGTGTCGACCCGGCTCTCGGTCCCGGTCACGCCTCGACGACCTTCCCGGGGTTCAGCAGGTTCTTCGGGTCGAAGAGCCGCTTGAGTCCGCGCTGCAACTCCAGGCTCACCGGGTCGAGTTCGCGGGCGAGCCAGTCGCGCTTGAGGGTGCCGATGCCGTGTTCGCCGGTGCTGGTGCCGCCGAGGGCGAGCCCGGCGCCCATGATCTCGTCGTACGCGACCTGGGCCCGGCGGAACTCCTCCGGGTCCGACTCGTCGAAGACGACGGTCGGGTGGAGGTTGCCGTCCCCGGCGTGGCCGAGGGTGAAGATCCGCAGCCGGTTGCGGCGGGCGATCTCCTCGATCGTGCCGATGAACTTGGGGAGTTCGGAGCGGGGTACGGCCACGTCCTCGATGAACGCGGTGGGTTGGCCGCCGAGGGTGGCGGCGAAGGCGCCGAGGGCCGGGGTGACCAGCCGCCTGGCCTCGATGACCTGTCGGGACTCCTCGGGGGTCGAGGCGGTGTGGAGGTGCTCGGCTCCGGCCTCCTTGCAGAGGAGTTCCATCGCGAGGAGGTCGCCCGCGGGGTCGGTCGTGTCGCTCTCGACGATGAGGGTGGCGGCGCTGCCGGGTCGCAGCAGGGCGTGCCCGTGGTCGGCGACGGCCTGGGACGTGGCCCGGTCGAGGAGTTCGAGCGCGGAGGGGATGTGGCCGGCCGCGGTGATCGCCGCGACGGCGTCCCCGGCGGCGGTGAGGCTGGGGAACTGCGCGAGCAGCGCGAGCGCGGCCGGGCGGGCGGGCCGCAGCGCGAGGGTGGCGCCGACGACGACCGCGAGGGTGCCTTCCGAGCCGACGATCAGCCGCGTCAGATCGTAGCCCGCGACGCCCTTGGCGGTGTCGCGTCCGGTACGCGTACGCCGGCCGTCGGGCAGGACGAGGTCCAAGCCGAGCACGTAGTCGGCCGTGACCCCGTACTTCACGCAGCAGATGCCGCCCGCGCCGGTGGCGATGTTTCCGCCGATGGTGCAGCGCTCCCAGGAGGCGGGGTCGGGCGGGTAGGTCAGGCCGTGTTCGGCGACGGCGTCGTTCAGGTGTTTGGTGACGACTCCGGGCTCGCAGCGCACGAGCCGGTTGGCCGGGTCGATTTCGATGATCCGGTCCATCCGGGCGGTGGACAGGACCACGCACCCGTCGATGGCGTTCGCGGCGCCGGCAAGTCCGGTACGGGCGCCCTGCGGGACGACGGGGACACCGAGTTCGTACGTGGTGCGCAGGACGTGCGCGACCTGATCGGCGTCGTGCGGGAGGGCGACGACCGCGGGGGTGCCCGCTTCGGAGAAGGGTGCCGCGTCGCGGGTGTGGGCGGCGAGTGCCGCGGGGTCGGTGCGCAGGGCGTCGGCGGGGAGCCCGGCGCGGAGCCGGTCGAGGAGCAGGGCGGAGCCGGTGGCGGGGTTGCCGGGGGCGGAGGGTGTGGGGGCGGTGGGCATACCGGGCCTTCTGGAGTCGTGACAGTGCTCGTGACAGTGCTCGTGGCGGCGGTCGTGACGGTGCCGGCCACGGCGTTGGCGCTGACGGTGGGGAGGACTGTGCTCAGAGGGAGGGGAGCTCGGTCGTGATCGGTACGTCGATGAGCACCGGCCCGTCCTGCTGGGCGGCCGAGTCCCGGACGAGTTTGGTGAGTTCGCCGGCGCCGTGGGCGGTGTGCGCGCGGACGCCGTAGCCGGTGGCGATCGCCGTGATGTCGAGGCCCGGGATGTCGAGGCCGGGGGCGCCCTGGGCGTGCTCGATCTGCGCGAACCACTGGAGGATCGCGTAGCGGGCGTTGCTGAGGACCACGAAGGTGACGGGGACCTTGTAGGTGGCGGCGGTCCACAGGGCCTGGACGGCGTAGTGGATCGAACCGTCGCCGATGACCGCGACGACGGGCCGGTCGGGGGCGCCCAGCTGTGCTCCGACGGCGGCCGCCGCACCGAATCCGAGGCCACCGCCGGCGGAGAAGAGGTACGAGCCGGGGGTGCTGATCCGGGTGGCCTCGTGGAACTGCGGGACGTTGGAGGGCGACTCGTTGACCCAGAGGGTGTTGTCGGGGGCGCCCTGGGCGATGGCGGTCATGGCTGCGAGGGGGGTCAGCACGCCCTCGGGGCCTTCGGGGATCCGTACCCGCTCGTGGGGCCGGGGGGCCGGCCCGCGGGGCGGGAGCACATCGGCGAGCCGGTCGGTGAGGGCCCGGGCGGACAGCGCGAGATCGGCGACGACCGCGTCCCCGACGGGGGCCTTGGCCGCCTCTTCCGCGTCCCGGGTCAGCAGGATCAGCTCGGCGCCGTCCGGCAGGTAGGAGCCCGGAATGTAGGGGTAGTAGCGGAAGACGGGCGCGCCGATGACCACGACGAGGTCGTGGCCGGTCAGCTGCTGGGTGAGCGGGCCGATGGCCGGGACGAGTTCACCGCGGAACTGCGGGTGGTTGCGGGGGAAGGCCACTCGGGCGGAGACCGGGGCCGCCCAGACCGGCAGGCCGGTGCGTTCCGCGAGTGCGACGACCGCGTCCCAGGCGCCGGACGCGTCGACGTCGTCTCCGACGACGAGGACGGCTGAGCGGGCTCCCGCGATGCGGTCGGCGAGGTGCCGCACCGTCTCCGGGGCGGGGCCGGTGGCGTGGGTGACGCGGCGGGCGGCCGCGGTCTGCGCGCCGCGGTCCTCGGCCTCGGTGAGCTCGGCGTCGAAGTCGTCCATGGGGAGGGAGACGAACACCGGCCCGTGCGGCGGGGTTTCGGCGAGGTGGGCGGCGCGGGCGAGCGCGGGAGCCACGTCCGCGGGGCGCGGGGGCTCGTACGCCCATTTCACGGCGGGCTGCGGGAGGAGCGTCGCCTGGGGGTTGGAGAGCAGGGCCTCCATGGTGAGCATGGCGCGGACCTGCTGGCCGGCGGTGACCACCATGGGGGTGCGGTTGGCGCGGGCGTTGAGGATGGCACCCATGGCGTTCCCGGTGCCGGGGCCGGTGTGCAGGTTCACCAGGGCGGTGGTGCCGGAGGCGAGGGCGAAGCCGTCGGCCATGCCGACGACGACGGCCTCCTGGAGGCCGAGTACGTACCGGAAGTCCTCCGGGAACCGCTTGAGCATGGGCAGTTCGGTCGAGCCCGGATTGCCGAACACCGTGGTCATGCCGCGGGCCCTCAGTACATCCAGGACCGCTTCTCGAACCGTGCGCATGTGTGGATCCTTCCGCCGCCCAGCCGGAAACAACTGATGGTGATCAAGACATCACGCTCCGTGGACAATGGCAAAACCGCTCCACCGGGTGACACGGCCTGCTACATCCACGCCGCGGAGCGCGGCAGGACACCGCCCCGGCCGTTCCCCCGTGTTGACGCCCCGTCCACCCGGTGACGGGAACGTCCCCCACAAGTGGGCTTCTGCGCTCGGCGCTGGAGCCTCGCAATGTGACGCGGAGCGCGTCGGGCCGGGACGTGACAGAGCCCGGCCGGGGTGACTACGGGCTCCGGCCGGGCTCTGCGTGCGTGGGGTGGCGCTCGGGTCAGACGTTCTCGCCGCGCAGGTCCTCTTCGCGCAGCAGGTCGTCCTCGCGACGGTGCGTCTTCTCCTCGCGGCCCGGCTGACGGGACGGCCGGGCGGGCTCGGGGTGCACCGGGTCCTGGCCGGGACGTTGCGGGCGCTGCTGTTCCTCACGGCCCTTGCCCGGCTCCTGGCGCTTGTCCTGCGTACCGCCCATGACGGCAACTCCTTCGGAATGGGGAGGCAAGGACGCCTCCTCCGCTACGCTGACACATATGGTCGCATTTCGCATCATTTCGACTACGGACCGTAGCGTGGCCGGTGATGCGGTCGGGGCCGGCGTCGGAGGCTATGTGCTGGGGGAGGTGGGTGTAGGCCCGGGCCGACTCCGCGCCGGCCGGTGAGCGGCTGGGATCCGCGGTGGTCATCTGATCGCGATCTGCGAGGCGAACCGGGTCAGGCCGTCGACGCCGTCGGCCACGTGGACCGTCCACGGCACCGGGCCGGTCAGTGCCCAGTCGACCTTGAACGTGGCGAAGTCCCACTGGAAGCGTTCCAGGTCCCGCACGAGCCGGGCGGGCAGGTGCTCCTCGCCGACGAGCTCCCGGTACAGGGCCGGCGCCGACGTGTCGGCCAGTACCAACCCCGGTCGCTGCGCACGGCCCCGCCGGGCTCCGGCTGCGCCTCCAGGACTTCCACGCTCCAGCCTGCGTCGGCCAAGAGGTTCGCGGCGACGAGCCCGTCGGGGCCCGAGCCGATCACCACCGCGTCAGGCATGGCGGGCCTCTGCGTGATGCTCTTCCACGATCCTGGCCAGGCGGGCCAGCATCCCTCGGTGCCGGAGCTGGAGCAGGGCTTCCACGGCGGGGTTGTGAAGGGTGCCGCCCAGGCCGCGCAGGGGGTGCTCGTCGCAGACGACGAGGGTCTCCTCGCCCCACGGCCGGAGCTGGAGGAAGATCCTCGCCGTGCCCAGAGCCTTGAACGACGCCTCCAACTCCAGCTCCCTGCCGCGTTCCATGTGACGTACGGTCGTGACCCCAGCGGTCGACCAGGGGCCGAGCCGCACGGTGTAGCGGAGCCGGGATCCGACCTTCGGCCAGAGCTGATCGAGCGGTGTGGACTCGGACGGGCCCACCACCCACTCCCCGTACAGGTCCGGATCGGCGAGCACCGCCCACACGGCCTGTGGGGACCGGTTGATCAGCTGGTTTCGGACGGCCATGAGAGAAGTCCTCCTACCGGAGACGGACAGGTGCCGGGGCCGCGCGCACTGAACGGTGCACCGGCCGAGGGCGCTTGCCCCTCGCCCGGCGGTCTCCTGACCGGCGGCCGGCGACCCGGATCGGCCGGCGACCCGGATCTGGGCGACCCGGATCGGTGGCCGGGGCCCTTCGTTGGCCCGATACGGCGCTCGTACTCGGACGCACCGTGCTCCGGACGCCACTGGGCTCGGCGCCTCTTCCTCGCCTCTTCCTCGTCGCGCTTCGCGACGGCCCGGCGCGAAGCGTCGGACTGCGGCCAGGGAGCTGCGCTGCGCTACCCGCGGCCGCGCTTGCCGGGCGGGTCCTGGGGATCCACGCCAGTCGAGGCGGAAGCGTCCTTCGTTCCGCTGGGCCGCTGCGACCGGCCCCGGGTGCCCAGGTCGTGCATGCCGTTCTCCCCGGAGCCCTTGCCCTGGTCCTCCCCGCGTGCGCCCCTGCTCTTCACCGGTCTGCCGTGGGGGTTTCCGGCCTCTTCCTTGGAAACCGTCCGGCCGGGCCCCTCGTCCGGGGCGTACTCGTCCGGATGGAAGGAACGGTGGGCACTCGGGTTGTCCTGCTGACGGGTCTCGTCCACGTCCGGCGACCAGCCGTGCTGCTTGGTGCCCTCGTGGCGACTCGGACCCTTGCCGTGGGCGGGCTGGGACGGCTTCGGCTGCTTCGTCATGGCCTGGCCTACAGTCTCTCTCGGGACGGGCGCACGGGTACGAGCGCCTCTACCGCTGTCCTGCCATCGTCCCACCGTTCGCCGAAGTGGTCGTGTCGGCTCCGGAGGGCGCAGCACGTATCTCGGCTCGGGGTGCGCCCTCCGGGCCCGGCAGAACGTGCAGGCCCCGCAGGCTGCTGTGGCGTGTCAGCGCTGAGCCCTTCGTCGAACGGGACGGAGCAGGCCGCAGCAGGCTCTCCCGCAGCACCTCGCGCCTGCCCGACTGCTCGGGAGCCGCTCCCCGGCGTCCCTCACCCCTGTCACCGTATGACGGCGAAGCAGCCCCCCGCTGTTCTAGGATGCGGTTGAGGGCTTCTGGACAGCGCGACCGGAGGACAGATGCCGGAACAGGTGCGGTTATCCGGAGCGGACCCGGGCAGCGCACAGCGACGGGCCTTGAGGCTGGCCGGTCTTTCGGCAGAATCGGACACCGGAATGGACCGGTTCGCCCGGCTGGTTTCACGACTGCTGCGCGTGCCGGTCGCTTTCGTTTCGCTGGTCGAGGAGGACCGGCAGATCCTGCCCGGCATGATCGGCCTGCCGGAGCCGTGGGCGGGACGCCGGGCGCTGCCGCTGTCGCATGCGCATGCGCTCTGCCGGTACGTGGTGACCTCCGGGCAGCCCCTGGTCGTGCCCGACGCCCGCGCCGACGACCGGCTCCGTACCCACCCGGCCATCGAGGATCTCGGACTCATCGCGTATGCCGGAATGCCGCTGACCGACACCGACGGGCTGGTCCTGGGCTCCTTGTGCGCCGTCGACCACGAGGCCCGGACGTGGGGTGGCGGCGAGCTGACCGACCTGAAGGACCTGGCCGCGGCCTGCTCCGCCGAGCTGTGCCTGCGCATCCTGTCGGCGCAGAGCCGGTCCGCACAGAAGGTGCTGGAGACCGCACGGGCCGCCGCCGAGCGCGCCCGGAGGGACGCGGAGCGCGCCCGGAGCGACGCGCAGCGCCTGGAGCACGTGGCCCAGGCCGCATTGGACCATGCCGAGCTGCTGCTGCGAGCTTCGGAGGAGCTGGCCCAGACGTCCGGGCTGGAGGACGTCCGACGCCGGGTGCGGGACCTTTTCGTCGGCGTCGGGAAGCCCTCGTACGTCGGCCTGCTGGTCGCCGACAAGGACGAGCTGCACCTGGTTGCCGACCCGGACGTCGACCACTCTGTGGAACGGGAGGTCCTCACGCTGCCCCTGAGCGCGGCATTCCCGAGCACTCGGGCCATGCGGGAACGGCAGGCGGTCTTCGTGCCCGACCGCGAGGCGCTCGTCGCCGGGTACGGCCCAGAGGCGGTCGGCTTCTTCGACCGCATGGGTTTCACCACCGTGCTGTGTCTGCCGCTCTGGGGCAGCCGCGCCCTGCTCGGCGTGCTCGCGGTCTGCTGGGCCACGCGGCACGAGGTGGGCGTCACGGAGCGTGCCACGCTCACCGCAGCGTCGGGCTACGTCGCGCAGGCGGTGGAGCGCGCCCTGTACCTGGACGAGCGGATCTCCGTGGCCCGGGAGCTCCAGGAAGCCATGCTCACCGATCTTCCCCTCACCGATCACGTCGAGATCAGCGCCCTGTACCAGCCGGCCGCGGTCGGCGACATGATCGGTGGGGACTGGTACGACGCCTACCGACTGCCGCCCGCCTCACCCGGCGGTGCGCCCGGAGCCCTCATGGTCACGGTGGGCGACATCACCGGCCACGACATGCACGCAGCCACGATCATGGGCCAGATCCGCAGCATGCTGCGCCAGGCCACCCTCGACCACCCGCCGTACAGCCCGGCCACGGCGCTGACCGCGCTCGACGCCGCTTGCTCGGTCCTGCCCATCGACGCCAGCGGCACGCTGGTCCACGCCCGCCTCGACCTCGCCGACGGCGGTCCCGGCTGGACGCTGACCTGGTCGAACGCCGGCCACCCGCCGCCGCTGCTGCGTACCCCCGACGGCCGGGTGAGCCTCCTGGTGGAGCACGACATCCTCCTCCACAGGGGCCTCGGGCCGTTCCACCGCACCGAGGCCCGGCGAAACCTCCCCGCGGGCTCGACGCTGTTGCTCTACACCGACGGGCTCATCGAGCGCCGCGGCCGCGACATCGACGCCTCGATCGCAGAACTCGTCGCCCTGCTCGCCACCCACGGTGACCGTCCGCCGGCCGAACTGCTCCGCCGGATCAGCAGTTGGCCGGCCGACCCTGCGCCCGGGGACGACGTCGTGGTACTGGCGCTGCGCGTTCCCTGAAGGCGCTGCCAAGTGGTGCCGGCGGCCGTCGAGGTCCACTCGGTGTCCCCCGTTTTGGCTTGACGGTTCACAGCCTGGGTAGCCGCCAGCCGTGTCCGGCGATGTGTCCGGGCGCGGATCCAAGGAGAAGTTCCATGATCCTCATCCTCGGGCTCATCATTCTGATCGCCGCCATCGTCGTCGGCGTGGCCGGAGTGTTCGGCAACACCGGCGCTGGACACGATCTCGGCGTCGGCGGCGACTTCTCGATCTTCGGCTACCACGCCACTGGTTCGACCGGATCCCTCTTCCTGACCGGAATCATCGTGGGAGCCGTCGCCCTCCTGGGTCTGACGCTGGTCATGATGGGCGCTCGCCGTTCGGCCCGTCGCTCGGCCCGTCGCTCGGCGCAGGCCCGACGGGAGCTCGGCGCTTCACGCCGTGATGCCACTGTCGCAGACCGCGAGCGCGACGACCTGATCAAGCAACGCGACGACGCCCGCGCCGAGACCGGTGCCCCGCTGGCCGACGACGCCCGCGCCGAGACCGGCGCCCCGGTGGCCGACGCCCCCCGCGGTCGAGGCCACTGGTTCGGCCACCGAACCGCGCGCCGCTGACGGAAGCCTGCCGGCCGGGCCTTCGGTTCGGGAGGCGCCCGGCGGGCCGTCATGCCTCGGATGAAGGCTTCTTCACGCCTTCAAGCCCGGCGACGACGCTGCCGGATCGGGGCGCCGGCATCGTGAAGGCTGGCGAGCGTCTGCCGGTACGAGCCGATCAGGCTGGTCTCCAGGTAGCTGACACCCAGTTCCCGGCAGTGACTGCGGACGATGACCTGGGCCCGGCGCAGGTGCGGGCTCGGCATGCTCGGGAAGAGGTGGTGCTCGATCTGGTAGTTCAGGCCGCCGAGAACCATGTCGGTGAAGCGGCCGCCCCGTACGTCGCGGGAGGTCGTCACCTGACGGCGCAGGAAGTCCGGGCGGTCGGTGCCCCGCAGGACCGGCATGCCCTTGTGGTTCGGGGCGAAGATCGAGCCGAGGTAGACACCGAAGAGGCATTGGTGGACGACGAGGAACACGATCGCCCTCCCGGGCGACAGCACCAGGAACACCGCACCGAGGTAGGCCGAGAGGTGCATGAGGAGAAGGACACCTTCCCACGCACGGTTCTTGAGGGAACGGTCGGCCAGCGACCGCACCCCGGACACGTGCAGATTGAAGCCCTCGAGCGTGAGCAGCGGGAAGAACAGGAGCGCTTGGTGACGGCCCAGGATCCGCGGCAGTCCCGTGGCGACCCGGGCCTGGTCCTGGGTCCAGACGAGGATGTCCGGATCGAGGTCGGGGTCGAGGTCCTCGTGGTTGGGGTTGGCGTGGTGCCGAGTGTGCTTGTCCTGCCACCAGCCGTATCCCATGCCGATGCCGAGGTTCCCGGCGATGCGCCCGGACAGTTCACTGGGCTTGCGGAGCCGGAAGACCTGACGGTGCGCGATGTCGTGTGCCAGAAGGGCGACCTGCCCGAACACGAGGGAGAGGAGTCCGGCGGCGAGGAGCGTCCACCAGCTGTCGCCGATCAGTACGAAAGCCGTCCAACCCCCGGCGTAGAGGGCTGTGACGGCGGTGATGCGGAGGGCGTAGTAGCCGGGGCGGCGGCTCATGAGGCCTGCCGCCTGGATCTTCTTCGAGAGCCGGGCGAAGTCGCTGCCCAGCTCCGCCGGTGCGGGAGGGGGACGCACCGTCTGTGAGGAATTCATGATCAGGAGTCACTTTCCGTACGTGAGGGGCGGTGGCGCGTACCCAAGGAGGTACGCCGGAGCCGCAGGTGCCCACATGGCACATACCCCCGAACGGCGTCATGAACGTGCGGCTTCGGCCAGGATGGAACACCATCAGGCTTCTGACGTACCTCTGGCCGCCGGTCCGTGTGCTGTGGCCGTGTCGAGGGCGGGGTGGATGGTGAAGACCCGGTCGAGGCCGACGATGCGCAGGATGCGGAGCGTGTTGTCGGGGACGGCCACCAGAGCAATGTCGGCGTGGGCGGCGACAGCGTGGTTGCGGGCGACGAGGAGGGCGGTGATGCCGCTGGAGTCGCAGAACCGTATGCGGGAGAGGTCCAGGACGAGGCATTGTCCCGGTTCCAGGCTGAGAGTCGCCACGAGCTGTCGAAGGCGGGGGGCCTGGTCGTAGTCGAGGTCACCGGCGATTTCCAGTACGGGGCCGGTGGTGGCGTCTCGGGTGGTGATCGTCAGGGCGCTCATGTCAGATCGCGCTCTCGCGCACCAGGGACCGGACGGGGCACGCCGAGGGCCAGGAGAGCCGTGTCGTCGTCCAGGCCTTCACCGAAGCCGTCCAGGAGACCGGTGAGGCCGGTGATCAACCCGTGCGTCCCGGCACGGGCGAGGCCGGCGGCGAAGGTGCGCAGGGCGTCTTCGCCGTAGAGTTCGCGGTTTTCGCCGACACGGGCTTCGGTGAGGCCGTCGGTGTAGAGGAGGAGGGAGTCGCCGGGGCCGAGCGTGGTCTCGGCGGGGGTGAAGTGCGGGGCGGGCAGGATTCCGATGAGGAGGCCGCCGGGGGTGGGGAGGTAGTCGGCCCGGCCGTCGGCACGCACGACGAGCGCGGGGGGATGGCCGCCGGACGCCAGGCGCACGGCAACGGTTCCGGCGCCGGGGTCGGGTTCCATCACACCGAAGATCGCGGTGCAGTAGCGCGGGTCCCCGCTCGTGAACCGCTCGTGCAGCACGGTGTTCAGGGTGGACAGCGCGGCTATGGGATCGGGATCGTGGAGGGCTGCGGCGCGCAGGGTGTAGCGGGTCAGGGAGGTCACCGCGGCCGCCTGGGGGCCCTTGCCGCACACGTCTCCGAGGAAGAACGCCCAGCGCTTGTCGTCCAGCGGGAACAGGTCGTAGAAGTCTCCGCCGAGCCGGTCGACGGAGGCGGTGTGGTAGTAGGAGGACGCTTCCATGCCGGGCACCACGGGCAGGGCGGCGGGGAGCAGGCTCTGCTGGAGCACCGCGAGTGCTTCCCTCAGTCGCTCCCGGTCGGCTTCGGCCTGTCGGCGGGCTTCCTCCGCCACCTGACGCTCCCGGAGCAGTTCGCCTTCGTAGGCGCGGCGCTGGCGGGCGTCGAAGACGGTGGTGCGGATCAGCATCGGCTCGCCGTCGCCGCTCGTCTTCACGCTGGAGGTGACCAGGACCGGGAGGCGCCCGCCGCCCGACGCCTTGAGCTCCAGCGCAATCTCGCCGATCTTCCCCTGCATCCGCAGGAGCGGCGCGAAGTGCGTCTCGTGGTAGAGCTTGCCGCCGATCGTGAGGAGGTCGGTGAAGCGTTTGCGGCCCACGACTTGCTCGCGCGTGAGGCCGAGCCAGTCCAGGAGCGTTCTGTTGATCCTGGCGATGGTGCCGTCCATCAAGGTGGACAGGTAGCCGCAGGGGGCCGATTCGTAGAGTTCCTCGGCGCTGTCCTCCAGCAGGGAGGAGAACACCGCGTCGGTGGCCGACTCTTCGTCCTCCGGCCGCTCCGGGTTCCGGGCGGTGCAGCCCATCACCGCAGCTCCCGCAGGAACGTGCGGATGGCTGACGTGGTGGCCTCGGGATTGCTCAGCTGGGGGCAGTGACCCGTTGCGTCCAGGGTGATCAGGCGGCTTCCGGGGACGGCCGCGTGGACGTAGGCGCCGACCTCCCGCGGCGCGATCACGTCCTGGGCGCATTCCAGTACCAGCGTCGGTACCTTCACCGACTTCAGTTCGTCGCGGCTGTCGGAGAGGAACGTGGTGCGGGCGAAGACGCGGGCCATGGCCGGATCGGTGGCGCAGAAGCTGTTGGTCAGCGCCTCCCCCAGTTCCGGACGTTCGGGGTTGCCCATGATCACCGGCGCCATCGCGGCCGACCAGCCGAGGTAGTTCGACTCGAGCGATTCCAGCAGTTCGTCGATGTCTTCGGCGCTGAAGCCGCCTCGGTAGGTGTCGTCGTCGATGTAGCAAGGGGAAGGGCCGACCATGACCAGGGAGGAAAACCGCTCGGGGACGGTGGCCGCCGCGCGGACGCCGATCATCGCGCTGACCGAATGCCCGACGAAGGCCACGTCCCTCAGGTCCAGGGCTTCGCACACCTCGGCCACGTCGCGGGCATAACCATCCAAGGACCCGTAGCGTTCGGCGCTCCAAGCGGACGGGTCGGAGCCGCCCGATCCGACGTAGTCGAAGAGGACCACCTGGAATTCCTCAGCCAGCGCGGGGGGCACCAGACCCCACATATTCTGGTCACAGCCGAACCCGTGCGCCAGCATCACCACGGGCCTGCCGGGTGAGCCGATCACCTTCACGTTGTTCCTGCGGAGAATATCCATCCGGTCATCCTGTCATTGGCCTGGAGCGTCAGCGCTGCTGCCGGAATAGAGCGGTGCGCGCTCACGCCTTGCAAAGAGGCGGGGTAAGCAGGGGGGCGCCCTGGTCGAAATCCGCTGACACCCCGCAGCTGTGGCCCGCACCCCGAAGGACGCGGGCCACAGTTGCACCATGCATATGGTGCAGCGGAATCCGCACTGCACGGCCACAGTGTCGCCGGAATGATGCCCACCCGGAAAATTGCCCGAGAATACAAAACATTCCGTTTTCAGGCGGAGACCGACCGGAGGCGCTTTGGAATTTTGAGAACCGCGACTGCAACCGAGATCGACAATACCATGGGGCAGCGGCTTGCATGGTAAAGCGATTAGCCCTCACCACTGCACCAAAAACCCTCTTCACCCGGGCCGCTAAAGCCTTGTACCGCGGTGACAGATATCGGCAGGCCGGCAACCACAGCAAGAGCACGATGCGTGGGAGAGGAGGCCCATGCCCGCACCCGGTCCGTGGCTGTGTACAGTCGGCTCGCCCCGGCGGTTGCCGGACGTGCGGGGCGTCTTCCGGACCGGTCAGGTGGAGTCATGACGAGTGCAACCAGCGGGGCGCCACTGGCCGGCGCGACGACCATCGCCCCGGTACTGCCGGTGGCCGAGCGCAAACAGCGAATGCGGCGCCGCCTCGAGCGGCTGATCGGCATCGCCGCCACCGAAGGAAACTCGTTGCTCGCCCTGCGCAACGGGGACGAGATCTTCACGGCGATGCTGGACAGCATCCGCGCCGCCGAACACACCGTCGACATGATGACGTTCGTGTACTGGCGCGGCGAGATAGCCCGGGAGTTCGCCCAGGCGCTGGCGGACCGGGCCCGTGCGGGCGTCCGCGTACGGCTGCTGCTGGACGGCTTCGGCAGCCGGCTCATCGAGCAGGACCTGCTCGATCTGATGGAGGACGCCGGGGCCGACGTGGCGTGGTTCCGCAAGCCCCTCCACCTGTCCCCGCTCAAACAGAACCACCGCTGCCACCGCAAAGTGCTCGTCGTCGACGAACAGACGGCTTACACCGGCGGAGTCGGCATCGCCGAGGAATGGTGCGGCAACGCCCGCAACGAGAACGAGTGGCGCGACACCCACGTCCAGGTACGCGGCCCGGCCGTGGACGGCGTCGCCGCCGCTTTCGCACAGAACTGGGCCGAGTGCCACGACACCCTCTTCGACGACCGGGACCGCTTCACCGGCCACACACCCCAGGGCGACGCAGTGGTGCAGGTGGTCCGGGGCTCGGCCAGCATCGGCTGGCAGGACATGCAGACCCTGATGCGGGTCGCCATCGAATCCGCCCAGCACCGCTTCCGCTTGTCCACCGCCTACTTTGCCCCGGACGCCTATTTCATCGAGCTGCTGTGCGCAGCAGCACGTCGGGGCATCGAGGTCGAGATACTCCTGCCCGGCCCCCACACCGACAAGCGGGTCTGCCGGCTGGCCGGTCAGAACTTCTACGCGGACCTCCTCGCCTGCGGGGTGAAGATATTCGAGTACCAGCCGACGATGATGCACGCCAAGGTCATCACCGTCGACCGGATCGCGGCACTCATCGGCTCCACCAATTTCAACCGCCGTTCCCTGGACCACGACGAAGAGGTCATGCTCGCGGTCCTGGACGAGGATTTCACCGCGACCCTCGATCGCCACTTCGACGAGGATTTGCAGGTCAGCGAGCAGATGGATCCGGCGCGCTGGAACCACCGCTCTGCGGCGCAACGCCTGCGAGAGCTTGCTGTCACCCCCATCCGCCGGTTCCTGTGACCACCGCGCGGTGACGGAAGCCGCCCGCATTCCGGCGCCGCCCGCGGTTCGGCACGGCGTTCCGGGGCGCGGCCTCCGCTCCGGCTGACGGTCGGCACGTTCTTCGAGCTCACCGGCGATCCCGGAATGCGGAACGAAATGGGCCAACATTCGGGAACCCGCCGAGGCCTGGTCGGAGGCGGACCGGATCCTCGCCGGGATCGAGCCGGAGGCCGTGCGGGCGAGCCGGGAGCGGTTCGCCGGCATGGACTCCACCGGGCAGGCCCGGATGACGGCACTGCACGGCGGGGTCGCGGACGCCGCCCGTCTCACGGTCGCCCCGAACCTGTGGGCGGGCATCGGCCTGGTCCGTGAGGGCGCCGGGACCGCGCTGGTCGGCGCGCACGACGCGGTGGCCGCGCGGCTCGCCGAGTACCGGGCCCTGGGCATCGACGAGTTCGTGCTCTCCGGCTACCCGCACCTCGAAGAGGTGTTCCGGGTCGGCGAGGAAGCGGCCCCGCGGCTGCGCGCCCTGACCGGGCGGCCGCCGCGTGACCGCTCTCACGACCGCGCCGGCCGGGCCGGACCACCTCCCGCCGCCCGGCCCGGATCCGGCCGAAGCCCCCGTCCCCCGGGCGCGGCCGCCTCCGCGAAGCGTTCCGCTGGGGCGTGCTGCGGATCGCGGCCCTCGGGGTACTCCTCGCCGCTTGGCAGGCGGTGGTGTCCGCCGAGGTGTGGCCGCGGGTCTCCTCGGTCCCACGCGCGCCGCGCTGCCGACCGCCCTCGCCGAACCTCTGACGACCCCGGCCCTCGCGAGCCGCCTCGGTGTCACGCCGAGCGCGGTCTCCCAGCGTCTGGGCGCGCTACGGAACGCGGGACTGGTGTCGACGCAGCGCCCGGGCCGCGGGGCGCTCCACCTGCGCACGGAGCGGGCGACGGTACTCCTCGGCGGGTGAGCCGCCCGATCCCGTCCGCGACCACACGGCTCTGTCAGCGGCTCAGCAGATCGATCTCCACCAGCTCCTCCTCGGACAGCGGCCCGCCGAGCAGCGCGTCGAGGTTCTGGTCCAGTTGGATCACGCTGCTCGCGCCGATGATCACCGACACCACCCGGGGGTCGCGCAGCACCCAGGAGATCGCCAGTTGTGCCAGGCTCTGTCCGCGACGCTCGGCCAGCTTGGCCAGGGTCCGCAGCCGCTCCAGCTTGGCGCCGGTCAGCGCCTCTTCCTTGAGGAAGTGTCCGACCGACATCCGTGACCCGACGGGCACCTCGCCGGAGAGGTAGCGGTTCGTCAGCAGGCCCTGCGCGAGTGGTGAGTAGGCGATCAGGCTGGTTCGGGTGTCGCCCACCGCGTCCAGCAGCCCGTCCTCCGGGGTGCGGTCGAGGATCGAGTAGCGGGCCTGGTTCAGCAGTACCGGCGTGCCCAGCTCGCGCAGGATCGCCACCGCCTCGCGGTGCCGCTCGGCCGGGTAGTTGGAGATGCCGGCGTACAGCGCCCTGCCGGAGCGCACCGCCGTGTCCAGCGCCCCCATGGTCTCCTCGAGCGGGGTCTCGGGATCGTGGCGGTGCGAATAGAACACGTCCACGTACGCCAGACCCATCCGCTGCAGCGACTGGTCCAGGCTCGCCAGCAGGTACTTGCGGCCGCCTCCGTTCCCGTACGGCCCGGGCCACATGTCGTAGCCCGCCTTGGACGCGATGAACAGCTCATCCCGGTACGGCCGGAAGTCCTGCGCGAACAGATAGCCGAAGTTGCGCTCCGCGCTCCCGTACGGCGGGCCGTAGTTGTTCGCCAGGTCGACGTGCGTCACGCCCCGGTCGAAGGCCCGGCGCAGCACTGCCCGCTGCACCTCCAGCGGCACGGTGTCGCCGAAGTTGTGCCACAGGCCCAGCGACACGGCAGGCAGCCGGACACCACTGTGTCCGGCGCGACGGTAGGTCATGGAGGTGTAACGGCCCTGCGCGGCGTGGTAGTTCACGTGGAACATCCTGCCTGCAATCCATCAGAAAGGGAACTGAACCAACATATCCAAACATCATGCGGGTCATGTGAGCCGAAGCAGCACCCGGAGGAGCCTCGGCGGCCGGGCGGGCTCCATGGCCCCGCCCGGCCGCCGATCCTCTGCGGGCCTTGCTACTTGGCGACGGTGAAGCCCTGATCGGTGCCGTACTTGGCACTGGTGGCCCGCCAGGCCTCCAGTCCCTGGCCCAGCGTCGTCGAGGAGACGTACGCCTTGCCCACGGTGTCGTTGAAGACCGAGTTCGCGTACACCTGGTAGGGCAGGTACGACCAGCCCGCGGAGACGTCACGAGCCGCGTCGGCCAGGATCCGGTTGGCCTGCTGTCCCCCGAAGTAGGGGAACGGGGTGTCCAGGAAGGCCTGCGATTCCAGGTCGGCCCGCGTGGCGGGGAAGGCGCCCTCGGAGACGCGGGCCGTGGCGCCGGCTCCCGTGGTCGCGTACTCGATGAAGGCGTAGGCCAGCGTCTTGTTCTTCGAGGCCTTCGGCACGGCGAGGGAGCTGCCGCCGTTCTCCGCACCCGCCTTGGCGCCCTTGGTCCACTGGGGAAGCGGTGCCACGCGCCAGTCCCCCGAGGCGGCGGGAGCGCCGGAGGCGAAGTTGGCGGGCATCCAGGCGCCTATGGACAGGGTGGCGATGCTGCCGTCCGACAGGCCCTTGTACCACTCGTCGCTCCAGGAGCTCACCGGGGCGAGCAGTCGCTCGTCGATGAGCTTCTGCCAGGTACCCGCGTACTGGGCCGTCCCGGTGTCACCGAAGTCGATGCCGATATCGGTGCCCTCCACCTTGTACGGCCGCCCGCCCGCCTGCCAGATCAGGCTGGTCGTGGCGCCGGCGTCCCCGGTGTCGTTGGTGATGTAGAGCTTCGGGTCCGCCTTGTGCAGGGCGCGCGCCGCTTCGACGTACTCGTCCCAGGTGGTCGGCACGGGGACGCCGTGCCGGTCGAAGACCTTCTTGTTGTAGAACAGCGCCATGGGCCCGGAGTCCATGGGGAGGGCGTAGATCCCCTTGCCGTACTTCACCGCGCTCCAGGGGCCGGTGGTGAAGGCCTGGTCGTGGGCGGACGCGCCGTAGGGGGAGAGCTCCTCCAGGGATTTGCCGATGGCGAACTGGCCGACGGCGTAGTACTCGACCTGGGCCACATCGGGGGCTCCCGAGCCGGCGGCGATGGCGTTCTGCAGCGCGGTGTACTGCTTGTCGCCCGTGCCCGCGTTGACGAGCTCGATGTCCACCTTCGGATACTTCTTCTCGAAGTCGGCGGCGACCTTCTTCAGGGTGGGCTCCCACGCCCACACCGTCACCTTGCCTCCGGCTTCGAGTGCTGACGCCACGTCCTTCGCGGAACTGTCGGCCCCGGGCTCCGGCGAACCGCAGGCGGTGGCGCCGAGGGTCAGGGCGCACGTCGCGGCTACGGCGGCGAAGATCCGGCGGCGGCTGTTCGTTCTCATCGGTGGTGCTCCTGATTCGGTGTGCGGATGAGGTGGGTCGGGGCGAGGCGCGGAGCCGGGCGGGTCACTCCTTGACGCTGCCGGCGGCCAGACCTGACTGCCAGTAGCGCTGGAGCAGGAGGAAGATGACGACGACCGGCGCGATGGTGAGCAGGGATCCGGTGATGATGAGGTCGAACACGGGCTCGCCGCCCGCGGTCCTGGCCTGGGCGCTCCACGCGTTGAGACCGAGGGTGAGCGGGTACCAGTCCGGGTCCTTGATCATGATCAGCGGCAGGAAGTAGTTGTTCCAGGTCGCGACCATGGAGAAGAGCAGCACCGTCACGGTTCCCGGCATCAGCAGCGGCAGGGCGATCCGGAAGAAGATGCGCAGCTCGCCGGCGCCGTCGATGCGGGCGGCTTCGAGCAGTTCGGAAGGTACCGCTTCGGCGGTGAACACCCACATCAGGTAGAGCCCGAAGGGGGAGACCAGGGAGGGGATGATCACTGCCCAGGGGGTGTTGGCCAGGCCCATGCCGCTGAACATCAGGAACGTGGGGACGGCGAGGGCCGTACCGGGGACGGCCACGGCCCCGATGACGACGGCGAACACGGCGCGGCGGCCCGGGAACTCGTATACGGCCAGCGCGTATCCGCCGAGGACGGCGAGCAGTGTCGCACCGCCCGCGCCGGCGGCGACGTACAGCAGTGTGTTCAGCGTCCAGCGGACGAAGGCGCCGTCGTCGTAGGTCAGCGTGCGGGAGATGTTGTCCCAGAGCTGGAAGTCCTTGCCGAGCCACAGGCCGAAGGAGTCGAGGAGGTCCTCCTGGTCCTTGGTCGCGTTGATGACCAGCCATACGAGGGGCAGGAGGGTGTAGACGAGGACCAGCCCGGTCACCAGGGTCAGCGGGATGCTGGGCCTGGGGTCGAGCGGGGTGTGGGACCGCCGGCGGCGACGCGACGGCGACGGACGGGGCGGTTCGGTGGCCGGGGGCCTGTGCGATCCAGCGGCGGCGCTGCTCGAGTCGGCGCCGGACTGGACGGTGCGCTCCATCGTGTCCGAGGAGGCACCGGTGGGGTCCGTGATCATGTGCTCAGCCCTTCCGCATGCCGCGGAGCTGGACCGCGTAGGCGATGACCGCGGTGAAGACGCCCATCACGATGGCGATGGTCGCCGCGTAGTTGTGCTGCTGCCCGGAGAAGGCCAGCGAGTACGTGTAGAGGTTCGGGGTGTAGTCGGTCGTGATCGCGTTGGGCGCGAGGTTCTGCATGATGTTCGGCTCGTTGAACAGCTGGAAGCTGCCGATGATCGAGAAGATCGTCGCGATGACCACCGCGCTGCGGATGGCCGGCAGCTTGATCGCGGTGACGATGCGCCACTCCCCTGCGCCGTCGATGGCCGCAGCCTCGTAGAGGGAGCGCGGAACCACCTTCAGGGCGGCGTAGAAGATCAAGGTGTTGTAACCGACGAACTCCCAGGTCACGACGTTGCCTATGGAGGCGAGCACCAGTGAGGGGGAAAGCGGATCCGGCAGGGACAGGCCGAACGCGTCGTTCAGGTTGCCCACCAGGCCGAACCTGGCGCCGTAGATGAACCCCCACATCAGGCTGGCCACCACGGCCGGTACGGCGTAGGGCAGGAAGACGGCCACCCTGAAGAAGGCCTTGCCGTACAGCCGGCCGCTGTCGATGGCGAGCGCGACCAGCAACGCGATCCCCAGCATGAGCGGTACCTGGACGAGCAGGAACAGCCCGACCCGGGCCGACCCCTCCCAGAACCGCGCATCGGTGAGCGCTTGGAGATAGTTGTCCGCGCCGACGAAGGAGGTACCGCCGATGAGACGGTCGCGCATCAGGCTGAGGTAGAACGCGTACCCGATGGGAGCCAGGAAGACGAGGGCGAACACCGCTGCGAACGGTCCGGCGAACCCCCAGCCGACGAGGGCGTTCCGGCGTGCGCGTGAACGGGAACGGGAACGGGGTGGGGGGACTGCTTTTGCCGGTGCCGGCAGGAGCGTCATGGTGGGTCCTTGGTCCTTGTGTCAGTGACCTACAGGTCCGCAACGGAGGGATGAGATGACGGCCTCCGGGCCGGAATCGGCCTCATGGGGCAGGACCTGATGAGAAATGTTTACGTAATCATCGGTAGCGCGATGGTGACACTCCCGCCTGGGAGCGTCAAGCATCTTGCGCCCGCCCGGCCGAAAAAGTAGCCGCCGGACGGCGTTGTCCGCCCGGCGAGGCGTCGTCACGAGCAGCCGGCCGCGGCCGCCGCATCCAACCCGGGGCGTCCCAAGTGATGTTGGGCGCAGGAGCGCCGCCCCGCGCCGGTTGTGACGTTTCACGTCCGACTGCTTGACAGGCCCCGGCGCGGCTCCCAGACTCGCAGCCAGCCACTGAGTGTTTACGTAAACATTACAGAGGCGGAACACCGATGTCACCGGGGTCGGCGTCACCGCCGGGTCCGAAGCGTGGGCACACCCTGCCCGCACGCACACCTCTCACCCGCACGCCAGCCAGCCAGAGGTATCCATGCGACGTCACCCCCCGCACCTTGCAGCCCTGTTCGCCGTCGTGGCGGCCCTGTTCGCGAGTCTGCTCGGCGGTCTCGGCACCGCCGCGGCCTCCCCCTCCCCCGTCACCGTCGTCAACGCGACGCAGTTCACCGACCCCGCCGGCCGGCCCGTCCACGCCCATGGCGGAGGGGTCATCAAGGTGGACGACTACTACTACTGGTTCGGAGAGGACCGGAACCCCGACAACAGCTTCCGGTACGTCTCCGCCTACCGCTCCACCGACCTCAAGACGTGGGAGTTCCGCGGCCACGTCCTGTCCCAGGCCACCGACCCGGAGCTGGCCACCGCCAACATCGAGCGTCCCAAGGTGATGCACAACCGCGCCACCGGACAGTTCGTCATGTGGATGCACAAGGAGGGCAGCGCCACCGACTACAGCGAGGCCCGAGCCGCGGTGGCCGTCTCCTCCACGGTCGACGGGAACTACTCCTGGCGCGGGAGCCTCCGGCCGCTGGGTCACATGTCCCGGGACATCACCACCTTCGTGGACACCGACGGCACCGGTTACATGATCTCTGCCGCCAACGAGAACGCGGACCTGCACGTCTACCGGCTCACCGCGGACTACACCGGTGTCGAGACCCGGGTGCAGAGGTTGTGGGCCGGCCAGTCGCGCGAAGCTCCGGCCCTGTTCAAGCGCGACGGCGTCTACTTCCTGGTGACGTCCGGCGCCACCGGCTGGTCCCCCAACCAGCAGAAGTACGGCACGGCGGACAGCGTCACCGGCACGTGGAGCCCGCTGCGGGACCTGGGGGACGGCAGGACCTACGGTTCCCAGACGGCCTTCGTACTGCCCGTCGAGGGCACCTCCGGTGCCACCACCCACCTGTACATGGGCGACCGCTGGGGCAACTCGATGGGCGGCACGGTCAACGATTCGCAGTACGTCTGGCTCCCGTTGAAGTTCCCGACCAGGACCACCCTGTCCATGGACTACTACCCCCAGATCATCATCTCCACGGAAGCCGGAACCGTGCGGGGCACCGGGGACTGGAACACCCTGACCGCCGCGCACAGCGGCAAGTGCGCCGACGCCGCCGACTGGTCGGTGGCCGAAGGTGCGGCGCTGATCCAGTGGGCCTGCGCGGCGGGCAGTGTCAACCAGCAGGTGTGGTTCCAGGGCGTGGGAGACGGCACGGTGCGGATCATGCTCCGGCACAGCGGGAAGTGTCTCGCGGTACGGGACGCGTCCCCCGATGACGCCGCCGCCGTCGTTCAGACCGCCTGCGGCGACGCGCCCGGACAGAAGTGGAAGACGGCCCAGGCCGGCCCGACCGGCATGCGGCTCGTCGCCCAGCACAGCGGCAAGTGTCTCGACGTCGCGAACCACTCCTGGGCCGACGGCGCGCGACTCGTCCAGTGGACGTGCAACGGCGGCGACAACCAGAAGTGGCGGCGCGCGGCCGTCTGACCCGTCGCGCCCTCGCCCCGGCACCGGCACCGGCACCGGCACCGGCGGGGCCGTGTGAACCCACGGCGTGGGTTCACACGGCCCTCACGGCCGCCCGGGGCGGGTCAGTCCTCGACGGGGCCCAGGTCGGGCGCCTCCCGGCAGGCCACCTTTCGTGCGCGGCCGGGCGCGTGCAGTTCGAGTACGACGACTTCGTTCGCGCCCCTGCGCAGCACCGGACCGGGTACGTACAGCGAACGCTGGGGACCGCGGGACCAGTAGCGGCCCAGGGCGAAGCCGTTGACCCAGACACTGCCCTTCGTCCAGCCGTCGAGGTGGAGGAAGGTGTCGGCCGTCCGGTCCGCGTCGAAGGTGCCACGGTAGAAGGCCGGTCCGGTCGGCGTGGACGACCGGACGCCGAACGGGAGGTCTTCGAGCGAGGTGAGCAGCAGCGGACGGCTGGTCCATCCGTCGAGCGGGGACCCGTTCAGCAGAACGCCGCCGAGCAGCCCCTTGCGGTCGTGGATGCCCTGGCCGTAGTTCACGCGCCCCTGGTTCTCAACGAGAACGGTGAGGACGGTGCCAGGCCTCGGGACCGTGAAGGTGAGGGAGTGCTCGTGGCCCTCCCGCTCCAGCACCCCCACGGGCTGGCCGTCGAGGAAGACCTGGGCCCGGTCGCGCACCTGCTCCAGTTCGAGCAGGGCGGGTCCGGCATCCGGCAGGTCCGCCTCGTACAGCACGAAGCCGTAGTCCTGCCCGAGTTCCTCCATCGTCAGCGGACGGCGCGAGGCGACGGCGTCCCCGAGGGCCGGCGCGGCGTCCAGCAGACCGATGCTCTCGGTCAGCTCCACCGCATCCAGGCTGAACTTCGCCGCGCGCGGGGACGGGAACTCCGCCGGGACCGGGGCGTACTTGGCGATGACCTTGCGGAAGGCGGCGAACTTCTCGGTCGGGTCGCCGGCCTCGTCGAGGGGGGCGTCGTAGTCGTAGGAGGTGACGGTCGGCCGGTAGGTGTGCTTGTCGTTGGCGCCGTTCATGAAGCCGAAGTTCGTGCCGCCGTGGAACATGTAGAAGTTCACGGAGGCCCCCGTCGCGAGCAGTTCGTCCAGCTCTTGGGACGCCTGCTCCGCGCCGCGGACGACGTGGTTGCCGCCCCACCGGTCGAACCAGCCGATCCAGAACTCCGTGCAGAGCAGCGGCCCGGACGGCCAGGCGGTGCGCAGAGTGGCGAGGTGTGCCGCCGACCGGCTGCCGAAGTTGGCGGTGGCGAGCACTCCCTGAAGCGCCCCTCGCTCCAGGTCGGCCGGCTGGTCACAGGTGAAGAGCGGGACGTCGACGCCGTGGCGGTGCAGGGAGTCGGCGAGGTGTTCCAGGTAGACGGTGTCGTCGCCGTACGCCCCGTACTCGTTCTCCACCTGCACGGCGAGCACCGGCCCGCCCCGGGTGGCGAGCCGGTCGTGCAGCGGGGGCAGGAGCCGGCCGAAGTAGTCGTCGACCGCGGCGAGAAAGCGCGGGTCGCGGCTGCGCAGCCGCATGGCGGGATCGGCCAGCAGCCACGAGGGCAGGCCGCCCCCCTCCCATTCGGCGCAGATGTAGGGGCCGGGCCGCAGGAGTACGTGCAGCCCCTCGGCGGCGGCGAGGTCGAGGAACCGGGGCAGGTCGAGGCCGCCGTCCAGGCGGAACTCGTCGGGCCGCGGCTGGTGGAGGTTCCACGGTACGTACGTCTCCACCGTGTTGAGCCCCATGAGACGGGCCTTGTGCAGCCGGTCGCGCCAGAGGTCGGGATGGACGCGGAAGTAGTGCAGTCCGCCCGAGAGGATGCGGAAGGAATCGCCGTCGAGCCGGAATCCGTCGTCTTCGATCTGGAGAAGGGGCATGCGCGTGCTCCTCAACTGAGCAGGGATGCGCGGATCGCGCCGTGGGGCTGTCGCCACTCCTGAATGTTTGCGTAAACATCACGGACATGGCAAGTCCCCTCCGGGTGTCCGTCACGCGCGTGGATGTTCCCGCGGGCAGCAGCGGGGAAGGGAGTGCGCCGACGGGGCCCGCCGGGAGCGGAGTGGGCCGGCCGGGGCCTACGGCTGGGTGGTGCCCAGGATCAGCTGTCCCACCGAATCTCGCAGGACGGAGCACGCCTCGGCGTCGAGGCCGTCGTCGGAGACGAAGTAGTCGATCTCCGAGAGCGCGATGAACCGGCTGAGACCCACGACGCCCCACTTGGTGTGGTCCGCGACCACGGCCACCTGAGTGGCGCAGTCGATCAGCGCGCGGTTGGTCTGGGCTTCCGCGAGGTTCGGAGTGGTCGCGCCGGCGCGTTCGGAGACGCCATGGGCCCCGATGATGAGCAGGTCCACCTGGAGGGAACGGATCGCCTGGTCCGCCAGAGGTCCGACGAGGGAAGCCGACTTGGTGGGAGTGCCGCCGGTCAGGAGCAGCGTGGGGCCCGTGGGGCCGGGCTCGGCCCCCGTGGGCCGCAGCAGCTGGGCGACCGGCAGGGAGTTGGTCACCACCGTCAGACCCGGGACGTCCCGGAGCCGGGCGGCCACCGCGTAGGACGTCGTCCCGCCGGAGATGGCAACGACACTGCCCGGCTTCACGAGAGCGGCGGCCGCCTCGGCCACCGCCGACTTGGCCCGCGACTCCAGACCGACTTTCGTTTCGAAGGGTGGTTCGTCTCCCGTGGTGACGGAGGCGCTGATCGCGCCCCCGTGCACCTTCGACAGGGAGCCGGTGCGGGCGAGCACGTCGAGGTCGCGGCGGATGGTCATGTCGGAGACGCCCAGCTGTTCCACCAGATCGGCCACCCGTACGGCGCCGTCGCGGCGCACGATGTCGAGGATGAGTGCCCTCCGCTGGGGTGCAAGGCGTGCTGCCTCGGTCACGATCTCGTCCCCGTTCCTCTGCGCGCCGCCCGTGTGCGCCGTCAAAGTCACACGGCATTCCTCACGAACGCACAGTCTACGTCGCCGGGGTTCGGCCTCACCGCGTTCTCATACGATGCGCCGGGCGCCGGCGGCCGGGGAGACGGGGAACAGGTGCGGAGCCTGGTACCCGGCCGCACGGAACGCAGTGGTGACGGCGGCGCCGATCACCTCCGCCCGGCCCTCCTCCGCCAGCACGATGACCGACCCTCCGAAACCGCCGCCGGTCATGCGCGCCCCGAGCGCTCCGTGCGCAAGGGCCGTGTCCACCACGAGGTCGCTCTCCGCGCAGGAGATGCGGAAGTCGTCGCGCAGCGATGCGTGGCCGTCCGTGAGGATCGGCCCCAGCGCCGCCAGGTGTCCGGCCCGGAGGTGCGAGACGGCCTCGGTGACCCGTGCGTTCTCCGTCACCACGTGCCGGACCAGGGGCACCAGGTGGGCCGGGAGGGCTTTCGCGGCCCGGGGCAGGTCCTCGGGAGTGAGGTCGCGCAGTGCCGCCAGCCCGAGCAGGCGGGCGGCCCGCTCGCACCCGGCCCGCAGGGCGGCGTACGCGCCGTCCCCGAGGTCGTGCTTCACGCGGGTGTCGACGACCAGCAGGCTCATTCCCTGCGCCTCCGGGGCGAACGGGACCTGCTCGTGGGCGCCGGCGCGGATGTCCAGGTGCAGGGCCGCACCGGCGGTGCAGCAGGCGGAGGCCAACTGGTCCATGGCCCCGCACGGCACGCCGGCGAAGCCGTTCTCGGCCCGCTGGCCGATCAGAGCGAGGGCGGATGCGCTCAGCTCCAGGCCGTAGAGGTCGTTGTAGGCGAAGGCGACCGCGCACTCCAGTGCGGCGGAGGACGAAAGGCCGGCGCCGGTGGGCACCGTGCTGTCGACGTGCACGTCGGCGCCCCCGAGCCGGTGTCCGGCCTCGCGCAGCGCCCAGACGACCCCCGCCGGGTAGGCGCCCCATGTGGTGACGGCTCCGGGGGTGAGGTGGGCGAGGTCGAGGTCGATGACCGGGCCGTCGCCCTGGGCGCTGTGCAGCCGCAACCGGCCGTCCTGTCGCCGTCGCGCCGCGACCAGGGTGTGCTGGGGGATGGCGATGGGCAGCGCGAAGCCGTCGTTGTAGTCGGTGTGCTCGCCGATCAGGTTGACCCGGCCGGGTGCTGCCCAGACGCCCTCCGGGTAGGCGCCGTAGATGCGCCGGAAGGTCTCCTTCATACCGTCACCTCGCGTGCGAAGGCCCAGGCGTCGGCCACGATGGAGTCCAGGTGGGTGCGGCGGGGCCGCCAGCCGAGTCGCTCGCGCGCGCGGTCCGCGGAGGCGATCAGTACGGCGGGGTCGCCGGGGCGGCGGGGGCGGAGGATCTCCGGGATCGTTCGGCCCGTGACCCGTCGGACGGAGTCGATCACCTCCCGGACCGTGAAGCCCTCGCCGTTGCCCAGATTGCAGATGAGGTGCTCGCCGGGACGGGCTGCCTCCAGGGCCAGGAGGTGGGCCTCGGCGAGGTCGGCGACGTGGATGTAGTCGCGTACGCAGGTGCCGTCGCGCGTGGGGTAGTCGTCGCCGTGGACGTCGATGTGCGGGCGTCGCCCCAGGGCCACCTGGAGGATGAGCGGGATGAGGTGCGACTCGGGTTCGTGGCGCTCGCCGTGGCCCGCGTGGGCGCCCGCGACGTTGAAGTACCGCAAGGACACGGCGGCCAGTCCGTGGGCGGCGGCCTCTCCGGTGATCAGGTGGTCGACGGCGAGTTTGGTCGCGCCGTAGGGGCTGGTGGGCGCGGTGCGGGCGTCCTCGGCGATCGGCAGCCGTTCGGGTTCGCCATAGACCGCGGCGGTGGAGGAGAAGACCAGGGTGCGGACGCCCGCGTGCCGCATGGCGGCCATCAGCTCCAGCGAACCGGTCACGTTGTTGCGCCAGTACTTGTCCGGGTCGCGTACGGATTCGGCCACCTGCGAGGAGGCGGCGAAGTGCAGGACCGCGGCGTGGTCGGCGGACAGCAGGGCGGCCGCGTGCCCGAGACCGCCCCGGACGAACTCGGCGCCCGCGGGTACGGCTTGGGGCGCGCCGGTCGACAGGTCGTCGAGCACCGTGACGCGGTGGCCGGCTTCGAGGAGGTGGGCCACGACCACGCTGCCGATGTAGCCGGCGCCTCCGGTCACGAGGTACCGGCTCATGACGCGACCTCCCGCAGCCGTGCGGCCGCGGCCTCCGGAGCCACGTCGTTGACGAAGGAGTCCATGCCCGATTCGACCCCGGCGAGGAACTTGAGCTTGCCCGCCGACCTGCGCACGGTGAACAGCTCCAGGTGCAGCGCCAGTTCCTGGCCGCCGGCCTTCGGCGCCTGGTGCCAGGCGGAAATGTAGGGAGTGGGGGCTGCCTGAGCGGGCTCCCCTTCGTGACGGAACAACCGGTCGAACCTGCGCAGCAGCTCCAGGTACATCCCGGGGAACTCGGCGCGTTCGGCCTCCGTGAGGTGGGTGAGGTCGGGGACGCGGCGATGGGGGTAGAGGTGCACCTCGTACGGCCAGCGGGCGGCATAGGGGACGAACGCCGTCCAGTGCTCCCCCGCCAGGACCACGCGCGATGCGGCGGCCCGGGCCTCGGCCAGCAGGTCCTCGAAGAGGTTCCCGCCGGTGACGGACCGGTGCGTGCCGGCGACGGCGATCATCTTGGCGGTCCGCGGCGGTACGAAGGGAAAGGCGTAGACCTGCCCGTGCGGGTGCGCGAGGGTGACGCCGATCTCCGCGCCGCGGTTCTCGAAGCAGTACACCTGCTCGACGCCGGGAAGGGACGACAGCCGCTCGGTGCGGTCCGTCCAGGCGTCGAGTACGAGCCGCGCGCGGTCCTCGGTCAGATCGGCGAAGCTCGCGCCGTGGTCCGGGGTGAAGCACACGACCTCGCAGCGTCCGACGCGCCCCGCCAGGGAGGGGAAACGGTTCTCGAAGACGGCCACGTCGTAGTCCGCCGCCGGTATCTCGCTGTGGTGCCCGTCCCCGGAGGGGCACAGGGGACACGCGTCGGTCGGCGGATGGTGGATGCGTCCCTGCCGGTGCGAGGCGATCGTGACCCAGTCGCCGGTCGCCAGGTCCAGACGCAGCTCCGGTCGGCTCTCGACGGGCTCCAGCGGGCGCCGGTCGACCGCGTCGCGCTCGGCGCTCTCGTCGAGGTCGAAGTAGATCAGCTCGCGGCCGTCCGCGAGCTTCGTCGTGGTTCTCTTCACGGAAACGTGCCCGTCTCTCGGAGTACGGTACGGCGGCTAGGGCAAGCCATACGTCGACAAGAGTAAACAGAAAACAACTAAAGTCAACGTGCACTCCTGTCAGGTGCGCGACCGGCGGCGACCCCTTCGTGGCGCGTGCGTCGCGTTGCGGCGCCGCATCAGGACGAAAGCACCGCCGGCCAGGGCCGTGGCGCCGGCGACGGCGCCCCCGAGCACGCCGATCCGTCCGGCGCTCCCTTGTGGCATCACGTCGCTCTGCGCCTCGTGCTCCGCCGCTCCAAGGGTGGTGTCCCCGCCGGCGGGCGCCTCGCCGCTCTGTCCGGACGAGGAGGCGGAGGGCGAGCTTGTGGGGGCGGGGCCGGGCGACTGCGCCGGTGACTCCGAAGGGGAGGCGGTACCACCGGGTGCGGTCGGATGGATGTCGTCCGGTCGGGAACCGGCGGCCGTGCCGGTGATGGCGATGTCGTCGATGAAGAGCACCGCCTCGGATGCTCCGACCCGCTTCGACGGCCCCTTCTCCGGGCGCCAGTTGGGGCGGTAGGCGCCGATCCTGAAGTGCGGTGGATCGCCGCGGTGGTAGTTGTTGGCGCCCTGGTGCGAACCGACGGTGACGCCGTCCCGCGTGACGGCGAGCGAACCGGGCCTGCCGGCGGAGGACCACGTGATGTCGAAGGTCCATCGGTTCCAGTGGCCCGGACGGGCAGCACCGAGCGGGATGACGGTCTCCTGGATCTCACCGTTGGTCATCCAGTGCACCTTCAGTTGCCAGTTGGCACCGTGGACCGAGAGTGCGACGACGGGTTTGATGCCCCCGCCGTCGTCCTGCGTGCTGAACCACTGGGCGACGATGGTGTCGAGGTCCCGCTCCTGCCAGTCGCCGGGAAGGTAGTTGGCGAAGCTGAAGCGATGACTGCCCGCGTCCAGGCCCTTGATGACCAGTTCGGACTTGAACGAACGTCCGTCGTTGGGGGTGTTGACGCGCGCGGCCTGCCCCGGCCTTCCTCCGGGCGCGGGCCCGACGAGGACACGGCCGAAGCCGTTGATCGCCATGAACGGCAGCTTCTGGGAGGGGGACTCGAAGTCGTACGACACGGAATCGGCGGCGACCGCCGGGGCGGCGGCGGTCGGACCGACGACGAGGAGGACGGTGGTGCAGGCGATCAGGAGGCGGGCCGGTCGGCCGGCGGATGACAGCGATATGACGTGGGGCACGGGTATGCGTCCTTGCGCGAAAAGGGGTTGGGGACTTCAGCCGGCGGCCGGCGGCAAGACGGAACGGGACCGGACGGATAAGCCGGCAAGGCCTCCGGCCGAGACCGCCGGGTCGCAGCGGGGAACCGGGCGAGCGCGTCCGGACGGAGACCGGCCTTCCGGTGCTGCGCTCTCAGGCGCTCACCCGGTGGCCGAAGCTGCCGCGACCCTACTGGTCAGGGAGGCGGGAGAACCAGCGGAGAGACCGCCCGTTCGAATAACGAACCAGCAACTACGGTGACACGGAGCTCAGTTGTGGGCTCAGGCCGGTAGTCGGAGCCCTTCGACGGCCGCGTCGAAGACGGGCCGGTGCCGAGCCCACTCCGCGTCCGGTGCCGAGAAGTAGACGACGTACTGCGTGCCGTCCGCGTCGGCGAAAGCCACCTCCACCGCCCGGAACTTGCGCACCTTGCCGTTGAAGGTGAACTCCCAGTACCCGGCCGGCCTGCCGTGGACGGTGCTCGTCGTCATCCGCACGCGCTCGTAGCCGGGATTGTCACGGCGCGTCTGCTCTTCCTCGGTCGTACGCCAGTGTTCCAGCGGGTCGGCGCCCGCGAACGCGTCGGCCTTGACGCGCAGCCCGAGGAGCCCCGACGGGTCGACGAAGGCGACTTCGCCTCCCGCCAGCTCGTCGCGCGTCCAGCCGGTGGGCACCGGCAGGGTCACCCCGCCGCCGCCGTCCTCGAGGCGGTAGCCCTCGGGTGGCGACGGCGCTGCCGTGCTTGCCTGACCGCCTGAACGGAAGACGGACCCGTCGCCGAAGAGCGCGCCGGGCCAGAGCAGTGCTGCGGTCACCGCACACGCCACGGCCGTGACCGCCGCGCCGGACCACAGGAGGCCCCGGCGTAGGCGCCGGGTGGCGCGGGCGCCCCGGGCGCCGCGGTGGAGCCGGGTGGAAGACGGGCCGCGCGCGGCGCTCTCGCCGCCCGCCGCGAGGCGCAGGAGTCGCTGCGCCTCGGTCAGGCCGGTCCGCTGCTCCGGCTCCTTCACGAGCAGCCCGTCGATCAGGGACGCGAGGGTGCTCCCACTGACCAGCGGCGCGTGCGGGTCGCTGACGACGGCGTACGCCGTCTCCATCGGCGCTTCCCGGTCGAAGGGATGGCGGCCCTCGACGGCCCGGTACAGCGTGACGCCGAGGGACCACAGGTCGCCGGCGGCCCCGGCGTCGCCGCCGCGCAGGCGTTCCGGGGCGAGGTAGGCCAGGGAGCCGACCAGTTCGCCGGTCCTGGTGAGCGTCTCGGTGCCGCTCACGGCGGCGATGCCGAAGTCGGTGAGGACGATCCGGCCGTCGTGCCCCAGCAGGATGTTGGCGGGCTTGACGTCGCGGTGCAGCACGCCCATGTCGTGGGCCGCGCGCAGCGCCGCGACGACGGCCAGGCCGATCTTGGCGGCCTCGGCCGTCGGGAGCGGACCCCGCTCCTCCAGTGCTTCCTCCAGAGTGATCGAGGGAACGTACTCCATCACGATGCACGGCAGGCCCTCGTCCTCGACCACGTCGTGCACCACGATCACGTGGGGGTGGGCGATCCGGGCCGCGCTGCGCGCCTCGCGGCGCGTGCGTTCGTGGAGCGTGCGGATCGTGTCGTCCGGAACGTGCGGGGGGACGTGGAGCTTCTTCACCGCCACCTGCCGTCCGAGGAGCTCGTCCTCGGCGCGCCAGACGGTTCCCATGCCGCCGCGGCCGACTCGCTGCACCAACCGGTAGCGGCCGGCCACGAGCCGTCCTTCTTCCGACACCGTCGCCGTTCCCCACTTTCCTGTTGCTCGACCCTCACCGGGGACCATAACGCCACGCCGTATATGCGGCCAAGAGGTGCCGGCGAATGCATTGCACCGCTACCCGACGTTCCAAGAGGCGTGCAGCGTAATCCCTTTCCCGGGCTTCTTGCCCACCACAATTGCTTGACACCCGTCTGATGCGTGGTCAGACTTGCGACACCCCATCACATGAGCGCAGAAATGCCGCTTTAGTTCTGAACGATTTCGGGGTGCCGGCGCGTATGGCACCGGATAAATACGGGCGAAGGCGGACGATGGGCGGGGCCACGACGATGTCCACCACCGCTCCCGGCGACACACGAGGCGTGCGCGGGCGGGCGGGGGCCGGGCCGTGACCTCCGTACTGCTGGTCGAGGCCGACGGGCTGTCGCGCGAGGCCACATCGCTCGCCCTCCGGCGCTACGGGTACGAGGTGCACGCGGCCGTCGACGGCGACGAGGGGCTGGTCCGCTTCAGGGAACTGCGTCCTGACGTGGCCGTCGTGGATGTCCTCCTGCCCGGCCTCGACGGGGTCAGCCTGCTGCAGCGCATCCGCGCGGAGAGCCGTACTCCGGTGCTGCTGATCTCCGCGCGGACCGATCCGGTGGACGTCGTACTGGGTCTTGAGGCGGGCGCCGACGACTACGTCACGAAGCCCTTGGACATTCCGGTCCTCGTGGCGCGGATCCGGTGCGCGCTGCGTCGCGCCGCCGGTTGCCCGGCGGCCACGACATCCTCCTGGACGGCTGCGACGGAATTCGGTGACCTGCGGATCGACCCGGCGGGCCTGACGGTCCGGCGGTCCGGCCGCCTGCTCGACCTCACTCCCACCGAGCTCAAACTCGTCCTCGCGTTCGCCGCGCAGCCCGCCGTGGTCCTGTCACGGACCGCGCTGCTGGAGCAGGTGTGGGACGCCCCCTGGAGTAGCGACAACAGGATCGTCGACGTGCACGTGCAGCGATTGCGCCACAAGATCGGCCGGGAGCGCATCGTCACCGTCCGCGGTTTCGGCTACCGCTTCGAGCCCTGACGAGCGGTTTCACCTGTCGTGGGCGCGCCGTTCGGCTCTCGCACCTCCTGGGTGTCCGCCAGGATCAGCCGCCCGACCTGCTCGCCGAGGACGGTGCGTGCCTGCTCGGCGAGTCCTTCGTCGGACACGAAGTAGTCGATCTCGGACAGGCCGGCGAACCGGCTCAGCCCGACGACACCCCACTTGCTGTGATCGGCCACGACGGCCAGCCGGGTCGCGGCGGAGATCAGGGTGCGGTTGGTCTCCGCCTCCGCGAGGTTCGGAGTGGTCACCCCGGCGCGCTCGGACACGCCGTGCGCCCCGACGATGAGGAGGTCGACCTGGAGGGAGCGGATCGCCTGATCCGCCAGCGGCCCGACCAGGGAGGCGGACTTGGTGGGGGCCCCTCCCGTGACCAGCAGGGTCGGGGCCGCGGAACCGTCCTCCCTCCCGAACGACCGCATCAGTTCCGCGACGGGCAGGGAATTGGTCACCACGGTCAGGCCCGCGATGTCGCGCAGACGGTGGGCCACGGCGTACGTCGTCGTGCCCCCGGAGATCGCCACGACACTTCCGGGCTGCACCAGTTGGGCTGCCGCTTCGGCGACCGCGGCCTTGGCCGCCGACTTGAGCGTGGACTTGGTCTCGAAGCCGGGCTCGTCGGCCGTGGTGCCGGAGGTGCTCACCGCCCCGCCGTGCACCTTCTCGACCGACCCGGCCCGCGCGAGCACGTCCAGGTCGCGGCGGATGGTCATGTCGGACACCCCGAGTTGCTCCACGAGCGCGGCAACACGCACCGCCCCCTTGCGGCGCACGGTATCGAGGATCACTTCTCGCCGCTGCGCCGCCAGCGGTGCCGACTCCGTCACAGTCCCACCCAATGATCTCTAGTGAATTCCAGACAGAGATCAATTGTACACTGCATCCAATAAGGGTGGGCAAGGGGTTCACAGTACCTTCGCCGAACCTGCGTACCGAAGGGCGGATTTGCCGGGATGCGTATCCGATCGACTAGCCCTGGTGACCGTCCCCTGCTCTTTTGTCCGCGCGAGCTCATGACGAATAACGGCGGCGCGCACCGAAAGGCCTGTCCCCGATCCCCCTCGCCCTCCGTGTGATTGATCGCGTTTCAGGCCGGAGAAACCGATGCGCCCGACGAGGCCCGCCCCCTCCCGGGGCGGGCCTCGTCATACGGACCGCACAACCGTCGTGCGCACCGCGTCAGTGGGGCAGGCCGACGGCCCGTTCGCCGCTGCGGCGTTGCTGGATGACGACGGCTGCGACGAGGAGGGCGCCCTGGGCGACGTTCTGCCAGAAGGTGTTGATGCCCTCGACGGTCAGACCGTTCTCCAGCGCGCCGAGCAGCGCCACGGCCAGGAGCGTGCCGCCGATACCGCCCTTGCCACCCTTGAGCGCGCAGCCACCCAGCGCCGCCGCCGTGATGGCCTTGAGTTCGAGGCCCTCACTGCCCGAGACGGGCTGTCCCGAGCCGGTCCGCGCGGTCAGGAGGATGCCCGCGACCGCCGCGACCACGCCGATGAGCGCGTAGACGGCCACCAGGTACTTGTTGATGTTGATGCCCGCGAGGCGCGCCGCGGTGTCGTTGCCGCCGATCGCGTAGATGTTGCGGCCGATGTCCGTGTACTTCAGCATGACGTGCACCGCCAGCGCCACGACGACCAGGATCCAGATCATCACCGGCACCCCGGCGATCTTCCCCCGGCCGAGGAAGACGAAGAAGGGGTCGTTGAGGACGTAGCCCTGCGCGCGGCCGTCGGAGACGAGCTGGGCCACCCCCTTGTAGGCGGCCAGGCCCGCGAGCGTCGCGATGGTGGGATTGACCCGGCCGTAGACGATGGCGACGCCGTTGACCACGCCGACGAGGATGCCGATGCCGATCGCGGCGGCCATACCGAGGTAGGGGTTGGATCCGCCGGACGTGAAGACCATGGCGCTCACGACGGAGGCCAGGCCGGCCTGGGAGCCGACGGATATGTCGAGGCCGCCGCAGATGATCACGACCGTCTGGACGATGGCGAGCAGCCCCGTGATCGTCACCGCCTCGCCGATGACCTGGATGTTGGCGAGGCTGAGGTAGTTGTCGTTGAGGAACCCGAACAGGGCCAGGACGAGGACGAGGGCGCCGATCAGGCTGAGGTTCTGCCCGCCGAGCGAGGAGAGCAGGGCTCCTGCGGTCTTCCGCGCCGGAGCGGGGAGGTTCTCGGTGGTGGCCGGCGTCTGGGTGGTGGTCATCGAGCGTCTCCATCGGCGGAGTCGGTGTGCGGTCGGTCGGATGCGACGGGGGCGAGGTCGTCGGCCATGGCGAGGTTGAGGATGGCTTCCTCGGTGGCTTCCGACCGGTTGAGCTCGCCGGTGATGCGACCGTTCTGCATCACGACGATCCGGTCGGCGAGGCCCAGGACCTCGGGTAGTTCGGAGGAGATCACCAGCAGGGCGACCCCCTCCCGCGCCAGGTCGGCGATGATGCGGTAGATCTCGGCCTTGGCACCGATGTCGATCCCGCGCGTCGGCTCGTCCAGGATCAGGACCTTGGGCTTGCGCAGCAGCCAGCGGGCGAGCACGACCTTCTGCTGGTTGCCGCCCGACAGTTTGCGCACTTCGTGCTCGATCGAGGGGGTGCGCACCCGGAGCCTGTCGGAGAAGTCCTGCGTCACCGCCTTCTCCTGGCGGCTCTGGACGAAGCGCCAGCGGCGCAGCCTGTCCAGGCTCACCAGGGAGGTGTTGTCCCGGATGGAGCGGTGCAGGAACAGCGCCTGGGCCTTGCGTTCCTCGGGGGCGAGTCCGATGCTCGCGCGGATCGCGTCCCGGGGGCTGCGCAGACGCAGGGGGCGGCCGTTGACGGAGACGCGACCCGATCGGACGGGCCGGTCGCCGGCGAGGGCGAGGGCCAGCTCGGAGCGTCCGGCTCCCATGAGTCCGGCCAGGGCGACCACCTCTCCGGCACGGACGTGGAGGTCGATACCGCTGACGTCGTCCGTGGTGACGCCCTCCAGCTGCAGGACCACCTCGTCGCGGGCGACGTCCTGTCGCACGAACAGGGAGGACAGGTCACGGCCCACCATCAGGCGGACGACCTCCCCCTCGTTGGTGTCGCGGGCTTCCAGCACACCGGCGACCGCGCCGTCGCGCAGGACGGCGATGCGGTCGGCGAGGCGGAAGATCTCCTTCATGCGGTGGGAGACGTAGATGACGGCGATGCCCTGGTCCCGGAGCCGGTCGATCAGGCCGAAGAGCGCTTCGACCTCGTTCTCGGAGAGGGAGGAGGTGGGCTCGTCGAAAGCGATGACCTTGGCCTCACCGGTCAGCGCCCGCAGGATCTCCACCAACTGGCGCTGTGCGGGAGTGAGTTCGGATCCCAGCTGATCGGGGTGGATGACCTTCTCGAATCCGAGCCGGGCCAGGTCCGCGGTGATGCGGCGGCGCAGCTCCGCCCGGTCGAGGCGGCGCAGGGCGGTGCGCGGCAGGGCCCCCGCGTACACGTTCTCGGCGACCGAGACGTGCGGGATGATCTCCGGCTCCTGCGGGATGATGCGGATCCCGGCCTTGTGGGCGTCGTGCGGTGACGACAGGGTCCGCGGACGCCCGTCCCAGAGAATGCTCCCCTCGGTGGGCTGGTGGTCACCGGTGAGGATCTTCAGCAGGGTCGACTTGCCCGCGCCGTTCTCCCCCATGAGGGCGGTCACCCGGCCCCGGGGGAAGCTGAGCGTGACGCCGCTGAGCGCCTGTACCGCACCGAACCGTTTGGTGATGTTCTCGACGGAGACCTCTTCACCGGGATCAAGGGCGGTGGCGGGTGGCTCTGTGCCGGCTGTGGTCATGGGGGCCTCGCAAGCTGGGGTTACGTAGGGCGTTCGTTCCAGCGACGCTGCTGGTCGGCGGTGGTGGTCTGGACGGGTGGCGGGTACGGCCGCCGCTGCGGCGGACCGTACCCGTCCTGGCCGCGGGCTCGGCATCAGCCGCAGGTGACGCCCGCGTCCTTCCAGTTGGAGGCGTCGACCATCTTGGTCGGGGCGAAGGCCTCCTTGGGGAAGTCCTTGCCGTTCTTGAGCTTGTCGAACATCGTCTGCACCGCCAGGGCGCCGACGTCCTTGCCATTGATGAAGAGCGCGGCCTTCATGCCGGACGGCTTGCCGGAGCTCCAGTTCTTGCAGGCGAGGTAGGCGCCGAGGCCGACGCCGATCACGTTGTCGGCCTTGAAGCCGGCGTTCTCCAGGGCGGTGACCCCGCCCTGGACGTTCTCGTCGTTGCAGCCCCAGACCACCCAGTTCTTCACGGAGGCGTTGGCGGTGATCGTCGCGGCGATCTTGTCCTGAGCGCCCGTCGGGGAGTTGTCCGTCGGCACGTCGATGTTCTGCACCGGCGCGCCCGCGGCATCCGCGAACGCCTTCTTCGAGGCGTTGACGCGGTCGGTGCACACGGTGACGTCCTGCTTCCAGGCCGATATCGTCCGCGTCTCCGCCGGGTTCCAGCCGGCCTTCTTGAATTCCTCGGCGGCCCGCTTGCCGACCTCGCCGCCCATCTGCTCGCCGCTGAAGCCGATGCGGGGCACCAGGTCGTCGGCACCACAGGCGGAGGGGTCCGGGCCGGTGCTGCAGATCTGGTCGTCCGAGGTCAGGAGCGCCACCTTGCCGGTCTTCGCCAGCTGTACGACCTGCGGGCCCACGGCCGGGTCGGGGACGACCACGATCAGCCCGTTGCTCTTCTGCGAGATGGCTGCCTGGGCCTCGCTCACGGTCTTGTTCGCGTCGTTGCCCAGGTTCACCACCTTCAGGTCGATACCGAGCTCACTCGCCTTCGCCTTCGCGCCGGCGGCCTCGCCGATGAAGTACTCCTGGTCGCCCTGCTTCTGCAGATAGGTCAGGGAGATCTTCCCGTCGACCTTGCCGACGTCCGCGGTCCCGCCCGTCGTCTCCTGACCACTGGAGCACGAGGACAGGACGAGCATCGTGGCCAGGCCCAGGGCCGCGGCCGCTACCGGGCGGCGGTGGTGGTGAGTGAGCATGTCGATCCCTTTGCTTGGACGGGTCGCTCCGGGCGACCAGTGGGGCACGTGCGGTGGGGTGGGGTTCGGTCCGGCGGTCGTCGTGATCGCCGCCCGGGACTGCGGGTCCCTGGGGACTTCGAGGCAGAGGTGTCCGACCTCGGCCGGCGAGCCCCCAGGGGACGATTCCCTCGCTGGGGAATCCGCCACAGTCGGCCGTTTTCAAACTTGATGCAACAGAGAAAAGCGCTGTTTCCGCCATAAGTCAACAGTGTGAAGCGGGGGTTTCGGATTGATGCGCCCCCGTGACCTCCAGAGACGCCCCAGGGCAGCCGGAACGCCCCCTGGGGTAGCCATAGGGCATCAGCACGCAAGGTGCGGGACGGGTGCCCGTGCGGCACCGCAGGCCGCAGACGCCGGGCATCGACAGACCTCGGGGCTGTTGATTTTCATTGGAACATGTCCGAATCTGTTTGACTACCGGCTCGAAGGCGTTTGGCCGGTGGGCTCGTTCCAGCGCTGCTCGGCCGCCGGCCCCGTACGACCGAAGGAGACGGGTGCTCCGGGCTCGCCGCTCCCGGACGTCACGGCGTAGCCCGGCACGATCCGAGGCTTGATGCGCCCCGTCGCGTCGGTGGAGAACACCAGATTGTTCCCCTCGGGCCTGCCGAAGGCCGAGCACGACCAGATCCCCACGCCGTCCCCTGCGGACCCGCGTGCGTCCATGCAGTAGCCCGGGTTGGCGGCATTGTGCAGGAGACCCTTCTCATCGAGGCGCCACTGCTGCACCGGTGCCCCGGCCCGGCAGCGTGCGGTGATCACGTCGACGCCGTTGGCGAAGGAGCCGCCGCGGACGTCCAGGCACAGACCGGTGGCGGAGTTGACGGCCGGAACGTACGCAGAGGCCCGGAAGGGTTGTACGGGGTCGGTCGTCGCGGCCTGCGCGGTCGGTGTGGGGCCGGGCGTGGGCTGGTCGCTGGGCGACGGCCCCGTCGGGGACGGGGACGTGCTCGGGGACCGATGGGGCGAGGCGGAGGCGGAGGGCCGCCCCTTGCTCCCCGACGGAGCCGGCGATCCCGGGTCTGCTCCTCCGGCGTGCGGTGGTGATGGCTGCCCCTGAGCCGCGGCGGGCGGCTCGGGCCCCCAGGCCGCAGGGACGACGACCGCGAGCCCCGCCGTCGTGATCACGATCGCCGCCACGCCGAGGGAGACCCGCCCGGCCGGCCTCCGTACGAAGACGGACAGTTTCCGGTCGCCGGCAGCCGGCTTCGGCCGGCCCGCGGCCGCGGTCGCGACCGGAAGGGGCAGCGTGTCCTCGGCGTCCGCGTCCGTACCCGCACCCGCGCCGGCCGCCGCGGAGAGGTAGAGGGGGCCGGCAGGGCCGAGCAGAGAGCCGGCCAGCAACGGACCCGGGGTGTCGCAGAGGGCGACCAGGCCGCGCAGAGCGGCCGCGCAGCCGGGGCATCCGTCGACGTGACGCGTCAGGTCCGGGTTCTCGCGTACGTCCGCGCGCGCCGCGGCGGCATCCAGCATGCGTGCGTACGCGGGACAGTGCGGCGTGGGTCGCGCGCGCAAGTGGACGCGCAGGAAGGCGTCACGGCACGCGGCCAGCGCCCGGTGAGCCAGGTCCGGTATGGCGTCGGGCCGGTCACCGGTGATCGTCGCGACATGGCCGTCCGGCTCCCGCTCGACCACGGAGTGCCACAGGACGGCCTGCGTGCGGAGCGCCAGGGTGACGAACCCCTTGCGGACCAACGACTGCAGGGCCGGGTCCAGCGGAACATCGGCGGCACCGGTCGACGTCCCCGGCGTGACACCGGCGGGTCGTCCGGCCCGTTCGTCCGGTCCGGCCCCGGAAGGCGCGGACGGTGCGGGAGGCGCGGACCCGGACACCAGCGTCAGCAACGCCAGGCGAGGAGGCCGGTCCAGGGCGTCGGTCGTGGAGGCCAGCATGCCGAGGAACCGGTCCGTCGCGTGGTCCGCGGCGTCCCGGGCCGGCCGCAGATCGCCGGTCACCGCTCGGGCGAAGGCGGCGACCCTCGGGCCATGGCGCCGGCGCAGCTCGGTCTCGGCCGAGGGGGCGGCCGGGTCCGCGGTGCGGATGGTGTCACACAGTTGCTGGTCGGTCATTCGACCCACAACAGAGGGATGATTCGTCGACACGTGAGGACATCCTGGGTGGGGAGGGAAAGTCGCCCTATTGTTCAGGACACGACACCCTCGCCGATAGTTCTTTCCGGCGGGAATTCGAAAACTTCCCTCATAAAATGCAGACAGCTTTCTTACGGGCAGCGCGAGCCACCGGCATTTCCCATGCACAGAGGAATCCGGTCTGGAGGCCGCCCTGCAGCGCCATCAAGAGCGGCACGGTCGCGCACCAGGGAAAGGCGTCCCCGGCTTGGCACTTGCCGCGGGGCCCGCGCACCATCGACCGCACCGGGCGAGGCGCCTCGGCAAGAGGGCCGAGGCCACCCTTGCACCGAACAGAATCAGACACACACGCAAGGAAGTCAACACCGATGATCTTACTGGACGGGCTGCGGTACCCGCCGGTAGCCCAAGGCGGGCAACGGTGGTGCGGACTCGCCCGACACCAGGGGATCGAGCAGTTCAGGACACGGGCACTGTGCCGCGTCACGGTGCGCCGATCCGGCCGAGACCCTCCACCCGGGGCTTCCCCGGGTAGTGGTTTCCCATGAGGAGAGTCCGGGGCGGCCCCGGTCGCACGTTTAGCCGATCGTTATCAACTGGGTCCCGACTGGGCTGGATTCAGGTGCTCCGCACACAGTAGATTCACCGTTCACTCCCTCCTTCACCACACGGCCGTCCCGCAGCGGACGACCACAAGGGCACCCGCGACATACGGTCCCGACAATTCAAGAGTTGTACGACGTGGCGCGCCGAGGGCTCATTCTGCATTTCCCGGAACAGCCGACTGGAGTTTGGTGAGCACCCCTTTCTGCCCACGATGCGGTAACCCTTTGCGCTGTGCCTGTGGCATCGCGCATCACGACGCGACCGCAGGCCCGGCCGCCGCCCCGGCGCAGTTCGACCGGGAGTGGGTCCGGCCGTACGTCTCCTTGCGCGAACCCGCACCGGGTGACGAACCGGCGGCCGTCACCTCCACCACCACGGTGACGTGGGTCGTACCGCAGGTGGTGCGGGAGAGCCGCCCGTCGGGCGACGGCCACGCGTTCGGCCCGCCCGTGGACATGACCGGGCCGGCACGACACCGGGCGCACGGGCCCACCAGGCGGCGTCGGCCGCTCCGCATCACCACGGCCCTGGCCACCCTGATCGGCTCCGCGGCCATCGCGGGTGCGTACGCGCTCTCCCGGGACCAGGACACCCGGGGGGTGGCATCTCCGCCCCCCGCGAGCCGGCTCGACGTACTCGACGTGGACGAGACCCCGGACGCGGCGACCGGGCAGACCCCACCCCAGGAAGCGATCCCCGGCGGTGCGGAACGGACCACGCCCACGGGCGGGCAGAGCCCGATGGGGACCGCGTCATCGGCTGCCCCCTCCACGTCGTCCACCCCCTCCGCAGCCACGTCCGGCGCCGCCCCGCGACAGGACCATCCGGAAACTGCGCCGTCCTCCGGCGCACCGTCGGCCTCCCCCGACCGGCCGACGCTCCGCCGGCACGACACGGGGCCCGAGGTCCAGGAACTACAGCGGCGTCTCGCGCAGATCGGGGCGTGGAGCATGCCCCAGCGAGGTCGCTACGACCGGCACCTGCACGACGCGGTCGCTCGGTTCCAGGCGACGCACGGCGTGCGCGGCGACCCGCCCGGGGTCTACGGCCCGGCGACGCGACGGCTGCTGGAGTCCCTCACGTCCTGAGGGAACAGCGGCGGACGGGCGAAGGGCCTGGCCGGCCCGTTCGCCGTGCAGCAGCCGCCCGTGCCTCCCCCGTCACCATTCGGCGAGGGAGCCGTCGGCCCGCCGCCACACCGGGTTGCGCCAGCGATGGCCGGCCTCGGCGGCGCGTTCGACGGCTTTCTCGTCGACATCGATGCCCAGTCCGGGCGCGGTGAGCAGGGCGACGTGACCGTCCTCGTAGCGGAAGACGGAGCGGTCGGTGAGGTAGTCCAGCAGGTCCGACCCGGCGTTGTAGTGGATCCCGAGGCTCTGCTCCTGGATCAGCAGGTTGGGTGTGGCGAAGCCGACCTGGAGGCAGGCGGCCAGCGCGATCGGGCCGAGCGGGCAGTGCGGCGCCAGGGAGACGTCGTGGGCCTCCGCCATCGCCGCGATCCGACGCACCTCCGAGATCCCACCGGCGTGCGAGAGGTCGGGCTGGGCCACGGCGATCCCCTGCTGGAGCACCGGCTTGAAGTCCCACCGGGAGTACAGCCGTTCTCCGGTGGCGATGGGGATGCTGGTGGAGCGCACGACCTCGCCGATGTGGGCGCTCATCTCGGGAACCACCGGTTCCTCGACGAAGAACGGCAGGTACGGCTCCAGGAGGGGAAGCACCCGCCGTGCCATGGGGAGGGTGAGGCGGCCGTGGAAGTCCACGGCGATGTCGAAGCCGTCGCCGACCGCCGCGCGCACGCTCTCCACCCGTTCGACGATGTCGCGGACGGCCCGCGGCGTGTCGATCAGTTCCAGCTGGGGCGAGGCGTTCATCTTGATGGCCGTGAAGCCCTCGGCCTTGCGGGCGGCGGCCTGCTCCGCGACGTCGGTCGGCCGGTCGCCCCCGATCCAGCTGTACACCCGTGCCCGGTCCCGGACGTGGCCGCCGAGCAGCTGCCACACCGGCACGCCCAGCGCCTTGCCCGCGATGTCCCACAAGGCCTGGTCGATGCCCGCGACCGCGCTGGACAGGACCGGGCCGCCGCGGTAGAAGCCGCCCTTGGTGAGGACCTGCCAGTGGTCCTCGATGCGCATCGGGTCCTGGCCCACCAGGTAGTCGGACAGTTCCTCGACGGCGGCCGCGACGGTGTGCGCACGGCCCTCGACGACCGGTTCGCCCCAGCCGGTGATGCCTTCGTCGGTGTCCACGCGCAGGAAACACCAGCGGGGGGCGACGAGGTAGGTCCTCAGGGATGTGATCTTCACTTGGACTCCTTCTTCACGGCCCAGCCGCCGTCCACGGTCAGGTTCGTGCCGGTGATGTACGAGGCGTCGTCGGACGCGAGGAAGGCGACGGCGGCCGCTACTTCGTCGGGGTGGCCCAGCCGTCCCAGGGCTGTGGCACGGGCGGAGAGCAGACGGCCCTCCTCGTCCACGTCCTGCCAGTTCTCGGTGAGGATGGGGCCGGGCAGTACGGAGTTGAACCGCACGTCCGGTCCGTACTCGACCGCGAGCTGGCGGACGAGCGCGCACATGCCTCCCTTCGCCGCGGCGTAGGCCGGGTAGCCCGGCAGGCTGCACAGCGCGTGCACGCTGGACGTGGCGACGAAGGAGCCGCGGGCGGCGCGCAGGTCGTCGAGGAAGGTCCGTACGGCCAGGTAGGGCGCCTTGAGGTTGACGGCCATGTCACGGTCCCAGTCGCTGCCGGGCAGTTCGTGGGCAGGCGCGGGCGTGTGGGTGAAGGCGTTGCTGTGCACGATGGCCACCGGGCCGAACAGCGTGTGCGTGCGGTCCTTCAGGCTGCGCCAGTCCTGTTCGGAGGAGACGTCGCACGGCACGAACTCCGCGCGGCCGCCGTCGTCGCGGATCCTGCGCGCGAGCGCGGTGCCCGCCGCCTCGTCTATGTCGGCGAGCACGACGGCGGCCCCTTCGGCGGCCAGACGTACGGCGCTGGCTGCGCCGATGCCGGACGAGGCGCCGGTGACGACGGCGGTTCGCCCTGTGAATCGGTTCATGGCTGGTCTTTCGTGGGTGGAGTGGTGGGGGTGGAGTGGTGGGGGTGGAGTGGTGGGGGTGCAGCGGAGTGGAGCGGGGTGGAGCGGGGCCCACCGGTCAGCGGGTGACGTCCGCGCCGTGGAGGAGGTCCAGTTCGGCGCGCCGGGGCAGGCCCTCCCAGTCGCCGGACGAGGCCACCGCGAAGGCGCCGCACGTCGCGGCGAGCAGGAGCCGGCCCAGGAGGGGGGTGCCGTCGAGGATTCCGGCGAGGTATCCGGCGACGAAGGCGTCGCCGGCGCCGATCGGATCCACCGCGGTGACCGGCACGATGTCCTGGGCGGCCTCGCCGTCGTGCGTGACCGCGACGGCCCCCCGGGCGCCGAGCTTCAGGACCGCTTCGCGCGGGCCGAGGTCGAGCAGGGTGCGCGCCATGGTGGCGGGGTCGGCCTCGGGGACGACCAGCGAGGCCTCTTCGGGACCGGCGAAGACGACGTCCGCGCGGGTGACGAGGTCGGTCAGTTCGGCCGCGGCCTCCTGACGGGTCCACAGCCGGGCCCGGTAGTTGAGGTCCAGGCTGACGGTGACGCCGGCGGCGCGGGCGAGGTCGACGGCTCGCCGTACGGCGGCCCTCGGACCGTCGCCGAGGGCGGGGGTGATGCCGGTGACGTGCAGGACGCGGGCCCGGGCGACGAGCTCCGGGTCGATGTCCTCGGGGATGAGGCGGGCGCCGGCGAGTCCGCGGCGGTAGTAGGTGACACGGGTGTGGTCCGGTGTGCGGCGTTCGCGCAGCATGAGTCCGGTCGGTGCGGTGTCGTCGACGCGTGCGCGGGTGACGTCGACGGCCTCACCGCGCAGTGCGTCGAGGATCATCGTGCCGGCGCTGTCGGCCCCGACCCGTCCGGTCCAGGACGCCGGGTGGCCGAGGCGGCTGACCCCGATGGCGACCGTGGCCTCCGCTCCCGCGAAGCCCAGGCGGAGCGAGGCGCCGGAGGCGAGCGGGCCGGGCCGGTCGGCGGCCAGGACGGCCATGGCCTCCCCGAGGGTGACGAGCGCGGTCATGAGCGGATGCCGTCCAGCAGTGTGGCGGCACGTTCCCGGAGCGCGTCCAGGTCGCCGCCCTCGCAGGCGTCTCCGATCAGCGGGCTGCCCATGCCCAGGGCGCGCGCGCCCGCCGCGAGATAGGCGGGGGCCTGGTCGAGGCCGATGCCTCCCGTCGGGATGAGCGGTACGTGCGGCAGCGGCGCCCGGACGGCCCGCAGGTACTCCGGGCCTCCCACCGAGGCGGGGAAGAGCTTGACCATGGTGGCGCCCTCTCGCCAGGCCGCCACGATCTCGCTCGGCGTCAGGGCGCCGGGGAGTACCGGGACGCCGAGACGGCGGGCCTCCCGGATGACGTCCAGGCAGGTGGCCGGCGTGATGAGGTAGGTGGCGCCGGCTTCCACGGCGCGCATCGCGTCGGACGGGGTCATCACGGTGCCCGCGCCGAGGGCGGTACCGGCCGGCTTGGACTCGGCGTACTCGCGCAGGGCGTGCAGGACTCCCGGGGTGGTGAGGGTGAACTCCACGGCCCGGATGCCCGCTTCGTGGAGGGCGTCGGCGGTGGCGGCGAAGTGGCGGGGCGATCGGGAACGCAGGATCGCTATCACGGGTGCGACGGCGAGTGCGGGGACCAGGGGGTCGGTCGTCATGCGGAACCTCGGGGGTCGTGTGAGGTGGTGGAGGACCCGGGGAACTGCGCCGGGTCGTCGGCGAAGGGCGGGACCGGCAGGCCGGTGGCACCGGGCCGGCAGATGAAGATCCGGCCGGCGTGCGGCTCCGTCGCGAGCCGCTCGGGTGTCAGCCCGTCGGCCGCGGTGGTGATCATCAGGAGATCCAGGTCCGGGCCGGCGAAGGCGCAGCTGGACACCTGTGAGGCGGGGACCGTCACGACGGCGTGGAGGGCGCCGTCGGGGGTGTAGGCCCTGACCTGCCCAGCTCCCCACACGGCCACCCAGACCCGGCCCTCGGTGTCGACCGCCAGGCCGTCCGGCACGCCGGCGGGGCCGGTGTCGGCGAAGGGGCGGCGGGCCGAGAGGGCGCCGGTGACGGGGTCGTGGTCGAAGACGTCGACGCGATGCGTCGGGCTGTCCGCGTAGTACAGCAGCCGGCCGTCCGGGCTCCAGCCGAGGCCGTTGGAGATGGTGACCGGGCTCAGCAGGGTCGTCACGGTGCCGTCGGGGTCGAGGCGGTAGAGGGTGCCCGCGCCCGGGGTCGCGTCGTAGGCCATGGTGCCGGCCAGCAGCCGGCCGCCGGGGTCGCACTTGGCGTCGTTGAACCGTCGCGGCGTGCCGTCGTCGGGGAGGACGGGGGCGGCGAACTCCGTCACCACCCCGGCGCCGTCGACCCGCAGGAAGGACGTTCCGGCGGCCGCGAGGAGCCCGCCGGACGCGCAGAGCGCGACCGCTCCGACGGGCCGGTCGAGGCTGACGGTCGTCCTGGGCCCGAGGTCCGGCAGACCGCTGTCGTCGTCGCCGGCCACCAGCCGAGCCCGGTGGACGAGGCCCGCCGTGATGTCCACCCACAGCAGTTCACCGCGTCCGGCATTCCAGACGGGCCCCTCGGTCAGGCGTCCCGGCACGGGCGCGCACGGCAGTGCGGTCAGGTGCATGGTGTCGCTCCTCTCTTGTGCGACGAAACTCTAGGAGTTCTTCTAACTCATGTAAATACTCATCGTCCAACGCATGGAATAAGCTCGGTCCCGACACGACGGTCTTGGTCAAGGCCAGGAGAGGACGCACGCGCCCATGGCGAAACGCACCGCCCAGGACATCCGCCGCCGCAACCGCTTCGACGCGCTGCGGTGCGTCTTCGCCGCCCCCGGCCCGGTGAGCCGGCAGGAGATCGCTGCGGCGACCGGACTGTCCTTCGCGACCGTGGCCAACCTCGTCGCGGAGTTGCTGGAGGCCGGGGTCCTCCGCGAGGCCGGCCACGAGGACTCGAAGGGCGGCCGTCCGCGGGCACGTCTCGCGGTCAACGCGGAGCGCGGGGCGCTCGTCGGGATCGACGTCGCGGAGACCTCCGTCCAGGTCGAGCTGTTCGACCTGGCGCTGACGGTGCTGCGCAGCGTACGGCTGCCGCTGCCCCAGACCGATGTCCGCCCGGACGACGTGGTCGACGCCATCGTGGCGGGGGTCGAAAGCCTCTCGGAGACCCAGGGCGGGCCTCTGCGCATCCTCGGAGCGGGAGTCAGCGTCCCCGGCCTCGTGGAGCGCGAGGGCGGCGTGTCCGTCTTCTCGCCCTACTGGTCCTGGCGCGACGTGCCACTGCGCTCCCTCCTCGCCGAGCGCCTCCCGATGCCCCTGTACCTGGACAATCCGCTCAAGGCAGGTACCGTCGCCGAGATGTGGTTCGGCGCCGGACGCGAGGTCGACGACCTCGTCGTACTGACCCTCCGGGCCGGCGTCGGCGCGGGCATCGCGGTCGACGGAGCGCTGTACCGGGGCTCCACCAACAGCGCCGGGGAGTGGGGTCACACCTGCCTGGTCCGCGGCGGCCGGGAGTGCAGGTGTGGCAGGCAGGGCTGTGTCGAGGCCTACGTCAGCACCCGGGGCGTCGCCCGCACCGTACGGGAACTGGACGCGGAAAGCCCCCTCCTGGACCCCGACGAGGACGCCGTCGTCACCAACGTCGCCCGCGCCGCGGCGGAGGGCGACGCCGTGGCCACCGAAACGGTGGCGCGGACCGCCCGCTACCTGGGGGAGGCCGCGGCCGATCTCCTCAACCTGTTCAATCCGCAGACCCTGGTACTGGGCGGCTGGGTGGCCGAACGGCTCGGCGAGCCGCTGCTGCGGCAGACCCGCGACGTCATCGCGGCGCACGCACTACCGGCGACGCTCCAGGCGCTCACCTTCCAGCGGAGCGCCGTGCCGGACAACCCGGTGAGCCTCGGAGCCGCCACGTTCGCCCTCGAGGGCTTCCTCGACGACCGCGAGACCTTCGGCACCGTGGCGGCGGGGCGCCGCGCCGCCAGGGCGGCGAAAGCCCAGACGTCCTGAGGATGGCCCATCCTCAGCCGGCCGGGGCCGCCGTACTCTCGCGCACCACCAGGACGGGCGCCACCGACGCCTGGCGCGGGCTGCCCGTCTCGCCGCCGATCTGTTCGAGCAGCAGTGTGACGCAGTGGCGGCCCACGGCGTCGAAGTCCTGCCGGACCGTGGTGAGGGGGGCGGGGAAGAACGCGGCCTCGGGAACGTCGTCGAATCCGGTCACGCTCACGTCCTGCGGCACGCGCCGGCCCGCCTCCTGCAGGGCGCGCATGACGCCGAGGGCCATCTGGTCGTTGGCGGCGAAGATCGCGGTCACTTCGGGGCGGCCGGCCAGTTCACGTCCGGCGCGGTACCCCGAGGCCGCGGACCAGTCCCCGTAGAGGAGCGGTGGCACGACGCTACCCGCGTCCTTGAGCGAGCGGTGCCACGCCTCGGCCCGGCGGCGCGCCGCGTAGGAGTCACGGGGCCCCGCGACGTGCCAGACCGTACGGTGACCGAGGCCCAGCAGGTGCGACACGACGCTGCGGGTGCCCTCGGCCTGGTCGATGTCGACGTTGGCGTAGCGGTGGCCGGTGTCCCCGTCGGCGAAGACCACGGGGACGGCGGACGGCAGCCGGAGTTCGGGTGTGTCCAGGATCTGCGACTCGATGAGGATGATGCCGTCCACCGACTGGACCATCAGCTGCTGGAACGCCTGGCGCACGGCGGCTCCGGTCTGCGCCCGGGCTCCCATGAAGTTCACGAACAGGTCGGCTTCGCGGGCGGCCTCGGAGATGGCGGCGAAGGTCCTGGCGTTGCCGTAGGCGCTGATGTCGAAGCTGATGACGCCCAGCGTGCCGAACCGTCCGGTGACCAGCGCCCGGGCCGCCGTGTTGGGCCGGTACCCGAGCATCTTCATCGCGGCCAGCACCCGCTCGCGGGTGGACGCGTCCACGTTCTCCCGGTTGTTGGCCACACGGGAGACGGTCTGCGACGAGACCCCCGCCATCGCGGCGACATCGGCCATGGAGGGCGACTGACGCAGCGGACGGGACCTCGGTGATCTTGCTCCGACCTCGCGCGGCATGTGAACCGGACCTCCGAACCCCTGCTCCGAGCTGAGTGCGTGGTGCACTCCGTACGGATGTTAGCGCTGCGCACCGAGAGGGCGGGCGCTCACGCTACTCGCCGGTTCTCTTGACATGTCCACCCACCGCTTCGACACTCTCCGCAGCGCATGATGTTTACGTAAACATCAGGCGCTGCCTGGCGGGTCCAGCTCGCGCGCGCTCATGCCGAAAACTGCCGAAAACGGTCCTGCGGCCGCCCCACCCGTCCCAGCGCGGCGCAGCCAGGCGCCTCTCCCCCGCACCCGCACCCGCACCCGCACCCGCTCACGACAGGAGACCACCTGTGCTCGGTTCCAGAAGAAGGCCCCCGGGCGTCGCCCGGCTCCGCCTGCGCACCGCCCTCGCCACCTCGCTCGCGACCGTCGCCGCACTCCTCGTCGGCGGTGCGGCGTCGCCTCCGGCCGCAGCCGCCCCCGACCGGGCGGCAGCGGTGCCCGTCCGTCTCGATCCCGGTTACCAGCAGGCGCCGTTCGAGGGATGGGGCACCGCACTCGCCTGGTTCGCCAACGTCACGGGCGGCTGGCCCGACGCCCAGCGCAACCGGCTCGCCGACGCCCTGTACGGCGCCGAAGGACTCGGCCTCACCATCGCCCGCTACAACATCGGCGGCGGTGACAGCCCGGAGACCGAGCCCTACATGCGCGCCGGGGCAGCCGTACCCGGCCACTGGAGCCGGTCCGGCGCCGAGGCGCCCGACGGGTGGGACCCGGACAACCCCGATCACTGGGACCCGTACGCCGACGGAAACCAGCGCTGGTGGCTCAAGGCGGCCAAAGCCCGGGGCGCCGACACCTTCGAGGCGTTCTCGAACTCCCCGCCGCACTTCATGACCCACAGCGGGCTCGTCTCGGGTGCGGTCGACCCCACGCACGACAACCTCCGCCCCGACCAGTACGAGCGCTTCGCCGCCTACCTGGCCGGGACCCTGCAGCGCGTGCAGAACAGCACGGGCGTCACCTTCGCCTCCGTGTCGCCCGTCAACGAACCGGACACCGCCTACTGGCGCGCGGGCGGACGCCAGGAGGGCTCCCACTGGGCCCCCGACTCCCAGGCCCGCATGATCACGGCGCTGCGCGCCGAACTGGACCGCAGCGGACTGCGCACGCCGATCGCGGCGATGGACGAGACGGACCCGGACAGGTTCCGCGCCAACTGGGACCGCTACGGCAGCACGGTCCGCTCCGCCGTCGGACGGCTCAACACCCACACCTACGGGACGAACGGGCGCAGCGGGGCACGGGACATCGCCAAGGGCGCGCACACGCCTCTGTGGATGTCGGAGGTGGACCTGGGCGGCACGGTCCCGCAGAGCTTCACCGACATGAGTCCGGCCCTCGACCTCGCCGAGCGCATCACCGACGACATCACGCAGCTCGAGCCCCGGGCCTGGGTGCTGTGGCAGGCCGTGGAGGACTACGAGAACATGACCCCGGCCCACGAGAACTCCAACTGGGGTCTGATCCAGACCGACTTCACCCCGGCCCACGCCGCGAAGGAGCCGCTGCGCAAGAACAAGAAGTACTGGGCGATGGCCCAGTACAGCCGGTTCATCCGGCCCGGCTCCCGCGTCATCGGCACGAACGACGACCACACCCTGGCCGCCGTGCGTCCCGGCGGGCAGGGTGCGGTCGTGGTGCACACCAACCCCACGGGGTCGGCCCGTACGGTCGCCCTGGACCTCACCGGCTTCCGGGACGTCTCCTCCGCACCGGTGCAGCGCTACACCACGGACGCGACCCGCAACGTCCACCGGGAAGCCGACGTCTCCACCACCGGCAAGCGCCTGACCGTGACCCTCGCCCCCCACTCGGTCACGACCCTCGTCGTACCGGGCGCGTCCGGCGTCGACCCCGAGAAGGCGGCCCCCGCCGCCGACCCCCGGCTCCTCGTCAACGACCACAGCGGTCTTGCCCTCACCGCCGCCTCGCCCGGGGCCGGCAGCGCACTCGTCCAGCGCTCCCCGGACCGCCCCGACACCGCACAGCAGTGGACCTTCACCCGGTCGGTGCCCGGCGACTGGAGCAGCACGGCCTCGTACCGGGTGACGAACGCGGGCAGCGGGCAGGCACTCGCCGTCACCGACGGCGAACTCACCCTGCTTCCTCCGGGGCCGTCCGCACAGCAGCAGTGGATGCTGTCCACCTCCGGAGACGGGCACCACACCTTGGTCAACAGCGCGACCGGCACTCTCCTCGACGTCACCGGTGCCTCCACCGCCGACGGCGCCCCGGTCGGCACCTACCGGCCCAACACGGGGCGCAACCAGTCCTGGACCTTCCGCGCGGACCCCGCGGGCGGCTAGTCCCGACGGGGTGAGACGCGCTGCCGGTGGCGGATCCTGCGACCCGTCACCGGCGGCGCCGGGTCGGGTCCGGGCCAGGGCCAGGGCCAGGGCCAGGGCCAGGGCCAGGGCCAGGGCCAGGGCAAGCGTTGCCCTGCATTCACGTGCAGGTCGCCTTGATTGCGTAAACATGCGCTGTCTCCCCCAGGGGCGGCTCGTTCGCGCCCCGGACCAGTGGAAGGACCACGCACCCATGAAACGCAGGTCTCTGATCGCAGCGACGGCCGGCGCCGTCGCCCTCGGCACCGCGACCTCGTCGCCGGCCGCGGCACAGCCACTCGGCCACCCTCCCACCGCGCCGCTGTGCACGTTCAACGTCATCAGTGACATCCAGGGCGACCTGCACGACTTCGCCGTCGCCCTGCGGGACATCCGGGCCACCGCCCCGCACGGCTCGGGGCTCGCGGTCGCCGGCGACATCACTCCGCGCGGCTACGACTTCGAGTACGCGGCGGTGCGGCAGGTGCTGGAACGCGGCCCGCGCCCGCGCGAAGTCGCGTGGGCCATCGGCAACCACGAGTTCTACGTCCCCAAGTACGCCGATCCGCAGACGCTCTCCCTGGCCACCTGGCCCAACGGAGCCACGGAGGACTCCCTGTTCCGCAGCTTCCACCGGTTCGCCGGGCGCGGCACGGTGTACGCCGAGACCACCTTCGGCGGCATACCGATCCTCAGCATCGGCACCGAGCGGTACATGCATTACCACGACCCCCAGCTCTGGGACGAAGTATGGCTGAGCGAAGCGCAGTTGCGGTGGCTGGAGCAGCGCCTGCGCCACTGGTCCGGACACCGCAAGCCGGTCATGCTGATCGCACACCACCCCCTGCCGAACACGGTCTCGGGTACCCGGAACAAGCTCTACACGAGCGACTACCTCCAGGCAGACGCGCTCCTCGGGCTGCTGGGGCGCCACCGCGACGTGTTCCTGTTCAGCGGACACACGCACTGGGACCTGACGCTGTCCGACTGGTACGTGCGGCGTGTCGTGCCCGGTACGGCGAACCTGGACGGGTTCTCGGTGATCAACACCGGGGCCGTACAGACCGGCTTCGCCGACAACGGCCAGGGGGGCGAGAGCACGGTACCCGGCGTCTTCAACCAGGGCCTCCAGGTGGAGGTGCACCGCGACCGTGTCGTCATCAGGGCCCGGGACTTCGCGGCCGGTGCGTGGCTGAAGCAGATCTCCGTTCCGCTGGCGACCACGATCTGACCCGGGGGCGCCGCCCCCGAAGGTGACGCTGCGGTCGTGAGTCATGCACGGGATGTCGCAATTGTTTACGAACTGTTGACATTCAGGTACTGGTGAGCCAGCCTCTGCTCAGAATTGTTGGTTCACGCGCAGAAATGTTGGTTCCTGTGCACATGGGGAGCGGGACTCCCCTGTGCCGGATACCGGCGTGAGCGCGGTGACATCGAGGATCTGCATGCGAAGAGTGAGATCCGCCCTCGTCGGCCTGAGCCTGCTCCTCCCCGTTCTCGGCGGAGCGCCGACGGCGCTGGCTGCGCCCGTCACCACCGAGCCCGGCACCCAGTTCCCGGACACCGGGGGACAAGGGGTGCAGGCCCACGGCGGCGGCGTACTCAAAGTCGACGACTACTACTACTGGTTCGGTGAGGACCGCGGCGACGACAACAAGTTCCGCTACGTCTCGGCGTACCGTTCCAAGGACCTGAAGAACTGGGAGCCCCGCGGTCACGTCCTGACGCAGGAGGCCGACCCGGAGATCCGTTCCGCCGTGATCGAGCGGCCCAAGGTCCTCTACAACGAGAAGACCAAACAGTTCGTCATGTGGATGCACAAGGAGGCGGACGACTCCTACGCCGAGGCCCGCGCCGCCGTGGCGGTCTCCTCCACGATCGACGGCCCCTACACCTGGAAGGGGTCCTTCCGCCCGAAGGACGCCTCCGGCGCCGAGCACATGTCCCGCGACATCACCGTGTACGAGGACAAGGCCGCCGGCAAGGCCTACATGATCTCCTCGGCCAACTACAACGCCGACCTGCACATCTACGAGCTCAGCGACGACTACACGCAGGTGAAGAACCTGGTGGCCAACCCCTGGCCGGGCCAGCACCGCGAGTCACCGGCCCTCTTCAAGCGCGGTGACGTCTACTTCATGCTCACCTCCGGGACCAGCTACTGGGACCCCAACCAGCAGAAGTACGCCACCGCCACCAGCCTGGCGGGACCGTGGTCGCCCATGAAGGACGTCGGAAGCCACGACGGCCACCACTCCCAGACGGCGTTCGTCCTGCCCGTGGAAGGCAGCGAGACCACCTCCTTCCTTTACATGGGGGACCGTTGGGCGGGCGTGTGGTCCGACCCGAAGCACGTCAACGACTCCACGTACGTGTGGCTCCCCCTGGCGTTCCCCACGGCCACGACCATGATCCTTCCGTGGTACCCCCAGGTCTCGATCGACACCGCGACGGGCCGGATATCCGGCACCGGAGGGGACCCTCAGACGATCACCAACAAGGGGAGCGGCGCCTGCGCCACCGTGCCCGGCAGCTCCTCCGACAACCAGGTGCCGGTGACCCAGGAGACCTGCGCCGCCGGCACCCTGAACAGCCAGTGGCGGTTCACCGACAACAGCAACGGCTACGTGCGCGTCCTCGCCCAGCACAGCGGCAAGTGCCTGGACGTCGCGGACAAGTCGACCGCTGACGGCGCCGAGGTCAAGCAGTACGACTGCGGCTGGGGGGACAACCAGCGCTGGCGCTTCGAGACCCTCCCCGACGGGTACGTACGCATCGTCGCCAAGCACAGCAGCAAGTGCCTTGCCGTCCGGGGCGGCTCCACCACGGCGGGCGCCGGGATCGTCCAGTCCGCGTGCGACGGCTCGCCCGGTCAGGCCTGGAAGGTCTCCGCCTCCGCCGATCCTGCCGATCCCACCGACCCGACCGACCCGCCGGCCCCCGGTACGGCCGATCGGCAGCTCACCACCTCGGTCGGAGCCGGCGTACTGACCATGGCCACCACGGCGGACCCCGTCCGGCTCCCCCCGGTCGACTTCGGTACCGGCGGAACCTCGGCCGGACAGCTGGGCACCGTCACCGTGAAGGACTTCCGCGGCGGCACGGCCGGCTGGTCACTCACCGGCAAGATCACCGACTTCGCCGGACCGCGCGGGAAGATCGAGGCCGACCGGCTCACCTGGACACCCGTCTGCTCCACCCAGGGCGGCAGTCCCAGCACGTGCGCGGCGGGCAGCCCCGGAGTCGTCGGAAAGGACGGCGCGACCCTGGCCTCCGCCGCAGGCGGTGACGTGACGGGCGGCGAGTTCGCCGCCGACGCCACCGTCTCCCTCGACGTCCCGAGGTACACACCCGTCGGCAGCTACACCGGCATCCTCACCCTCACCCTCCTCTGACAGCGCCCGCGGGCCGGACGCCACGCGTCCGGCCCGCGACGCGCCCGCGACGCCCGGAAAGCTGACGAGCCATGCGCACCGCCTTCGTTGCCCTGCTCCTTCTCCTCCTGACGACCCTTTCCCCCACACCGGCCGGGGCGGCGGACAACGGCGAATGGTCGGTCAGACCCGCGGACTCCGCGATCACACCACGGGCGGCCTTCGAACTGCCGGCACAGCCCGGCGCAACGCTCAACGATCGCGCGGTCGTCACCAACACCACCACCGCGGAGCTGACGTTGCGCCTCTACGTCGCCGACGCCCACAACACGGAACGCGACGGCGGACTGGCCGTACGCGGTGTCGAGGAGACCCAGCGAGACGTCGGCGCCTGGGGAAAGCCCGAGCGGGACACCGTCACGGTGCCGGCGCGTTCGGCAGTGACGGTCGGCGTCACCCTCAACGTCCCCCGTGACGCCTCGCCCGGAGACCACGTGGGCGCCCTCGTCGCGGTCGACACCCGTGTGCGGCCCGCGGACGGCTCCCACCTCGGCATCCAGCGCGGTGTCGGAGCCAGGATCTATCTGCGCGTCGAAGGGCCGCAACAACCCGGCCTGGCCGTGGAGGACGTGCGGTTCACGGCACGGAGCCCGCAGCTACCGTGGACCGGCACCGGCGAATCGACCGTTGCCTACACCCTGCACAACACGGGAAACGTGAAGCTCGCCCCCCGGGTCTCCCTCCGCGTCGGCGGCGTCGTTCTGGGCGGGCCCGGCGAACGGCGGCTCGCGAACGTACCGGCCGAGCTGCTCCCGGGGCAGAAGGTCCGCCTCACCGAGGCCTGGGCGGATGCCCCCTTCGCGGGCTGGGGCCAGGTCACCGTCACGGCGAGCGCGGACCACGTCCGTGGTTCCGGAACCGACGGCTTCCTGAAGGTGCCGTGGCTCCTCGCGGGTTGCCTGGCACTCCTGTCGGCCGCCTGGTTGCTGCTCCGGCGCAGGCGCAGGGCCACCCGCGCGGCACGGACCGCCGCTCGCGACTGACGCCCACGCGATCGAGCCGACATTTGGCCGAAGCCCGTTCTGCCCGGGCTCCGTCCACGGCGGATCGGCGCAGGTGGGAGGCTCGGACAGGCGTGGTGATGGAGCGGGCGCCGCTTGACACCCGTCCCCCGGGCCCGCAGTCTCATCCCGATCCGGCGTTTGATTTTGTGCATACACGTTGGATCGTGGTTGTTTCTCGGGTGGTCGGGGCTTGCCCACGTCGTTCTCATGCCCTGGCGAGCGTTCAGGCCATCCGATGTGCCCGAACGCTCTCCAGGAGGTAGATCATGGACAAGGCGTTACCCCGCACCATCGCACTCGTCACAGCGGTACTCGGCCTCACGCTGGCCCTCACCGGCCCGGCGGCCGCGACGCCCGGCGCGCCTTCGCCCGAAGCGTCGGCGGACGGCACGCTGGTGAGCAGGACCGGCACGTCCATCACGGTGACCGCCGCCGTGGGACTGAGCAACACCATCTCCGTATGGCAGGCCGGCGACACCATCCGGGTGAGGGACACCGGCGACACCGTGGCCGCCTTGGGCGGGTGCAGGACGGTCAGCGCCAACGAGGCCGTCTGCCCGGGGGCCGGCAGCCTCACCGAGCTCGTCGTCCACGCCGGTGACCAGGCCGACGACGTCACGTCGTTCCTGGAGAGCCTGGGAGCCACCCTCGTCGGCGGCGCCGGCGACGACAGCCTCCACGGCGGCGGCGCCAACGACACCCTGGAAGGCGACGAGGGTGCCGACTTCCTCTCGGGGGGAGACGGCAACGACACGCTCACCGGCGCCAGCGGCCCCGACCGGCTCTTCGGCGGCCCCGGCAACGACTCGATCGAGGGCCGGGGCGGCTCCGACATCATCAACGCGGGCGCAGGCAACGACGTGGTGAGCGGCGGCAACGGCAACGACCGGGTGATCGCGGGAACCGGCAACGACTTCGTGGACGGCGGCTCGGGCCGGGACGACCTCGACGCCGTCGACGAGGTCAGCGGCAACGACTACGTGCGGGGAGGCGACCAGAGCGACACCTGCCGCGCCGACCTGGGCGACAGCGTCACCGAATGCCCGTGACCGGCCCGCGGGAGCGGGGACGGGGACGGCCTCGTACGGACCCGCCCACGATGCACGTGCCCACGACGAACGCGTACCGACGACGAGGGAGACACACGAACATGGCAGTGCGACACATCTGCGCGTTACTCATGGCGGGAGCACTCCTCTGCGCCGCACCGGCCGGCACCCCCGCCTCGGCGGCCCCGCTCACCGCCGAGCCCCGCCACCTCGCGGGCGCCACGGTGGTCGAGATGTCCGGAGGGACCCTGCTCGTCACCGCCGATCAGGGGGTGGCCAACGACATCACCATCCGCCGCCAGGGCGACATCGTCCTCGTCTCGGACACCGCTGACGAGGTGCGCGCCTCGGCCCCGTGCGAACCCCGCACACAGGACACGGTGGCGTGCCCGCTCCCCACGGAGGTACAGGCCCGTGGGCAGGACGGTGACGACGTCATCACGGTCTCCCCGAACCTCGACGCCCCGGCCACCCTGTACGGAGGCAGCGGTAAGGACCGGCTCAACGGCGGCCCGCACGCCGACCGCCTCGTCGGGGACGAACCGGCCGGAGCCCTCGGCCTCACGGGGGCGACGCCCGGCAACGACACCATCAACGGCGGGCCGGGCAACGACACCATCTTCGGTCTGGGAGGAAACGACACCATCAGCGGCGGGCCGGGGAACGACACCCTCAACGGGAACGAGGGCAACGACACCCTCAACGGCGACGCCGGTAACGACACCCTGACCGGCGAGAGCGGCAACGACACCCTGAACGGCGGCGAGGGCAGCGACACCCTCGTCGCCACCGACGGCGTCAATGCCAACGACAGCCTCGACGGCGGTCCCGCGTTCGACTCCTGCACCCGCGACACCGGCGACGCGATGGTCAACTGCCCCTGACGAAGCAGCCTGTGTGCGCCTCCGGCGGAGGCGCACACAGGCTTGTACCGGCCCCCACGGGCCCCGCTGCTTCGCCGGCCGCTCAGGGATGGATGTGCAGAGCGCTGTCGTCGATCACGAAGTAGGTCGGGGCAGCCAGATCCTCCTTGGCTGTGAACGTCAGGGTCACGAACTGCCCCGCGAACGAGTCGAGTTCGATGGTCCGCCGGACATAGCCGTCGCTCGCGTCCAGATTGGAGAACGTCGCCGGACTCGCGCCGTTCGCGTGGACGGTCAGCTTGTCGTACGGCACGGTCGTGGTGTCCTCCCTGGTGACGACCCGCAGCCAGAAGCCGACCGTGGCCCGGCAGCCGTACGGTATGAACACGGTCTGGGTCAGTGTGCCGGTGACCGAGTTGCCGTGGCCTCCGAGCAGGGCCTTCCACGAGCCCGTGCGCGCAGGGAGCCAGGAGTTGTCGTCAGTGATCGGCGACGTGTTGCCGTTGGCCTTCCAGGCCTTCGGTCCCGACTCGAAGCCGGCGTTGTCGAGCAGCTGCGTCGTGGTGCAGTTGCCGGGGGTGTAAACGAGCCAGGAGAACGAGATCGCGTCGGTGGCTCCGGTCGAGTCCTCCGCCGTGAGGGTGACGGCCGAGTTGCCGTCCGTGGCCGGAGTGCCGGTGATCCGGCCGGTCGAGGAGTCGAGGGTCAGGCCGTCGGGAAGGGTGGTGGCCGCATAGGTCAGCGTGGCTCCCGGGTTGCCGGTGACGGCCCGGATACGGAGGTCGACCGCTGCGGTGGTCGTCGAAACCTGGTTGCCCGGGCTGGTCAGCGTGACGCCCTGGACCATGCGGGGACCGACATTGACGGCCGCCCAGGCATTCCCGACGTTGTTGTAGACGACTCCGTCCTTCCCGTACAGGTTGGCGGCGGCCTGGAGCGTGGCGGTGCGCGCGCCCGCGTAGTCGGTGTTCGATGTCATGTAGGTCGTCAGCGCCCGGTACCAGATGTTCGCAGCGGCTTCCCGGCCGATCGGATTGACCGGTTTGCCGTCGTAGGTCGGTGAGTCGTAGTCGACGCCGTTGACGAGCTTGGCACCGCTGCCCTCGGAGGCCAGGTAGAACCAGTGGTTGGCGGGGCCCGAGGAGTGGTGGACGTCGATCCGGGAGAGGTCCGGGTACCAGTGGTCGGCGGAGTCGCCGTCCTTGGAGGGCCGGTCCATGTGGCGCAGCGGCGTGCCGTCGCCATTGATGTCGATCTTTTCGCCCTCGAGGTAGTCGCCCGGGTCGGACGGGTTGCCCGCCCAGAACTCCACCACGGCGCCGAAGATGTCGGACGTGGCTTCGTTGAGCCCTCCGGACTCCCCGCTGTAGCGCAGGCCTGCCGTGAAGGACGTGATGCCGTGCGTCATCTCGTGCGCGGCGACGTCGATCGAGGTCAGCGGGTTGGTGTTGTAGGCGCCGTCACCGTAGGTCATGCAGAAGCACTGGTCCCACCAGTAGGCGTTGGAGTACGCGTTCCCGAAGTGGACCCGGCTGTGGGCGGAGACCCCGTCGTTCCTGATGCCGTTGCGGCCGTGGAGGGTCTTGAAGTAGTCCCAGGTCAGCTGGGCGCCGTAGTGGGCGTCCACCGCGGCCGACTGACCGTGGCCGGGGCTGCCGTCGCTCCAGACGTCGTCGGCGTCGGTGAAGAGTGTGCCGGTCGCCTCGTCGTCGGAGGCGTGTCCCAGGTCGGTGGTCCGGTTGCCACCGCGGGTGTCGTCCTCGAGGAGGTGGTTCCCGGGGGTTCCCGAGGTGCCGAGGGTGACCTGGCCGGCGTACTGACCATGGCCGATGCCGTTCATGACGGCCTGGTACGCGAAGATCTCGCCGCCCGTCCGGGCGTCGGTGACGACGTGCAGTTCCGAGGGTGTGCCGTCGTGCTGGAGGCCGCCGACGACCGTCTCCCAGGCCAGCGTGGGGCGACCGGAGGCGGCCCAGACGACCTTGCGTACGGATTGGGCCTTCGGGGCCTTGGTGCCTTCGGTGCTCGCCCGGCCGACGGCGAAGGACACCGCGGAGTCGGCCGTCGCGAAGGCCGTGGTGGAGGGCACGGCGATGGCGGCACTCGCTGCCTTGGTGACGCCCTTGACGGCTCCGCCCGGCGCAGTGTGCACCACCAGGTCGCCACCGAGCACGGGCAGTTGGGCGAAGGTGCGGTCGTAGCGCGTGTGCAGCGTGCCGTCCACGTCCTTGAGGACCGATGTGGGCACCAGAACCTCTTGCCCGCCCAGGCCCAGCGCCTTTGCCACGGCCGACCGGCTCGCACGGGCATCGGCGAGGAGGGACGCGTCCTCGTCCGGGGTCTGCCGCACGTTCGCGGCGCCTCCCCTGGGCGGGTCGGTGAGGGGCTGCGCTGCCGCCGCCCTGTCGGCAGTGGCAGCGGCGGCGGGCGGAAGGCCGATGGCGATCACGGCGGCGCCGCATAACAGGGCACCAGCTCTCACTGTCGTGCGGAGGGCTCGTTTCACTGTGACTCCCGGTGCGGGGGCCGGCGTTCGCCGGCCGAAGCGGTCCGGGCGGACCTGTCCGAGTCCGCCCGACGGAGCTGATCTCACAGTTCGGGGCGTGTCCTACCGCGAGGCTGCGGCCTGTTGGACGCATGAAGCTGCTCGCGGTAACGCCGGAGAGTGGATGTTAGCGTAAACACGACGGCCTGGCCAAGGTGGCCTCGGTGACCTGGGTGCCGCCCCGAGAGCGGGGCTTCTCCCCGTTCTTTCAGCTCCGAAGGCGTGCCTGACAGCCGGCCGGCGCAGGCGTCATGCGCCGGCTCCCCCGTCGGCGGCGCAGGGAGTGGCCTTGAGGGCTTCGGCTCCCAGGGCCCGGACCTCGGCCAGCAGCCCGGCGTTGGTGACGCCCTTGACGAGGTATCCCGCGACGCCGGCCGCGGCCATCTCGTTGCGCGGGCCGTGGTCACCGTAGGCGGAGAACGCCAGGATGCGGGCGCCGGGGACGGCGCGCAGGATCTGCTCGGCGGTGTACGGGCCGCCGCCGGGGAAGCGCACGTCGAGTACCACGACGTGCGGCCTTCGGGCAGTGGCGAGTCGGATCGCCTCGTCGGCGTTGGCCGCGCTGCCGGCCAGGATGAGGTCGGGCTGGGCTCCGACGACCTCTGCCAGCGCCGCACGCAGTATGTCGTTGTCGTCGCAGATCAGCACCCGCAGGGGAGCCCGGGGTGTGGCGGGCGGGGTCACGACGGCCCCTGCGTGGCGGTCAGGGAGTCGAAGCCCCTGACGAGCGCCCCGGGCAGCGGTTCGTCCAGCTCCCCGGTCGGCAGGTCGGGCACCCAGAACTCGACGGTCGTACCGGTACCGGGCTCGCTCCGCAGTGTCCACCAGCCGCCGGCGGTCTCGGCCCGCTCCCGCATCTCCATCAGCCCGAAGTGCTCCTGCGACCTGGGGGCGACCGCCGCGTGGCCGGTGCCGTCGTCGGCCACTTGGACCCGCAGGCCCCCGTTCTCGGTGGTGACGCTGACCCGTACGGTGCGCGCCCGGGCGTGTTTGCCCACGTTCAGCAGCGCCTCCTGCACGATACGGAAGATGGTGATCGCGGTCTCGGGGGCCGGTTCCTTCTCCAGGTCGTGTTCCAGGGTCGGCTCGAGTCCCCAGCTCACGGCCACCACTTCGGTGAGGTGCTGGGAGAGCGACTCGACCAAGCCGTGCCGGTCGATGCCGGGCGGCTGGAGCCGGAAGGTGAGGTTGCGCAGGCGGCTCACCGCCTCGCGCACCGACGCGTCCAGCAGGGAGAGTTCCCGCGCGTAGGGCTCGCCGGTCCGGTCGGCGAGGAGCTGTAGCCGCATGCCGACGGCGACCATGGCCTGGATGGAGTCGTCGTGCACGTCCCAGGCGATGCGGCGGCGTTCCAGCTCCTGTGCCTGTACCAGGTGGGTGAACAGGCGGCGGCGTTCGGTGAGTGCCTGCTCGGCGGCGCGGCGCTCGCTCATGTCCCGCGTGACCTTGCCGAAGCCGCGCAGTTCCCCGGTCTCGTCGAAGAGGGGGGTGATCACCACGTTGGCCCAGAATCGGGAGCCGTCCTTGCGGATGCGCCAGCCCTCGTCCTCCAGCCGGCCGTCGACGATGGCCGTTTCAAGCTCCCTGTGGGGCTTGCGGGCCGCGATTTCCTCGGGCGGGTAGAAGACCGAGAAGTGCTTGCCGATGATGTCTGCGGCACTGAAGCCCTTGATCCGCTCCGCGCCGGCGTTCCAGCTGGATACGTGGCCACCGGGGTCGAGCATGAAGATGCCGTAGTCGAGGACGCTCGTGACCAGCAGGGTGAACGCCGTCTCGGTCGGAGCGAGGGCGCCGCCTTGTTCGGCGTGGTGCTCACCGGTCATCGGAGAAGGCCCTCACGGCGGGCCACGGCGACCGCCTCCAGTTGGGAGCGGGCGCCGAGCTTCTCCAGGACCCGCTGGATGTGGTTCCTGGCGGTGTTGAGGGCGACGCCGAGCCGTTGACTGATCTCGGCCGTGCCCAGGCCGTCGCCGAGCAGGCAGAGCGTCTCGCGCTCGCGCGGGGTGAGGGTGGTGCCCGAGCCGGTCCTGCCGGCCAGCCGGTCCAGCGCTCCGCTGAGCAGTCCCTTGCTGAAGGCCACTTCACCCGCCGCCACCAGGCGTACGCCGTCCTGGAGCTCGCGTAGGTTGTCGACCTTGAGGATGAGTCCCGAGCCACCGGCCTCGGCGACGTGGGCGGCCATCGCCGGTGTCCCTTCGCCGGTCAGCACCAGCACCCGGGTGCCGGGGGCGGCGGCCTTGAGCGCGGTGATGGCGGCGATGCCGTCGCCGTCGGGCAGTCGCCGGTCCAGCACCACCACGGCGGGGCGCAGCCGGGCCGCGTCGGCCAGCGCGTCCTTCACGCACAGGCTACGGCCGACGACCTCCAGGTCGTCGGTGCGGTCCAGGGCGAGCCGGATCGCCTCGGCCACCATGTCGTGGTCCTCGACGAGCAGGATGGTGATGCGTCCCCCGGCGGTGCGCGGCTCGGTGTCCGCTGTGGTCCGCGGTGTCGAAGGCATCACAGGGTCCTCGGTGGTAGACGCGGCACGCCGCCGGCGAACAGCTCGTCGACGCCAGTGAGAGCGAACAGTCGGGCCACCTGCGTGCGGGCGCCCTCCACGCGCAGCTCGGTGCCGATCCTATCCGCTGTGGCCTTGGCCCCCATCAGCACGTTGAGCCCCGCGCAGTCGCAGAACCGCAGGCCCCACAGGTCGAGCACGACACGGTCGGGCCGCCGCGCCAAGCAGTCGGCGACGGCGGCGAGCAACTGCGGGGTGGCGTCCAGGTCCAACGCGCCGACGAGCCGCAGAGCGGCCACATCGGCTTCGAGTGCAGTACTGACCTGAAACACCGGGCCGGTCACGTTGCGTCTTCTCTCATGCGGCAGCCCCCAGCCTGGGTAATGGGCACCAGTCAAGAGTAGTGAATCTGCACTAGAAAAGAACCCATTCTCCTGACGGGTCACCACCTCGTGGGCGGATCGGCGCGAAAGCGCACGACGGCAGGGACGCGAACCCGTGAAAATTTCAAACGGGGCTGGGTACCCTGCAGTGGGGAAACGCCAAGGGGCAGGGCCCCTACAGTGCTACGGGCTTCCAGGCAGCGGTGGGGCACCCGAGCAGTGAGGCACTCAGTGGAAGGGGCGTGGGGATGGAGCTCTCTTCGGCCGTTCCGCACGACGCCCGTCATGCGCAGGAGTGCGTGGACTTCGACGGCGCGCCCGGCTGCATCGCCGAAGCGCGGGAAGCCGCGGACGCCTTTCTCCGCCACCACTCCCCGCCCGCCCGCCGCACCTTTCACGATGACGTCCTGCTGGTCGTCTCCGAACTGGTGACCAACGCCGTCCGCCACGCTCCCGGGCCCTTCGTCCTGGGACTCGGCCTGGTTCCCGGCGGGATCGAGATCACCGTGCGGGACACGAGCTCACGCCCCCCGTACTCCCGGACTCCCGACCGGACCGGCGGACGCGGGTGGGGCATCGTCCAGACCCTCGCCCGCCAGGTACGCGTCGTCCCCCGCCACGACGGCAAGACCGTCCACGCGGAGCTGATCTGGTAGTCCCGGGCCCTGTGACGGATCGGAATGCCGGCAGGGGACGGGATGGCTGCGCGCGGCGGACTGAGCGGCGGGATGTCAGGCGCGGGGCGGGCGCGTTGCGGTGTCCAGGTAGAAGGAGTCGATGCTCTGGACGGCCTGCTCGAACTCGTCCAGGTTGACGGGCTTCGTCACGTAGGCGTTGGCGTGGCTGGTGTAGGCGCCGGCGACGTCGTCGGGGGCGGCGGACGTGGTGAGGACGACGACGGGGATGGTCTGGAGGTCGGCGTCGTTCTTCAGGATGCGGAGCAGGTCGCGGCCGTTCATGCGGGGCATGTTCAGGTCGAGCACGATGAGGTCGGGGCGCGGGCTGTCGGGGTTGCGCAGGTGCTCCAGGGCGGCGACACCGTCGGTGGCCTGGACGAGGTTGCGGGCCCCGCGCTCGGCGAGCGCCTCCTCGATGAGCATGGCGTCGGCGATGTCGTCCTCCACGAGCAGGACATCGAACGGGCGGGCGGGGGCGTTCATCGTCAGTTGCTCCGTGGGTGCTTCGTCGGTGTGATGGAAGAGCCCCGGCCAGCGGCGGCGGGCACCCTGGCGGGTCATGCCGCATGCGCGGCCGATCTGGGGATATCCGGCTCCGGCACGCGCGGCATCGGTGGCCGCTGCGCGTTGCAACCGTTCTGCAGCCTGTTGAAGGTGGTCCAGCACGTGCAGGCGTGCCAGGGCCTGCGCGCGGTCGTCCGCTGTCGGAGTGGAGAGGTCCGTCTGCAGGTGGAGAGCCAGGCGCCGGGCGAGGTCGGCGACGGCTGCGTCGGCGACAGCTGCTGTCTCCTTCGGGGTGGTCCGCAGGTGGAAGTTCTTGCCTGGCATACCCCGCACCCTAAGGGCTGTCCCGACAAGCGACAACAACGGTTGTCCAGCGCCCTTTAGTATGCGCTGCGCCCACTGTGCAAGGCGACCGTCTCGGGAGGGGATTCAGAGGATGGCCGGCACGACGAGGCCGCCGCGTGCGCGGGACGAACCGGTCTACCGCATCCTCCTCGTGGAGGACGACGCCGCGGACGCCCTGCTCGTCAGGAGCTCCTCCGCGACACCGAGCTGCGCTTCGAGCTCACCACGAGCACCTCGCTGGCCGCAGCCCGCTCGGAACTCGCGGCCCGCGCCGTCGACTGCATCCTCCTCGACCTGCACCTGCCCGACGTGTCGGGCACCGATGCGGTCACCACCGTCCGCGCCATGGCCCCGCACACCGCGGTGATCGTCATGACCGGTCTGTCCGAGCAGCAGGCAGGCTCCGAGGCCATGGCGGCCGGGGCCCAGGACTACCTCGTCAAGGCAAGGTCGAAGCCGACCTGCTGCGCCGCACGGTCCGCTACCCCGTCTACCGGAGCCACACCGAGCGCGCGGCAGCCGAAGCCCAGTCGGCCCGGCAGCGCGCGGAGGAGAACGCCCGTCTGGAGCGCGGGCTGCTGCCCCGGCCCCTCCTCGACACCTCCACCGTCACGGTGACCACCCGCTACCTGCCGGGCGCCGAACAGGCCCTGCTCGGCGGCGACTTCCTCGACGTCGTCGAGGGTGACGACGGGCTGCTGCACGCCGTCACCGGTGACGTCAGCGGGCACGGTCCCGACGCCGCCGCCCTCGGCGTCTGCCTGCGCATCCCCTGGCGCTCGCTCGTCCTGGCCGGACACCACGGCACCGACCTGCTGCACCTCATGGAACGCCTGCTGGTGGCGGAGCGCGGCACCCAGCCCCTGTTCGCCACCTGCACGCTCCTCCCCCTCGATCAGAAGGCCGCCACTGCCACCCTCTATCTGGCGGGCCACCACGAACCCCTGCTCACCACCTCGGCGAAGACCCCGGAGGTGGCCGCCGAGCACGGCATCGCGCACTCGGCATCGTCCCCGGCGACCACGACTGGCCCGCCACGGTCGTCATCCCCCTCCCGGACGCCGGAGCGCTCATCCTCTACACCGACGGCCTCACCGAAGGGCACAACGGTGACGCCGACGGCCGGCTCGGCATCGAGGGGCTCCTGACCCTGATCGACACCACACCGGCCACGGACCCCGCAGCGCACCTGGACAGCCTCATCAGCCAGACCAGAGCGCTCAACGCCGCACGCCGCACCGACGGTACTCCGCCTCGGCGGGGTTCCAGCCAAGGGCTGTCCTGACGTCGCGAGCCCGGCACGCCCGGCCGTCGCCACCGCGGGCCAGGGAAACGTCGACCGCCGTGACCCGGGCGCCCCTGATTGCGGCGTGCAGGGCCAGGGCGCCGGTGCCCGTACCGATCTCCGGGGCCTCGGTGCGCGTCCCGAGGTCCTCATGGGCGAGGGCCTCGGCGAGCAGCAGAGTGTCCGCCTGCGGGCGGTAGACGCCCGGCAGGGCCACCAGGCCGCCGGGCACCGTGGCCAGGGACGGAGCAGTACCGGGCGATCGATGACCTACCGCACCTGCCCTGACCTGGGCACCCCTCCGAAGGAGATGATCAAGGATTCAAAATTTGGATGATGCCCCCAGGGGGCGGAGCACAGAAGGTCGAGGCAGAGCCGAGGAGCCCGCGTGGTGTGACGTGAGCGGGGTAGGCGGCATAGGAGAGGCGTCAGTCGCCGAGGCGGGCGGACGCCGCCCCGCGGTCGAGTCGCCCGGCAAAGCCGACCGCGCCCACACTCCCACAAGGTGCCACCACCGCCGTGGACAGTCCGGTGAAGCGTGGCGCCGGCAAGGAAAGACCATGAAAGCGGCAGTGTACGAAGGACCGCGGACGGTGACGGTCAAGGACGTTCCCGACGCGAGGATCGAGCACCCCGGCGACATCCTGGTGAAGATCACCACCACCAATATCTGCGGCTCCGACCTGCACATGTACGAAGGCCGGACCTCCTTCGAGACGGGCCGGACCCTCGGCCACGAGAACCTCGGCCAGGTCGTCGAGGTGGGCAAGGCGGTCAGCAAGGTCAAGGTCGGCGACTGGGTGGTCCTGCCCTTCAACATCGCCTGCGGCTTCTGCAAGCAGTGCGAGCAGGGCCTGACCAACTACTGCCTCACCATGCAGCCCAAGCCGGACATGGCCGGCGCCGCGTACGGCTTCGCCGAGATGGGCCCGTACCAGGGCGGCCAGGCGGAACTGCTGCGTGTCCCGTACGGCGACTTCAATGCGCTGCGCCTCGGTGAGGACGCCGCCGAGCGGCAGCTCGACTACGTGATGCTGGCCGACATCTTCCCCACCGGATACCACGCCACCGAAATGGCGGGCGTCAAGCCCGGCGACCAGACGATCGTCTACGGCGCGGGCCCGGTCGGCCTCATGGCCGCCTACTCCGCGCTCCTCAAGGGTGCCGGCCGCGTCTGGGTCGCCGACCACCAACCCGACCGGCTCCGGATCGCCGAGGAGATGGGCGCCATCGCGATCAACACCGCCGAGCAGGATCCGGCCGAGGTCGTCAAGGACGCGACCCTCGGCCTGGGCGCGGACAACGGCTGCGAATGCGTCGGCTACCAGGCCCACGACCCACAGGGCAAGGAAGACGCGACCCTGACCATGAACGGGCTCATCGACTCGGTCCGGTTCACCGGCGGCATCGGCGTGGTCGGCGTGTTCCTGCCCGAGGACCCGGGCGGCGCCGAGGCCCAGGGCGAGCTCGAAGCCCAGGGGAAGGTACCGCTGGACTTCGGCATGCTCTGGTTCAAGGGCCAGCGGGTCGGCACCGGCCAGGCGCCCGTCAAGCGCTACAACCGGGCCCTGCGCGACCTGATCGCCGGCGGCAAGGCCGAGCCGAGCTTCCTCGTGTCCCACGAGCTCAGCCTCGACGAGGCCTCATCGGCGTACGAGCACTTCGACAACCGCGACGACGGCTGGACCAAGGTCGTCCTCCACCCCAACGGCAGCAGTCGCCACGCGTCCACTGCCAAGCGAGGCAGTCGCAGCGCGGGCGGATCCTCCCACCACACCGTGCAGGAACTACGCCAGGAAGCGAAGGCGCAGGGCATCGAAGGCCGTTCCCACATGAACAAGGAGCAGCTGGAGCGGGCCCTCAAGCCTTGAGCACCGGTAGGCAGGGCGGTTCGGCGGCCGTTTGACCCATGGCGCGCAGCAGTGGCCGGGGGCGCTGACCGTCCCGCCCCTCCCATGGCCTCGCGCGTTCATCGTGCGCATACCCGAGGCACCTCGCATTGCCCCGACGCCCGACAGGGGTGCATCGGCCGGCGCGGCACACCGCCAGCCGGATCGAGCCAAAGGGGATGCCAAAGGGGATGCCAAAGGGGATGAATGGCCCGTGTGCGACATCAAATGCGGGTTCGCGGGTAGCCGGACACCATGGACCCCAACAACAACACCCCGCTTCGCGCTGTCGCGCTCGTCTGCACCCTCTCGCCCTCTCCTGCCCCGTCCAGCTCGCAGCTGCTGGCCGAGCAGACGATGGCCGCCCTCGCCGAGCACGGCGTCACGGGCAAGACCATCCGGATCGCCGACCATGACGTGAAGCCCGGTGTGAAGACCGACATGGGCGACGGGGACGCGTGGCCGGAGATCCGGGACACGATCCTGGGCTGCGACATCCTGATCCTGTCGACGCCGATCTGGCTCGGCCACGCCTCCAGCATCGCGCAGCGGGTCCTGGAGCGCCTGGACGCCGAGATCTCCGAGACCGACGACGAAGGCCGCATGCTCACCTACGGCAAGGTCGCCGCGGTGTGCGTGGTCGGCAACGAGGACGGCGCGCACAAGGTCAGCGCCGACCTGTTCCAGGGCCTGAGCGACGTCGGCTTCTCGCTCGCCCCGAACGCCGTCACCTACTGGGTCGGCGAGGCGATGCAGGGCACCGACTACCAGGACCTCGAGAAGACCCCGGAGAAGACGGCCGGCACGACGGCCACTCTCGCCGCGAACACCGCCCACCTCGCCCGCCGCCTCAAGGCAGCCCCTTACCCGGCGAGCTGAACCACAGCCCGCCCCTGCGCACCCCGGAGAGCCGGAGAAACGAATGTCGTCCCACGAAGCACCCCGTGTTTCCGACCCTGTCACCCGCCACCCGCGCCCACCGTTTCCCGACCAGGAGCAGGAACCCCCGGGCTCGACCGAGGAGATGGAGCCCCGCCCGGACCACGGCGAAGGCTCCTACCAAGGCCACGACGTACTCCTGGACCGGGCGGCCCTGGTCACCGGAGGCGATTCCGGCATCGGCAGGGCCGTGTGCCTGGCCTTCGCCCGTGAGGGCGCGGACGTCGTCTTCACCCACCTGCCCGAGGAAGCGGACGAGGCAGCCGAAACCGCACGACTGGTCGGCGAGGCAGGCCGCAAGGCCGTTCCCGTTCTGTGCGACATCCGTGACGAGGGACAGTGCGAGGCCCTGATCGACCGCGCCGTGGGCGAGCTGGGGCGCATCGACATCCTCGTCAACAACGCCGCGTACCAGATGTCCCAGCCCGACGGAATCGAGGCGATCACCACGGAGCAGTTCGACCGGGTGATGAAGACCAACCTGTACGGAATGTTCTGGCTCTCCCGCGCGGCCCTCGCTCACATTCCGCGTGGCGGATCCATCATCAACACCGCTTCGGTGCAGGGCTACCAGCCCAGCCCGCACCTGCTCGACTACGCGATGACGAAGTCGGCGATCATCTCCTTCACCCACGGGCTGGCGCAGATGGTCGCCGAGCGCGGCGTCCGCGTCAACGCCGTCGCCCCAGGGCCGGTCTGGACGCCGCTGATCCCGGCGACCATGCCCGACGTGACGGAGTTCGGCAAGCAGTCGCCCCTGGGCCGAGCGGCCCAGCCGGCAGAGATGGCCCCTGCCTACGTCTTCCTGGCCTCGCCCCAAGCCAGTTACATCACCGGGGAGATCGTCAACGCCACCGGCGGCACACCCCTCCCCTGACCTGCCTCGCTCGGCTGCGCGGGACAAGGGATCCGCCCGGATGGGTGACGCGTCTACGAGGCCGGCTGCCGGCGCCGAACCGGGCAGGCACGCCGGCCGATATAAACCCGTTCGGCGTCTGGTACATCCGCGGATCGCGGGTAGGGGCGGCGCATGACTGCCATCGAAACACTCGCGGCCGAAGGCCAGGCCTCACTCTTTCTCATTTCCGCCGGAGTGGTCCTCGTCGTCCTCCTGATCGGTGCCTTCTGGTACGGCAGCCGACGCAGGCGCCGGGAAGCGCCCCCAGCCGAGCAGAACCCCGCCGCACAGCGCCGCGCGGACTCCTGGCAGACCCCGGAAGAGCACGCGCGCGACCAAAAGGATCAGGAGTATCCCCCACCCGTGAACCCGACCGATCGGGCCGGCTGAACGACTGGAGCAACCGCCCAAGGGCGTCCGTGGCCCCGGGGGCGTCGCCTTCACCTTCGATGATCTTCCACGCCTGTGTGAACACGGCACCCGTGACCAGGCCGCTCGCGGCGCCGATAGCGAGGCCGAGGGGCTTGTATGCGAACGTGTAAGCCTTCATCGGCGACGACCGCGGCTGCGACGGACACGAGCGCGATGATGACGGCGCCCGCGACGAGGAACGGGGTGCGGTTGAGGCGTGCGACCGTCGCCGCCCGGCCGGCCCGTTCCAGCAGCGGGTCAGGGGTTTTGTCCGCCGCGTACTGTCCCGCGCGGGTCGCGCTGTCCCACACCTGCGCCGCGGCCGGATTGTCTTGTCCGGCACGGCTCGGGCGTCTTGTCACGCACCAACTGGGCGGTCGCTCATCGGTGTGCCTTCTCCTCGATCTCCGCCAGGCCGGCCTTGACGCTGTCCAGCGCCTGCTCGGGAATCGGGGCACCTGCCTTCGCTGCCTGCCTCTTCCCCGCCAACCCGGCCGCGGCGGCCGCCGCGGCGAGACCGCCGGTGATGGTGAGGGCCGCCACCCACACCGGCAGGACCAGCGCGACCGCGGCGATGCACGTGGCCATCAGGACCTGGGTGACGAAGAGGCCGAGGACGCCCACTGTGCCGAAGAGACCGCCGCCCTTCCCGAAGCGCTTGCCCTTCCGGGTCATCTCCGCGCGGGCCAGCTGCATCTCCTCATGGACCAGCTCCGCGAGCTGCCGGGAAGCGCGCGAGACCAAGACGCTCACCGAGTCCTCCACCACCTGGCCCTGCCGCTCCACCGTGCTCATGGCCGAGAGTCCTGGACGGGCTGGTGACGGACCTCGAAGCGAGCCGCCATGGCGGATCCTCCTTCTTGAGATGTGCATGCCGTGGTCGTGAAGCGCTTACCCCGTCCTCGCCTCAACACCCGCCCCGCGAGCAGATCGACGCCCTGGGCCGAAGCCGGGCAGGTCCGCCCGTTTCCGCGCCCGCCACGAGGACGCCGCCTGCACCTCGTGCCTCGTGCTCGGACACCGCATGGTCCACCACGCCGTGCATGCGGCCGAACAGCCGGTTGCCATCCGCCGGCCGGACGCGCTCGGGTCCACCGGCCTCAGGACTGAGACCGGCGCTCCCCCATTGGCGGGCCGGTCGTTCGGGTGCAGTCGAGGCCAGGGCGGGATGGCCGCGTGGCAGCGGGTAGGCGTCGTGTATGAACTCACGCACCCTCGACACCTCGCCCGCGGCCGGGCAGACCGCGGCACTCGACACTGCCTCGGCATGGTGGCTGAAGACCCTGGACCGGCTCGAGCGGACAACGGTGGCCGATCCCGCCATCAAGGCGCTGCAGCGGGGAATCCGCTCACTCCCGCTGGGCGGCATGCGCGATCTACTGCATGGCCGGCCGCTGGGCCACCCCGTGCACCCCGTGCTCGTGCAGGTGCCCATGGGATGCTGGCTGTCGGCCTCGGTGCTCGATGTCGTACCCGGGGCACAGCACGCGTCGACCACCCTGACCGCCGTTGGACTGGCCGGGGTGGCCCCGGCAGCGGTGGCCGGCTGGGTGGACTGGGCGGACCTGCCGCCCGAGCAGGCCCGGGTCGGCCTGGCCCACGCGGCCTCCAACGTGGCTGTGGTGGCCTGCTACACCGCGTCCCTGACGGCACGGCTGCGCGGCCGCTCGGCGAAAGGCCGGCTGTGGGCCCTGGGCGGGATGGCCGCCGTTGCCGTCAGTGGTGCGCTGGGCGGGCACGTGGCCTACCGACAAGCCGTGGGAGCGCACGCCGCACCATGAGGAGGAGCTCCACCCCGCCCCGATCGCCGTCGTGACTCCGTATGTTCGAGGCCTCTGACCGACCCGCAGCCCGGCCGGGTTCAGCCCCCCTCGAACTCGAAGACCTCGGCCAACGTGGCTTCCTGTTCCTCCACGTCCCCAGCGCTCCTGGCGATCACCGCGTACCGCCAGGAGCGGCCGTCCGGCGGCGCGTCCGCGTAGAGAACCACGCCCTCGCCGCGCTCCGGGTCAAACGCGAGGCGGGAGGCGCGCAGCCCGGCAAGGGCTCCTTCGAAGTCCATGGGGCTCCGCGTCCGGCCCTTCGACACCGACCACGCCGGGTGCGCGTTGGCCGATCCCGCGGTCAGCCGGAGGACCATGGCGTGCGGTGTGGTCGTGGCCGTGCGACGGATGTTGCTCTCACTCGCGTACCCGACGCCGTCCGCGTCCACCAGCGCGTCGAGCCCGAACGGCCCGGCGTAGCCGTGGTCGATCAGATGGCGGCCCAGGGCCCTCCCCCACTCCTCCAGCTCGTCGGCCACGTGCGCGCAGGACGGCGGCAGCGGAGAGGCGTACCCGGTGAAGGAGCCCTGAGCCGTCCGCATGGCTCCACTGAACAGCGCGTGTGTCCCGGACGCGGTCGCCTCCAGCTGGATACTGACTGACTCGGCCACGTCGAGGCATTCCTCCACCACCCACAGGCCCTCGGGCCCACCGACCGTATCGAGCTGCAGGGTCGCCCCGCCCCTCAGGTCGTCCCGGGACACGAAACGCATCCCGTGCCCTCCCGCCGAACGGTCGGGCTTCACCACGACACCCCCGTGGTCCCGCAGGAGTTCGCGGGCCACGCCTTCGGCCTCCGGGCGCCGGCACATCCGCCCCGCAGGCAGCCGCATGCCCAGCTGCCCGGCCGTCTCGCGGAACCCGGTCTTCGTGTTGAGCAGCATGGTCATCTGCAGCGCGACCTCGGCAGCCTCGACCGTGGGGTACGGATGGACGGCGAGGCCGATGTCCCGGGCGAACGCGATCGCCGACGCGTCCAGCGCCGTCGGCAGCAGCGCCGCACCCCGGTCACCGGCGAGAGCCCGGACGTGCTCGGCGAGGCCGGCCTCGCGCACCGCCCGAGCCAGCGGGACGGCGCCGGCAGGTGGTACCTCGACGACCGCCACCGATTCCGGGGGCACCCCCGTCAGGTCGTACACGTACCGCAGGAACTCCCGGCTCAGCGGCACGGGAGTGACGAACACGTCCCCCGGCCGAAGCAGCCACGCCTTCCGTGGCGCCTGCTGGGCCCACTGCGTCAGGATCTGCCCCTCGTTGAGATCCACCGCCAAGTCCGAGAGGAAGTTCGCGAACACGACGATCGGGCTCGTCTCCGTCACCGCTCTGCTCCTCTGGTCGCCGCGCGGCCGTCCACGGTCAGCCGGGTACCGCCCCACTGAGCCCCTGCCGCGCGCGACCGGGCACGGAACCGGGAAGGGAGACGCCGCCACCTGTGACGTGGAGCCAGGTCGGGGGAACGCTGCCCACGCCTCGGCGGACATGGGCCCAGCCTCTGCCGCACCCACCGCGTCGGCACCCCTTGGCATCCGAACGGGTGACCTCGCTGGGCCGGCTGACGGCTGAACCGGTCAGCTGGAGGCGAGTACGGAGTCGTCGAGGGGGTCCGTGCCGGGCAGCTGGTGGCGGGCGGCGATCAGGGCGGCGTGCACGTCCGTCGTGCCGGTGGCCACGCACAGGGCTCGCTCGACGGCCTCGATCTCCTTGCGTACGGGCGATTCGCCTTCCGCGGAATCGAGTACGGACAGCGCCCAGTAACGGTCGACGAGGCCGGGGAGCACGGCCGGGTGAGCCATCAGCATGGGTGATTGCCTTTCGCCAGCGGATCGATCAAGTGGCCGTCGCCTACCCTGCCGATCGCCGTTGAACCCCCGCCACCGTCTGTTCCGGCCGCGACTCCCCAACGGGCTGGCTCCCCGACTCGAGTAGCGCTGCCGTCGGGTGCCGCAGACCCCGCGCTCCGACGTCAAGGGGCGAAATCGCGCGACGCGCGGGCTCCCGGGTCAGTGCCTGCGTTGGGACGGCATCGGCGCGGTCTGCGTGGCGGTCATGTCGAGCAGGACCTGGAAGCCGAGGGTGACGCCTGGGGGCCGGAGCGGGCCGGGGCGGGCCAGGGCGGGCCGGGGCGGGCCGGGGCCCGTCGTTCGGATGGCGGGCCGCATGAGGGCGGGCAACGGTGAATGTGACGGACGGCGACACGGCCGGGCACAGACCCGGCGCTCGGTGCCGGAAACCGGAAGGGAACGACCATGGCGGACTGGAACGGCACGGATCTGGACAAGGTCGCCTCAGCTGAGGAGCTGGATCTCGCATCCGAACGGGCCAACGGCACCCTGCGCGATCCGGTGACGATGTGGGTGGTCCGCTCCGGCGACCGGCTGTACGTCCGGTCGGTGAAAGGCCCCGACGGCCCCTGGTTCCGGGGGACGCAGTCGCTCCACCAGGGCCGCATCGAAGCCGGAGGAGTCCGGCAGGACGTCACCTTCCACCAGGCCGACCCCGGCGAGTACGCGGGGGTGGACGCCGCCTACCGGGAGAAGTACGGGCGCTACACGAGCATCGTCGAGCACGTTCTGACCGACCGGGCCCGCGCCTCGACGCTGCGCCTCGAACCGCGCTGACGCGCCGTTGGTCGCCCGAGGCACTGCGGCGGCCCCCTTTGCAGCTCACGGAGCTTCCGCATCAACGAAAGGCAAGATCTTCCATGCGTGCCACCCTCATGTACGGACCCGGCGACGTACGGGTCGAGAACGTTCCCGACCCCAGGATCGTCGAGCCCACCGACGCGATCGTCCGGGTCACCCTGGCCTGCGTCTGCGGCTCCGACCTGCACCCCTACCGCTCCATGGACAAGACCGACGAGGGCGTGCCCATGGGGCACGAGTTCCTCGGCGTCGTCGAGGAGACCGGCTCCCAGGTCCGGGACCTGAAGCGGGGCGACTTCGTCATCTCCCCGTTCTCGTACTCCGACAACACCTGTCCGATCTGCCGGGACGGCTTCCACACCGCCTGCCCGCACGGCGGCTGGTACGGCGCCGGCGGCGTCGGCGGCGCGCAGGCCGAGGCCGTCCGGGTCCCGCAGGCCGACGGCACCCTGGTCACGGTCCCCGGCGAAGTCGACAAGGCCCTTCAGCCCTCCCTGCTGACGTTGAGCGATGTGTACCTCACCGGCTACCACGCCGCCCACATGGGCCGGGTCGGGCCCGGCAGAACCGTGACCGTGATCGGCGACGGCGCGGTGGGCCTGTCCGCCGTGCTGGCCTCCCGCCGCATGGGCGCCGAGAGGATCATCCTCATGGGCCGGCACACCTCCCGCACCGACCTGGGCCGCGAGTGGGGCGCCACCGACGTCGTCGCCGAACGCGGCGCGGAAGGCATCGCCCGGGTCATGGAGCTGACCGGCGGCGAGGGCGCGCACGTGGTGCTGGAAGCCGTGGGACTGATGCCGGCCTACGAGCAGGCGTACGGCGTCGTACGCCCGGGCGGGATCATCTCCCGCGTCGGGGTGCCGCAGTACGAGGAGGCGCCGGTCGGCTTCGGGTCGCTGTTCGGGAAGAACGCGGGCCTGACCGGCGGCCCGGCCCCGGTGCGCGCCTACATCGAGCAGGCCATCCCCGACGTCCTGGAAGGCCGCATCGATCCCGGCCGCGTGTTCGACGCCGAGGTCGGACTGGACCAGGTCTCCGACGCCTACCGGGCGATGGACGACCGCAGCCGGCTGAAGGTGCTGGTGCGTCCGTGACCAGCTCGACCTTCGCGCCGGCCGGGCTGCTCGCGCAGGGCGACGAGGTCGCGCCGATCCCCGGCACCAAGCGCCTGTCCCGGGTCGAGGAGAACACCGCCGTCGGCGGGACCCGCTCGGAAGCCCAGGCGCAGATGCTCGAACGCTGACCCCGCTCATCCGCTCCGGCCGCGCAACGACTCCGCATCGAACGGCAAGGAAGACCCCTCATGCAGACCGTCACCCTGAACAACGGCATCGAGATGCCCATCCTCGGCTTCGGCGTCTACCAGATCCCGCCTGAGCAGACCGAGCAGGCCGTCACCGACGCCCTCGCGGCCGGCTACCGGCTCCTCGACACCGCTGCCGCCTATGGCAACGAAGAGGCGGTCGGCCGAGCCGTCAAGAGCAGCGGCATCCCCCGCGAGGAGCTGTTCGTCACCACCAAGCTCTGGGTCCAGGACGCTCCGGCCGAGGACAACGCCCGCCGCGCCTTCGAGACCTCCCTGGCCAAGCTGGGTCTGGACCACGTCGACCTGTACCTGATGCACCAGCCCTACGGCGACGTCTACGGACAGTGGCGCGCGATGGAAGCCGTCAACCGCGAAGGGCTGGCCAAGGCGATCGGCGTCGCCAACTTCTACCCCGACCGGCTCCTGGACGTCATCCTCAACAACGAGGTCACCCCGGCGGTCAACCAGATCGAGACCCACCCCTTCTTCCAGCGCACCACCGACCACGACCTCATGCGTGACCACGGCGTACAGCACCAGTCCTGGGGCGGCTTCGCCGAAGGCAGGAACGACCTGTTCACCCACCCCGTCCTCAGTGAGATCGGCACGGCGCACGACAAGTCCGCGGTCCTTCGCTGGCTTATCCAGCGAAGCATCGTCACGATCCCCAAGACGGTCAGTCCCGACCGGATGGCGCAGAACTTCGACGTCTTCGACTTCGAACTCACCGACGAGCAGATGGTGCAGATCGCCCATCTCGACACCGGCACGACGGTGTTCTTCGACCACCGCGACCCCGAGATGGTGGCCCGGCTCAGCAAGCACCGCCTGGACAGCTGAACGCCGCCCCGGAAGCCGTCCACCGCGACCGCCCCCATCACTCCGATCCGCCACGTCGGCGGCTGGTCGGCCGGATGCGAGGACGGCTGCGAGTGAAGTGCGGTCCGACGGCTTCATCCCCGACGGGGACGGCCGGTGTGGGAGATGGCGGCGCCCGGCAGTCGCTCCACCAGGTGACCGACGCCTTCGCCACGGCCTCCCCTGGTGGCGCGACCCTCGGCCCGGCTTCCACCGCAGCACGCGGATCTCCCCTCCGTGAGCTCTCCCGGCACCGCAGACCCTCAACCCCCGCCCTCGGGCCCCCGGCAAACCTGTCGGAATGAGCACAGCGAGCAGCCATTCAGGCATGACGCTCCCCGGACATCTTCCCCGCGCCCCGTCCAACCAGCATGGAAGCCCCCCCTGACACCGCCTCGGGACGGTGGGGCTCGCCTGCGCGCGCCCCGGGTTATCCCCTCCGGCCGCCCGCCCGGCGCCGTGCCGTCCTGACGCGGCTGCGGAAGACGAGGACGAGGCCGGCGGCGAGCAGTGCGCTGCCGAAGGCGAGGATGATCGGGATTCTGCTGGAGGCACCGGTCTCGGCCAGGGGTCCGGCGTCGTTGTCGGTGTCCTTGTCGGAGCCGGTGTCCAGGGGGATGTCGTCCGCGGCGTCGGGTGCCGAGCCCGGCGCGGCCGGTCCCGGCATCCGGGCCGACGCGGATGCCTGCGCCGACGGGGATGCCGATGCGCCGGACCGGTCGGGTGCGGAGGTCGCCGTGGTGTTCGCAGAGGGCGTGGCCGGCGGCGGTACGGCGGCTCCCGGGGAAATGGCGGTGATGGTGACGTCGTCGTAGTAGTTCACCACGGCCGGTGTGCCGCCTGCCTTGTGCCCCTTCCAGGCCTGCCAGTTGGGGCGGTACAGACCGATCTTGTGGTAAGGGGCGGTGTCCTGGTGATAGCTGTTGGGACCGCGGTGCGATCCCACCTCGGCCCCGTCGAGCCGGGCGGTGATGGAGCCGGTGGTGGTGGGGGTGGACCAGGTGATGTCGAAGGACCACTGGTTCCAGTGTCCGAGTCGTACCGGGCCGAGGTCGTACTTGATCTCGTGCGCCGGCTTCTTGCTCTCGTCCGCCTGCTCTGAACCCGTCTTCCAGTGGACGATCAACATCCAGCGGTCACCCTTGACGGCGAGGACGACCGCGGGATAGGTGCCCGTCCCGCCGTGCCACTGGGAGACGATGGTCTGGGCGTCGTAGCGAATCCAGTCGCCGGGCAGGTAGTTGGCGAAGGTGTAACGGTAACTGCCGTAGGGCACGCGCGCTGTGGCTATCTCCGTGCGGTAGGACTTCCCGTCGTCGGGCATGGCGAACCGGACGGCCTTGCCACCACGCCCGCCGGGTGCGGCCTTGACGTCCACGGTGCCCGTGCCGTCGATGCCCTTGCGGGGAAACGCGGCAGTGGCTCCGGACTCGAACCCGTCCTTGAAGGGGACGGAAGTCAACGCACGGTCGGCGACGGCCTCGGTGGCCCCGAGTCCCACCACCAACACGGCCGCCAATGCTGCGCCGACCCGACGTCTGCGGCTGTAACGCTGGAACATGAACCGTCCTTGAGATGAGGGGGGATGCGGTGGTGACCTGCGGCGCAGCGACCGGTGCCCGCGGAACGAAGGAACAGCGGCTGCCGTCCACGGGCCGGCCGCGCACGGCAGATCACGAGCAATCAGAAACTAACATTTTTGCACGTGTTGGCACATGACATCCTCATCGGACAGTGGAGTCAAGTGCATGCGGAAGGCTGAGATCCGCTCGTAATACTCCAGCTCACCCGGCCCGCGAGGAGGCGGAGCGCCGGTACGCCCTGCCGCCGCCGATACCGCCGTCCCTCCGTGCGCGCGCACCAGGGCCCGCCGACTTCAGCAGCCATTTCGGATTTCTCGACGAGCACGGCAACCCTTTCGCCCCCGGCGGCAACCCCACACCGATCGCCCCCTCTTCACGGAACGGAAACCGCCCATGAGTTCGACCCGCCGCACGGCCCGTCATCGCAGACCGCAAAGGCTCCTGGCCATCGGCGTGCCGCTGGCACTGGCCGCTTCCGGAGTCGCGGCGTACGGGTCCGCCTTCGGACTGGGTGAGAGGGCCGCGGCGGCGGAGGCCTCGGCCTGGGCAACTGCTGCCGCCGACGGGTTCGCCTCGGTCAACGCTCTCGGACAGAACGGTACGTACGGCGGTCGGGATGGCAGGACCGTCACCGTCAGGTCGCTCGCCGACCTCGAGAGGTACGCCACTGCCCCGGAGCCGTACGTCATCGTCGTCGCGGGCACGATCGACATGGCCCCCGTCGGCAAGGAGATCAAGGTCGCTTCGAACAAGACGATCATCGGCTCCGGCACCCTGGGGCACATCGTCGGCGGCGGCTTCTTCCTCGGTCAGGGCGTTCACAACGTGATCATCCGGAACCTGACGATCAGGGACTCGTACCAGGGCGTGTGGAACGACAAGGAGCACGACTTCGACGCCATCCAGATGGACGGCGCCCACCATGTGTGGATCGACCACAACGACCTGCGGCGCACCGCCGACGGACTGATCGACGTCCGCCAGGACAGCACGTACGTGACCGTGTCCTGGAACAGGCTGAGCAACGCCAACAAGGCCTTCGGCATCGGGTGGACCGAGAATCTCGTCACCGACATCACGATCCATCACAACTGGATCCGTGAGACCGAGCAGCGCAACCCGTCCACGGACAACGCCGCCCACGCGCACCTCTACAACAACCTCATGGAAGACACCCCGGGCACGTCCATCACGTCCTCCTACGGCAACTACGCACGCGGCAGGACGCGGATGCTGCTGGAAAACTCCTACTTCCAGGGCATGGGCAACCCCGTGATCAGGGACTCCACTGCCACCCTCGTCCAGCGCGGCAACGTCTTCTCCGGGACGAGCGGACGCAACGAGAGCGGCGGCGGTACGGCCTTCGACCCGAAGACGTACTACGACTACGCCCTGGACGCCGCCGGCAAGGTTCCGGCGCTGGTGAAGTCCGGGGCCGGCCCCAGGAGTTCCCTGGGTGCGGGGGCCTCGACCACCGCTACCGCCAGGACCCTCACCGTCGCCAAGGACGGCACCGGCCGGTACAAGACGGTCCAGGCCGCGGTGGACGCCGTACCCGCCGGCAATCCCTCCCGCGTGGTCATCGCGGTCAAGCCGGGTACGTACCGTGGGACGGTGAGCGTTCCGGCGAACAAGCCGCACGTCACCATCCAGGGTTCGGGCGCGAGCCGCAAGGACACGGTGATCGTGTACGGCAACGCGGCCGGCATGCAGAAGCCGGACGGTTCGGGCACGTACGGTACTCCGGGCAGTGCCACGGCCGCCATCCGGTCGGACGACTCCCGGCTCCGCAACCTCACCGTCTCCAACGACTTCGACGAGGCCGCGAACCAGTCCCTGGACGGCCACCAGGCGGTCGCCCTGCTCACGACCGCGGACAAGATCGTGCTGGACGGTGTCATCGTCACCGGCGACCAGGACACCCTGGAGCTGGAAACGGCGGCGAAGGACAAGCCCGGCCGCGTCTACGTCACCAACTCCTACGTGGTCGGCAACGTCGACTTCGTCTTCGGCCGTGCCACCGCTGTGATCGACCAGTCGGTCATCACCCTCAAGAAGCGCTGGAACGGCACCTCGGCCGGTTTCGTCACCGCCCCGAGCACCCCGGCGGGCCGCAACGGCATCCTCATCAACCGCTCCACGGTCAACGGTGACGTGGCCGCGTCCTCCTTCCATCTCGGCCGGAACTGGCACCCCGGTGGCGACAAGACCGTCGACCCGCAGGTCACCGTCCGCAACTCCACCCTCAGCGCCGCGATCAAGCGCACTCCCTGGACCGACATGGGCGGCTTCTCCTGGAAGGACGACCGCTTCGCCGAGTACATGAACGTCGGTCCGGGTGCGGGCTCGAAGAGCGCCGACCAGCCGCACCTGACCGACTCCCAGGCCGCGTCCCAGGAGGTCTCGGACTGGCTGGGCGACTGGACCCCGTAGACCGGTGGGAGAAGGGGGCCCGTCCGACGCGGTGCGCGGGGGGGCCCGAGGCTCCGTCAGCTCTTGGCGCCCACCGCCGGGCGGAACGTTCCGGTGACGGTGAGCTGTTGCCCCGTCCTCGTGGCGGCCGTCGCGGTGTAGGCGTCGGCGGTCGCGGGTCGCGAGCCCGCGGCGTGGTTGTACTGGACGGCGAAGACGTGCTGTCCCGGGGGGATGGTTCGGCCCGGCTTGAGGGTCCACCGGTAGGTGAGGGTGCCGCCCTCGTCGGTGGTGGTCAGGGTGAAGTCGCCCTCGGGCAGGGTCCGCCAGGCGCCGGTGGACACGACGCCGCCCGTCTGGGCGATGCGGACCTCCAGCGTGAGCGCATCCAGGGGCGCACCGGTCTGGAGGGTGATGTCGGACTGGGACCAGTAGGCATTGACGTGGGGGTCGACGGCGCCGTCGGAGCGGAGCGGACCGTCCTGGGTGCGGGGCGGTACGGGAGGGGCGGAAGGGGTGAGGGCACCGTCTGCCGCGGACGGGGGCGCCGGCTCTGCCGGGGTCGTGGCGGCTGCCCGTCCGGAGTTGTTCGTGTGGACGGTGGTGGCGATCGTGTATCCGCCCGCCACGAGCGCTGCCGTCGAGGCGAGGGTGACGAGGGTGACGCGGGGCCAGGACAGGGGCCGGGCCGCACGGCGGCCGGGACGGGGGGTGCTGGACATGCCGTGCCGGACGCGCTCCAGCATTCCGTCCCGGTCGGGTTCGTGAGCCGCCGCCGCATCCCGGAGCCGGCGCTTCAGGTCCTGCATCACTTCCTCGTTCCGGTCAGTTCTTCGGCGGCCTGCGCACCGAGGAGGCGTTGCAGTTCGGCCATGGCCTTGGAGGTCTGGCTCTTCACCGTACCGACGGACGTCCCGAGGGCGAGGGCGGTGTCCTTCTCCGACAGGTCCAGTGCGTGGCGCAGCACGACGCACGCGCGTTTGCGGAACGGCAGGCGCGCCAGCGCGCGGCGCACGTCCATGACGGCATCCACGTCGGGGTGCTGCGCGCGGCCCGGCAGGCTCGTCCAGAAGAGGTGGATGCGGCGCCGTTCGCGGGTGACGGCGCGGATGCGGGCGCGGGCCATGTTGGTGACCACGCCGCGGGCGTAGGCCACCGGGTGGTCGGCTCGCTGGACGCGGTCCCAACGGTGCCAGAGCGCCACGAAGGCGTCGGCGGCCAGGTCGTCGGCGGTGTCCGCGTCGCCGGTGAGCAGATGGGCGAGGCGCGCCAGTTCGGCGTGGTGGCGCTCGAAGAAGTCGTGGAACTCCGCGGACGCGTCGTCGAGGGCCATACCGGAGCCTCCGTGTGGTGTGTCCGTGCTCCTGCCCGAGTCAGTGCCGGTGTTCGTGCCCGCCGGTGGGGACGGGGGCGGTGAGCGTACCAACCGTTCGGTCCGCTCTCTCCTGGTGGGGTGGGGCGGTCGTTGCGTCCTCGGCGGCTCGCCGCGGTGTCCGGGCGGGGCAGGCGCGCCCGCCCGGACACCGGGACGGTGGATCACTTCAGGACGCCCGCGCCCGCACGGCGGGCGAGGGACGTGGGCAGGCTCGCAGCCGAGGCCTCCAGCCCGCTCGCGAGGGCGGGCTTCCACGCCACCTCGGGCTTGATCTTCTTCTTGTTCGCGGCGTTGTGGGCGGCGACGAGGTCGGTGACCGTGCCGTTGACCATGTTCCCGCTGCCGGCGAAAGCGCCCGTGCCGTCGCCCGACAGGAGTTGGGACGTCTTGCGGTCGGAGGAGAGCGTCCAGTGGTTGTTCTGCGCCACGATCTGGACGCCGGCACGCGCGTTCACGCTGTAGCTGTGGATGTAACCGTCCCGCGGGGTGGTGTCGAAGTGGTTGTTGTAGAGGTGGACCTGTCCGACCCGGGCTGGCGGTGCGCGCTGCACGATGCCCTGGAAGACGTTGTGGTGCAGGGTGACACGGAGTTTGGAGTCCTTGTCACTGCTGCCGATGAGCATGGTCTTGTCGTGGTCGGCGAACCGGTTGAAGGAGACGGTGACCAGGTCCGAGGCGTTGGTGATGTCGAGGGCCCCGTCGTGCACCTGGTACTCGCGGCCGAAGTGGCGGGGGTTCGAGGCGTCGAAGTGGGGGCTGTCGGTGAACGAGTTGTGGTCGGCCCACACGTGCGTCGCCCCCCGCAGGGTGACGGCATCGTAGGCGGAGTTCCAGTTGCCCTCCGAGCCGTCCGTGGGGTCCCACTGGGGGAAACAGTCACGGGTGTCGGCGAAGGTCAGGTTGCGGATGATGACGTCGTCCGCCTTCTGCACCAGAAGACTGCCTCCGTTGATGCCCGCGTCGGTGCCGGGCACACCGATGATGGTGGTGTTCGACGGCACGGCGATGCCCACCCGCTCGGCCTGCTTCGCCTGCGCCGCCGCCCGCGCAGACTCCTGCGCGCCGGACGGCAGCTTGGACCGACCCCATACCGCGGGGTCGTAGGCCTTGAGGTAGGCGGCGAGCGTGTAGCCCGTGCCCTTCGCGTAGTCGGTGCAGGTCAACGGGCGGCCCTGATCGTCGGTGTTGGCGTCGATCCGGCCCTTGACCCGAATGATCCTCGGGACGCCGGACGGGCCGGCGCGGAGCGCCTTGACCAGCTCGGCCCGTGTGGTGACGGTGGTGTCGTGCTGGGCGTCGGCGGCCTGTCCGCCGGTGGTGCCGGAGCCGCTCGAGGCCCACCCGTCCTTTGCGGCCAGGGCGGCGCGGGCGAGATCGACGGCACCCGCGTCGGCACGCGTGGCGAGCGGCAGGAAGCCGAGACCCGCCGCGGTGACGAGTCCCGTGGTGACCAGTGCGAGACGGCGACGGGCGGGGAAGCGGCGGTGAGAGGAAGGGCGCATCGGGTGGTGTTCCTTGTACGAAGGTGGAGCAGGGTACTGCTCTGTCTCCCTTCAGTTGCCGCCGCACCCGTCGAGGTTGCCGGGGACGGGAGGAAGGTCGTGCGAGGTGCGTCACACGATGCGCGAGCCGTACGGAACCAGGAGGTTCCGTACGGCTCCCGTTGTCATGGGCGGTGCGTCACAGCGCCGGGTGGGCGTTGTTCAGGAGCTCCTGGAACTGGGCCGAGAACCACTGGCCCGAGAGCGGCGCGTTCGGGAGGGACCCCGACATGCTGTTGCCGTTGCGGGCGTTGCCCGTGTACGTCGGGTCGCACATCCGGTCGAATCCCTTGCCCTCGTTGTTCGGGATCTCCTTGCTCGCCCCGTCCGACTCGCCCGGCGGCTTGATCCACACGTACGCGTCGATGCCCGCGGCCGGTGCCGCCTGCGGCCTCTCGCCGAGCCCGGCACCCGACTGGTTGCACCAGTTGCCGAGGTGGATGCGCCGGTCGTAGCGGCCGCCGTTGACGTACGTGTCGACGTTGGTCAGCGCGCCGGGTCCGGTCGGCCTGGCCGTGCCGCCCCAGCCGTTGCGGGAGGTGTCGATCAGCATGCCGAGGTTCGCGTCGAACCCCAGGGAGACCAGCTTGGACCGCATGGCCTGGGCGTACGACAACTCGTCCGTGTACCGGTTCCAGTCGACCCACTTCGACTGGCGTACGGACGTGCCGTTGACGGAGTCCTCGATCCTGAAGTGGTCTTCCTTCAGGGCGCTGTAGTTGGCCGTGTTCACGATGAAGCCGTGCACCTTGGAGAGCGTGGAGCCCTCGGCCGTGGCCGCCTGCCTGAACGTCTCCGCGGAGGCGCCGAAGTTGTCGTCCCAGCCGAGCCACCCGTGGTGGCCCGCGTCCACGTAGTTGTAGACGTTGGCGATCGAGCCCAGCTTGTTCAGCGCGTAGCCGACGCCCTTGATGTAGTTGCCGTTGTTCTTCATCGCATCGCAGTTGGCGGTGGCCGTCGGGCGTCCGGAGACGTTGGTGACGAGGTTCGGCAGGGAGTCGATCTCGACGGTGGTGACGATCCGCAGACCGGCGTACTTGGAGTCGGCGAGGATCGTGGCGATGGGGTCGATGTACTGGGTCTTGTACTTGTCGATCTCCGTGGGGCCCAGTTCGCCGTTGGAGGCGAGAGCGGCGCAGTCCCGTCCCGGCAGGTTGTAGATCACCAGTTGCACGACGAGCTCGCCGCTGCCCTTCTGTGCCAGAGCCGCGTCCAGGTGGGCGCGCAGACCCATCCCGCCGTTCACGCCCTGGATGGCGGCGGTGCGGTCCAGCCAGACGCCGGTGGGCTGGTTCGACACCTTGGTGCCGCCCGGCTCGGCGGCCGCCTTCGCGGACCACTCGGGGTTCACGTACACCTTGGCGCCGGCGTACGGGTTGTCGGCCTTGCCGCCGGAGGGCGGCGGGGTGGTGGGCGGCGTCGTCGGCGGAGTGGTCGGCGGCTCCGTCGGCACGGTGGTGCCGTTGCAGGTGACGCCGTTGAGCTTGAAGGTCGCGGGGACGGTGTTGGTGCCGCTGTACGAGCCGTTGAAGCCGAAGGACGTCGAAGCGCCCGTGGCCAGGGACCCGTTGTAGGAGACGTTCTTGGCGGTCACGGCCGAACCGGACTGGGTGAGGGTGGCGTTCCAGCCCTGGGTGACCTTCTGGTCGCCCCCGTAGGACCACTCGAGGGTCCAGGCGGCGACCGGATCGCCGGTGTTGGTGACGGTCACATGGGCACCGAACCCGGTGTTCCACTGGCTGGTGACCTGGTACTCGACCTTGCATCCGGCGGTAGCGGCGCCGGCGGTGGTGCCGAACACGGTGGCGGTGGCGCCGGCGGCCGTGACGAGGCCGATGGCTGCCAGCAGGGCGGTGCGGCTCGTCGGGCGTGCGGTTGTGCGGCTCATTTCGTGGGGTGCCCTTCAGTTCAGGGCGCGCAGGTGATCGCGCAGCCCGGTGCCGAATGCGGTGGGGGTTCCGTCGTACGAGGTGATCAGGGCCGGACCGGAGTTGCAGTTCCAGGTGTTCCAGGTCCAGCCGAGATACGAGAGCGAGCGGTCGTCGAACCACTTCATGACGTGGTCGATGAACGCGTGTCCGCAGGTGTTCTCACCGATCTCGCCCGCCACCAGGGGGACCCGGGCGGCGACCGGGGCAAGGGAGGACTGCCAGCACGCCTCGTTGGAACAGGTGTTGAAGTTGTAGACGTGCCAGGCCGCGGCCAGATTGCCCGTCGGGTCGACCGGCGAGTGGGTGAGCCACTCGCTCAGGTCGTTGGAGTACGCGATGCCGGGCACGAGGACGAGATTGCGGGCTCCGGTCGCACGGACCGAGTCCACCAGGTCCTGCATGCCGGCGACCTCGTATCCGATGCCCGGGCACGTGCCGCCGTCGCGCCAGCAGGACCAGGGCTGCCCGGTGGCGGGGGTCGCCCGGTCGGGGTACGGCTCGTTGAACAGGTCGAAGACCACCCGCCGGTCGGTCTTGAAGGCGTTCGCCACCGAGGTCCAGAACGCCGGGGCGTACTGGGCGTCCGGCATCGGCTTCTGGCAGGAGGCGTGGACGTCCGAGCACCCTGAGGAGTTGCCGGTGTACTGGCCGTACGTCCAGTGCAGTTCGACGACCGGAGTCATGCCGTGCGCGAGGACGCGGCTGACCAGGCCCCTGACGGCGTCGACGTAATTACTGCCCCGGTACTCGGGCTTGATGTTGTCGAGGCCGAGCCAGCACTCCTCGTTGAGGGGAATGCGGACGGTGTTGGCCTCCCATTCGGCGATGGCGCGCAGCGAGGCGTCGTCGACGGGACCGTCGAAGATGCCGTGGCCTTGGACGCACATGAACTCGGCCCCGGACCGATTGACACCGAGGAGGCGACGGGTGGCGCCGTTCTGGTCGGTGAGGCGGTTTCCGGTGACGCTCAGCTCGGGCGCCCCGGAGACCGGGCCGGGGGGATCGGTAGGGCCGGTGGGTGTCGGCGTGGGTGTCGCGGTCGGGGTCGGGGTCGGGTTGGTGGGGCCTGGCACGGCGCTGCAGGCCGCGCCGTCGAGCGTGAAGGTGGTGGGCGCGCTGTTGGAGCCCGACCAGGAGGCGATGAAGCCGACGGTGACGCTGGCGCCCGTGCCGACCGTCCCGTTCCAGCTTTCGTTCAGGGCTGTGGCGCTCGCCCCGGACTGGGACCACTTGGCGCCCCAGCCCTGACCGATCTCCTGACCGCCGGGGAAGCTGAAGCCGAGAGTCCAACCGTGCAACGTCGCACTGTTGTTGGTGAGGGTGACGGACCCTTGGAAGCCGCCGGCCCAGGAGCCGACGACGGAGTACTGAACGGTGCACAGGGGTGCGGCCGCTGCTCCTGGGGCCGTACCCACCACTGCGAGAGCAGTGCTCGCCAAAGTGAGCACCGCTCCGCCGAGCAACGCGGACAAACGCGGGGGATGTCGCATGAGCGACTCCTTGCAGCGAGGGCGCGCTCTGACGGCGCGCCGACTGACGGAATCGCTCCCACTGGTTGGGGCCAGACCGTAGCGCCAACTGTCGCCCGGCGAAAGAGAAGCCGTCGAAAATTCTCACGGGCCCGCCTTCGTTTCTTCGCGCGTCTTGACGTCGTAGCGCCGTGTGCGCACAGTGGGAGCGCTCCCACTGGTTCAAAGCTTGTGCTCACGCTCTCCACACGCCCCGCACTTTCCCGAGTCGCGAGGAGAACGATCCGCATGCGCCAGACACCTGCCGTCCGGACGAGCCGGACGATGCAGCCCGGTAACCGCGATCCCGCCAGCCGGCTCCCTCCCCCTCGGCCTCACCGCGCCGGAACCACCCCGGCCGAAGCCGAGGCGGTCCGGCGCAGAGCCGGCTACCGGCCCGGCAACGGGGACCCGGCTCCACCGCTGAGGATCGTCGCCCACATCGTCACCGCGTGCTGACACGTCCGTGAACGCATCCGGCCCGTCAGCCGCACGCGCCGACCCCGCCAGGACAGGCGCACCCACCCGGGCGCCATGTGTTCCGTGAGCCCGCACGAGGCTGAGGACCCGCCGCTCCGGCGCCGAAAGCGGCGGCGGGGCGGCCCGGGCCCGGGACTCAGGGGCCCGAAGGGGCTGTGCGATGGCTTCGCAAACGTGACCCGGGAGCCTTGACGACAAAGTTGTGAGCGTTAACAATCGTCTCACGCCAGGCCGGAACAGCCTGGTCGGGCAGTGCACCCCCCAGCGGCCGGCGTAGGCCCCGCCGCCCGGGAACCCGCCGGGCCACCCGGGCCAGGCCCCCTCACCGCGCCGCGTCCCGGCGCTCCACTGGAGGAAACGTGCGAAGAATCTCGACAGGTGTGGTTGTGACAGTGCTCGGCCTGACCCTGGCGGCCTGCGGCCAGAGCGCGAACGGCGTCGGGAGCGAGGCGGACGCGGGCGGCGCCAAGGGGGGCCTGGTCGGGATCGCCATGCCGACGAAGTCCTCCGAGCGCTGGATCAACGACGGCACCAACATGGTCAAGCAGTTCCAGGCCAAGGGCTACAAGACGGATCTGCAGTTCGGCGACAATGTCGTCGAGAACCAGGTGGCCCAGGTCGAGAACATGATCACCAAGGGCGCCAAACTGCTGGTCATCGCTCCGATCGACGGCTCCTCGCTCAGCGACGTGCTGCAGAAGGCAGCCGACGCGAAGATCCGGGTCATCTCCTACGACCGCCTCATACGTGGCACCGGGGACGTCGACTACTACGCCACCTTCGACAATTACAAGGTCGGCGTCCTGCAGGCCACGTACATCGCCGACCGGCTCGGCCTCCAGGACGGCAAGGGCCCCTTCAACGTCGAGCTCTTCGCCGGATCACCGGACGACAACAACGCCGCGTTCTTCTACCAGGGCGCCATGAGCGTCCTCCAGCCCCACATCGACGCCAAGCGGCTCGTCGTCCGGAGCGCCCAGACCGAATTCACCCAGGCAGCCACCCTGCGGTGGGACGGCGGCGTCGCCCAGTCCCGGATGGACAACCTGCTCAGCAAGGCCTACACGTCCGCCACCGTCGACGCGGTGCTCTCGCCCTACGACGGCATCTCGATCGGCGTCGTGTCGTCCCTCAAGGGAGTCGGCTACGGCGGCGCGGGCAAGCCGCTGCCCATCGTCACCGGCCAGGACGCCGAGCTCGCCTCCGTGAAGTCCATCATCGCCGGCGAACAGACTCAGACCGTGTACAAGGACACCCGCGAACTCGCCAAGGTGGCCGTGCAGATGGGTGACGCTCTGCTCACCGGTCACCAGCCCGAGGTCAACGACACCAAGCAGTACGACAACGGGGTGAAGGTCGTGCCCTCCTATCTGTTGCAGCCCGTCAGCGTAGACAAGGAGAACTACCAGAAGCTGCTCGTCGACTCCGGGCAGTACACCGCCGACCAGCTGAAGTAGCCGCCACCGGGCCCACCCACCGGGGCCGAAGAGCCGGTGATGCGGCGCAGCCCCGACCGGTCCGCCGCATCACCCCAGTCGAACGGACTCACCACCATGGCCGAACCCGTCCTCGAGATGCGTTCGATCAGCAAGTCCTTCCCCGGCGTCAAGGCGCTGTCGGACGTCAACCTGACCGTCGCCGCCGGCGAGGTCCATGCCATCTGCGGCGAGAACGGGGCAGGCAAGTCCACCCTGATGAAGGTGCTCAGCGGCGTGCACCCGCACGGTTCCTACGAAGGCGAGATCCGGTTCCAGGGCGAACCGTGCACCTTCGGCGACATCCGGTCCAGCGAGCGCCGCGGCATCGTGATCATCCATCAGGAACTTGCGCTCGTCCCCTACTTGTCCATCGCAGAGAACATCTTCCTCGGCAACGAGCACGCCTCGCGGGGCTTCATCAGCTGGCATCGGACGCTCACCCACGCCCGGGCCCTGCTCGAACGCGTCGGCCTGCCGGACAACCCGCAGACCCGCGTCGCGGACATCGGCGTGGGCAAGCAGCAGCTCGTCGAGATCGCCAAGGCCCTTGCGAAGGAGGTCAGGCTGCTGATCCTGGACGAACCCACGGCCGCGCTCAACGACGAGGACAGCCGCAAACTGCTCGATCTCATCATCGAGCTCAAGGCCCAGGGCATCGCCTGCATCGTCATCTCGCACAAGCTGAACGAGATCGCGCGCGTCGCCGACGCCGTGACCATCCTGCGCGACGGCCGGACCATCGAGACCATCTCGGTCGACGCCGAGGGCATCTCCGAGGACCGCATCATCCGCGGGATGGTCGGCCGCGACCTGGAGCACCGCTATCCCGAGCGCACCCCGGACATCGGCGAGGTCGCGCTGACGGTCGAGGACTGGACCGTCCTGCACCCGATCGACGTGCACCGCAGGGTGGTCGACGGAGCGTCGATCACGGTCCGGCGCGGCGAGATCGTCGGCATGGCGGGCCTGATGGGCGCAGGCCGGACCGAGCTCGCGATGAGCGTCTTCGGGCGCTCCTACGGACGCCACACCGGCGGCCGGGTCCTGCTCGACGGCAAGGAGATCCGTACGCGTACGGTCCCCGAGGCGATCTCCCACGGCCTCGCGTACGTGACCGAGGACCGCAAGCACCTCGGGCTCAACCTCTCGGAGGACATCCGCCGCAACATCTCGCTGAGCGCGCTCGGCAAGGTCTCCCGCCGGGGCTGGGTGAACCAGCACGAGGAGACGCGCGTCGCCGAGGGGTACCGCCGCACCATGAACATCAAGGCGCCCTCGGTGTTCGCGGAGACCGGCAAGCTCAGCGGCGGGAACCAGCAGAAGGTCGTCCTCAGCAAGTGGATCTTCTCCGAGCCCGAAGTGCTCATCCTCGACGAGCCCACCCGGGGCATCGACATCGGTGCGAAGGCCGAGATCTACGCGGTGATCGCCGAGCTGGCGGCCCAGGGCAAGGCCGTACTGGTGATCTCTTCGGAACTGCCGGAGCTGCTCGGCCTGTGCGACCGCATTTACACCATGGCCGAGGGGCGCATCACCGGCGAGACGACCCGAGCGGACGCGACCCAGGAATCCCTCATGCGCCTGATGACCGTGGGCGCCGCAATCCAGAACGAGCAGGTGTGACGCATGACCCAGATCCAGAGCCCCGCCATCGATGCCGCGGCTACCGCCCCTGGCGGGAACAAGGACACCAGCACGCCTGAAGGTCCGCGCGTCCTCCTCGCGCACCTCCTGCGCGGCAACATCCGGCAGTACGGCATGCTCGTCGCGCTGGCGCTGATCATCGTGCTGTTCCAGGTCTGGACCGACGGAACACTGCTCAAACCGCTCAACGTCACCAATCTGATCCAGCAGAACGGCTACATCCTCATCCTGGCCATCGGGATGATGATCGTCATCATCGCCGGCCACATCGACCTGTCGGTGGGGTCCCTGGCCGCCTTCGTCGGCGCCGCGGCCGCGGTGATGATGGTGCACCACGACATCCCCTGGCCCGTGGCCGCCGCCGCCGCGCTCCTCATCGGGGCCGCGGCAGGAGCATGGCAGGGCTTCTGGATCGCCTACGTGGGCATCCCGTCGTTCATCGTGACCCTCGCGGGGATGCTGCTCTTCCGGGGCGGGACGCAGATCCTGCTCCAGGGCCAGTCGGTGGCCCCCTTCCCCCGGGGTTTCCGCCAGATCAGCAGCGGCTTCCTGCCTGAGGCCGGACCGCACACGAACTACCACAACCTCACCCTGCTGCTCGGACTCGGCGTGCTCGCGCTGGCCGTCGTGCAGGAGGTGCGAGGCCGCCGGCAGGCCGCCGCCTACGGACTGCGGCTGCTGCCGATGGGCTTCTTCCTCGTCAAGCTGGCGGCGATCGCCACCGCGGTGTCGGTCTTCACCCTGCTGCTCGCCAGCTACCACGGCTTCCCGATCGTGCTGCTCATCCTGGGCGTGCTCCTGGTCGCCTTCGGCTACGTGATGCGCAACTCCGTCCTGGGCCGTCACACGTACGCCATCGGTGGCAACGAGCCCGCCGCCAGGCTGTCCGGCGTCAAGAGCAAGCGGATCGTCTTCCTCGCCTTCGTCAACATGGGCGTCCTGGCGGCGCTGGCCGGACTGGTCTTCGCCGCCCGTCTCAACGCGGGGACGCCGCAGGCGGGCATCAACTTCGAGCTGGAGGCGATCGCGGCGGCCTTCATCGGCGGCGCTTCGGCGTCCGGCGGTGTCGGCACCGTACTCGGCGCGATCATCGGTGGGCTCGTGCTGGGCGTGCTGAACAACGGGATGTCGCTCGTGGGCATAGGCACGGACTACCAGCAGGTCATCAAGGGCCTCGTTCTGCTGGCGGCGGTCGGTTTCGACGTATGGAACAAGCGCAAGGCCGGCTCCTGAGAGACGCGACCGACGACGGACGGAAGCGCACCGCCCCGGCCGCCGCGCCCACGCTGCGTGCGAGGTGTTCAATGAGATCAGGGGCGCCGCCGATCCCAGCCGGAGTGAGAAACCAGTGAGCGACAACGGCCCGGGAGATCCCGTCGCAGCAGCGGACTTCCCCACGGCTGTGCTGGTACTCGATTCCGCCGGCAGGGTCCTGACCGGCACACGCTCGGCGGCGGCTCTCCTGGGCGCTCCTCAGGTCGGCGGTCCCCACACCGGTCAGCTCGACGCGGACGTGCTCTTCGAGGATGTCGACCTGTGGGCCCGGCTCATCGCCGGAGCTGTCGGAGGTGCCCAGCGTCGCGCCCGCGCACGACTGCGGCGGGCGGACGGCGGGCACCTGGATGCCGACGTCGACATCATCACCCTGATGGAGGGCTCGTCGGCGCGGTTCCTGCTGCGCCTGCGGCCCGCAGATCCGGCCGACTCGGTACCGGTCGCCGTCGCCGGAGACGTCCGCCGGTCGCCCCCTGCGCCCCCCGCTGACCAGCGCTCCGCCGAACGGCAGGCGCTGCTCAACGCGGCCGCCGCGGAGATCGGCAGCTCCCTGGACATGGTGCGCGACGCCGAGCAGCTGGTGGACGTGCTCGTCCCCGCGTTCGCCGACCTCGCGGCCATCGACCTCACCCGACCCGTGCTGCTCGGCGAGGAGCCCGGAGAGCTGGTCGCCGCAGCGCCGATGCGGCGCGTCGCCGTGCGGGCCGCCGACGGGCGGTGGCCGGCCGAGAGCCACTGCGTAGGCGACACCATCCGCCTCGGCAACGTCGAGAGCTCCCACCTGCGCGGGGGCTCGGCGTTCTTCATCCCCGACCTGACCGAGCTGCGCGCGGTGCTCGCCGGAGAGGAGGAGCGCGTACGGCTGATGCTCCCGCCTCGGTCGGCCTCTCTCATGCTGGTCCCGTTGAGAGCACGCGGCTCGGTGCTCGGCGCCCTGGTCCTGTGGCGTACCGCAGAGCGCCGCCCTTTCGACCAGGAGGACGCGGTCCTCGCGGAGGAGATCGGCTCCCGGGCCTCGCTCAGCATGGACAACGCCCGCCGGTACACCCGTGAGCGCCGTACCGCGGAAACTCTGCAGCGCAGTCTCCTGCCCAGGCCGGTCATGGACGTCACCGGCGCCGAGACCTCGGGGGTCCACGTGGCCGGCGCCACGACCGCGGCCGTCGGCAGCAGCTGGTTCGACGTGATCCAACTCCCCTCCACACGACTTGCGTTCGTCATGGGCACGGTCGAAGGACGCGGCCTCGACGCCACGGCCGCGATGGGGCGACTTCGGTCGGCGGTGCAGACCCTGGCCGATCTCGATCTCAGTCCGGACGAACTACTGGCCCACCTGGACGACCTCGTCGTACGTTTCATCGAGGACGACGACCGCCAGGAACCGGCCGCGGGGGCGCCCAGCGCGCTGACCGGTGCCACGTGTCTCTACGCCACTTACGATCCGGTGTCCCGTACCTGCGTGCTCGCAGGCGCCGGCCACGCTCCGCCCGTGCTGGCCGCCCGGGGAGGCGCCGGGAGCGGCACGGTGACCTACCGTCCGGGCCCTGTCCTGGGCACCGGCGGGCAGCCGTTCGAACCGGTGGAGCTGCGCCTGGGAGCCGGCGATGTGCTCGTCTTCTGCGGTGGCGCGCTCGCCAAGGGCACCGACCGCTCCGAGCGGCAGCGGGGGGTGATCGGTGCAGGGGCGCGGGAGGGCGCTGACCGTGGGCTGCCGGTCAACCAGGTCGGGCGCGGCATCCTGGGCGCCCTGGCGAGCGAGCCGACGCTCGACGAGCTCGCCCTGCTCGTGGTGCGGGTCAGGGAGGTGTCCGCCGACGCCACCGCCGTGTGGGAGCTGCCCGCCGACCCCTCTCTCGTCGGGCGGGCCCGCCGGCTCGTCTCGGACCAGCTGACCGCTTGGGAACTGGAGGATCTGGTGTTCACCACGGAGCTGATCGTCAGCGAGTTGGTCACGAACTCCATCCGGTACGCGGGCGGCCCGGTCGGTCTGCGGCTGATCAAGGACCGCGTGCTGATCTGCGAGGTCTCCGATCCGGCGCAGACGCAGCCGCATCTGCGCCGGGCGCAGCTCACCGACGAGGGCGGCCGCGGCCTGTTCCTCGTCGCACAGCTCACCCACCGCTGGGGCAGCAGGTACACGGCGGCCGGCAAGACCATCTGGACGGAACAGCTCATGGGTTGACGGAGCCGAGGCCGTACGGTGCGGCGCCGTCGGCGACCGGGACGCCGAAGTGGGGAGTGCCGTCGGCATTCCAGTACAGCTTCTGGATACGCGTACGGCGGTTGGGGTCGTTCAGCGGGTCGCCGGAGATGTCCTTGTAACCGCGGTCGTGGTAGACGAGGACATCGCTCCTGCCGTCCTCGGTCTTGGTGAAGGAGTTGTGTCCCGGCCCGTACTGGCCGGTGGCGGTGTTGCTGGTGAAGACCGGGGTCGGGCTCTTGGTCCACGCGGCCGGGTCCAGGAGGTTGCCCGACGCCGATGCGGAGAGCAGGCCGAGGCAGTAGTTGCTGTCCGTGGCGGAAGCGGAGTAGCTGAGGAACACCCTGCCCGCGTGCTCGATGAGGGCGGGAGCCTCGTTCACCTTGAAGCCGGCCGTCTCCCAGGAGTGGGTGGGAACCGTCAGACGGGTCGGTGTGCCGGAGATGGTCCAGGGGTTCGCCATCCTGGCGATGTACACGTTCGAGTTGGTGGCGATGGCCGGATCCTTCTGCGCCCAGCTGAGGTAGCGGATGCCGCCCACCACGAAGGTGGTGGCGTCCAGCGCGAAGGTGTCCATGGGCGTGGCGATCCGCCCCTTCTCGGTCCAGCCGCCGGTCAGCGGATTGGCCGCGGAGCTCTCCAGCACGTACATCCGGATCTTCCAGATGTCGTCGCTCCGGCCGGCGGCGAAATAGACGTACCACTTGCCGTTGACGAAGTGGATCTCGGGGGCCCAGATGTGGGCCCCCATCTCACCGGTGGCGTGCCTGGTCCAGATCACGGTCTCCGGCGCGGTCGACAGTCCCTGGAGGGTGGTGGCGCGGCGCAGGACGATGCGGTCGTACTCGGGGACGGTGGCCGTGAAGTAGTAGTAGCCGTCGGTGTGCTTGAGGATCTGGGGGTCCGCACGCCGCTCGGCCAGCGGGTTGGTGTAGGCGGCGGGGCTGTGCGGGCCCGCCAGGGCGTGGGCGGGGAGTGGCAGTACGACGCCGGTGAGCAGGGCCGCCACGGCCGCGAGGACGCGGCCGTACAGGAGTGTTCCGGTCATGTCTTCTCCTCTTCCGTACGGAGTCGCCGGGTCAGCCGGTCCGGAGCTGCCACTCCTGGCAGGGGCCGGCGAGCCGGGTCCACTGGCGGACTTCCGTGCCGTCGCGGGTGCCGCAGTCGGCGACGTCGGCGACCTTCCCGCTGTGTGCGTTCTCCAGCCGCAGCAGGCCGCCGGCGCCGGCGATGAGCCGGAACCGCTGGCAGGCGTTGTCCAGCCAGGTCCACTGGCGCAGCTCCGCTCCGTCGGCCGTGGAGCAGTCCGCCACGTCGAGCACCTTGCCACTGGCCGCGTTGGTCAACCGGCTCGTGTCGTCCCCCTGGTCCTCGAAGCGCCATTTCTGCGCGGCGCTGCCGTTGCACGACCACAGCCTCACGTCCGCTCCGTCGGCGGAGGACCCGTTCGCCAGGTCCAGGCACTTACCGCTGTGGGGGTTCACCAGCGTGTATGCGGCGGGGGCGGTCCCCGTCTCGCCCGCCGGGGCGGGCAGGGGCGTTCCGGCGGCGACCGGACTGCCGAAGTCCGGTGTGCCGTCCGGGCGCCAGGTGAACTTCTGGGCCCGTGTGGTGCGCCTGTTGTCGCAGCCGCCTGCGGTGGTGTCGTTGGCGTGGTAGACGAGCCAGTTCTCCCTTCCGTCCGGGGAGGTGAAGAACCCGTTGTGGCCCGGCCCGTACACCCCTGCCGCGTCGCTGCGCTGGAACACCGGGGCGGGTGCCTTGGTCCACGACGCGGCGCTGAGCGGGTCTGCGCCGGTGAGCTCCAGCCGGCCCAGCTTGTAGTCCGGCGTGTTGCAACTGGAGGCGGAGTAGGTGAGGAACGTCCGGCCTTCGTGGTACAGCGGCTCGGGGCCCTCGTTGACCGATCCGCCTTGGCCCTCCCAGCTCAGGGTGGGACTGGAGATGACCCTGAACGGACCGCTGAGGGTGTAGGGGTTGCTGAGCGGAGCGATCACCAGGCTCTGCCGGCTGCCGTTGACGAAGCCGCTGCCCAGCAGGTACAGCCTCTCGCCGACCCGCAGCAGGCTCGCGTCGATCAGCCATCCGCCGGGTACCAGGTTGGCGCCGGTCAGGATGTTCTTGTAGGTGTACGGGCCCATCGGATCGCTGCCGGCGCTCTGCAGCACGTGGGTGCGCTGCGAGTCGCAGCAGGCGGACCCTGCCTGCGCGGCCGAGTAGTAGAGGTACCAGCGCCCGTCGACGAAGTGCATCTCCGGCGCCCAGATGTTGGTGCTGCGCGAGGGGGTGTCGTCGGACCACACCCGTACGCTCGGGGCGGTGGAAAGACCTTCCAGAGTCGGCGACTTGCGCATCGTGATCTCGCCGGTGAAGGTCGAGGCGACCAGGTGGTAGTTGCCCGCGTGGTACTGCAGCCAGGGGTCGGCGCCCTTCTGGACCTTCACCGGGTTGGTGTACGTCCGGCCGGCTGCGGCCTCGGCAGGGCCGCCGGCGACCGCCGTGGTCGGGAGCAGCGCCAGCAGGACGACCGACAGGGCGATCCAGAGCGGCGGACGGGAAGGTCGTAGTGCGGTACGGCGTAACGCGGTGCGGCGCGAGCGGAAGTGGATCACGTGTGTCCCTTCTGAACGGCGGGCGCGGAGGTGGCAGGCTCAGAAACCCTGCGCCAGCCGGTGGTAGGCCTGGTTCCAGCGCATCTCCTGCGTGAACCGGCGGATGCCGGTGTCCCCGTCGATGACCAGCAACTCCGTGCCGAGCATGTCGGCGAGGTCACCCAGTTCCTCGGTGCCCACGGCGCTCGACAGCACGGTGTGGTGCGGGGCTCCGGCGATCAGCCAGGCTTCGGTCGAGGTCCGCAGGTCCGGCCGGGGCCGCCACACGGCTCGGGCCACCGGCAGGTTCGGCAGGGGCTCGGCGGGCTCGACCAGGTCGATCTCGTTGGCGACCAGGCGGAACCGGTCGCCCATGTCGGCGAGCCCGACGACCACCGCCGGACCGGTGTGCGCGTCGAAGACCAGGCGGACGGGATCCTCCCGGCCGCCGATCCCCAGCGGGTGGACCTCGCAGGAGGGAACCGCGGCCGCGATCGTCGGGCAGACCTCCAGCATGTGCGCGCCGAGGATCAGCTCCCTGCCGGGTTCCAGGTGGTAGGTGTAGTCCTCCATGAAGGACACCCCGCCGGGCAGCCCCTGTGCCATCACCTTGAGCGTGCGCAGCAGGACCGAGGTCTTCCAGTCCCCCTCGCCGCCGAAGCCGTACCCGTCGGCCATCAGACGCTGCACGGCCAGCCCCGGCAGTTGCCGCAGGCCCCCGAGGTCCTCGAAGTTGGTGGTGAAGGCACGGAAGCCGCCTTCGGTGAGGAACGCGCGCAGGCCGAGCTCGATGCGCGCGGCGTAGCGCAGCGAGGCGTGGCGGTCCCCGCCCGACCGCAGTTCGGGTGCGACCCGGTAGGTGTCCTCGTACTCCTTGACGAGCTCGGTGACATCGGCCTCCGCGGCGCCGTCGACGGTCTCGACGAGGTCGTTGACCCCGTACGTGTTGACGGAGACGCCGAAGCGCAGCTGCGCCTCCACCTTGTCGCCTTCGGTGACGGCGACGTCCCGCATGTTGTCGCCGAAGCGGGCCAGGCTGAGGCCGCGCAGTTCGCCCCGCCCCGCGGCCGCCCGGACCCACGAGGCGATGCGGGCGGCCACGGACGGGTCGCTGACGTGACCCGCGACGGTCTTGCGGGTCACGCCGATGCGGGACTGAATGTAGCCGAACTCCCGGTCGCCGTGCGCCGCTTGGTTGAGGTTCATGAAGTCCATGTCGATGGACGACCAGGGCAGGGCCACGTTGGCCTGGGTGTGGAGGTGGAGGAGGGGTTTGCGCAGCGCGTCGAGCCCGGCGATCCACATCTTGGCCGGGGAGAACGTGTGCATCCAGGCGATCAGCCCGATGCAGGCGTCGTCGGAGTTCGCCTCCAGGCAGACGCGGCGGATCGCCTCGGCGTCGGTGAGGACGGGCTTCCAGACGATCCGGACGGGGATGCCGGGGTCGCCCTGGAGGGCTTCGGCTATCTGCTGGGACTGCCGGGCCACCTGGCGCAGGGTCTCCTCCCCGTAGAGGGACTGGCTGCCGGTCAGGAACCACACTTCGCGGTCTTCGAGCGTTGCCACGGGAAAGCTCCTCATCGGCCGGCCTGCTGTCCGTACACGTTCTGGTAGCGGTGGTTCAGTGCGTCGATGTCGCCCTGCGCGAGGGGCAGCGGCTCCCCGAGCTGGCGTGAGATGTGGACCGTGCGGGCTACGTCCTCGCACATCACGGCCGCCTTGACCGCTGCCTTGGCGTCCTTGCCGACGGTGAAGACCCCGTGGCTCTTCATCAGGACGGCGGGCGAGCGGTGTCCGCGCAGCGTCTCGACGATGCCCCGGCCGATGGAGTCGTCCCCGATCAGCGCGAAGGGGCCGACCGGGATCTCGGCTCCGAACTCGTCGGCCATGGCGGTCAGCACGCAGGGGACGGCCTCGCCGCGCGCCGCCCAGGCGCAGGCGTAGGTGGAATGGGTGTGCACCACCCCCGCCACCTGCGGCATGTGCCGGTAGACGTAGGCGTGCGCGGCGGTGTCGGAGGAGGGGGCGTAGTCGCCTTCGACCACTCCCCCGTCCAGGTCGCAGACGATCATCCGCTCGGGGGTCAGGTCCTCGTAGGGGACCCCGCTGGGTTTGATCACCATCAGGTCCTCACCCGGTACACGGGCGGAGACGTTCCCGGCCGTCCAGACGACGAGGCCGTAGCGGACCAGTTCCTGGTGCAGGTCGCTGACCTCGCGGCGCAGCTGCTCGATGGGTGACGTCATGAGCGGTTCAGGGCCTCTCGGTCGGGGAGGGCGGGGCGGCGGGGCTCGGGGCCGTGAGGGCTGCGTTGCGCAGGGCACGCAGCCGGTGCAGCTGCTTGTCGGGGCCGGTGCCGAAGTGGTCGTGCAGGGCGCAGTACTCCGCGTACAGCGCGTCGTAGGCGTCGGCCCGGCCGGGGTCCGGCAGGTAGGCGGACCGCTGGACGCGGCCCATGGCCGCCGCGGCGGCGCGTACGTCAGGGTGTGCGCCGGCGGCGACGGCCGCGTGGATGGCGGCGCCGAGGGCCGGGCCCTGGGCGGAGGCCGCGAGGGACACCGGGCGGCGGAGCACGTCGGCGTAGATCTGCATCAGCAGGGCGTTCCTCTTCAGGCCGCCGGTGACGATGAACTCGTGCACCGGTACCCCGCCCCGCTCCAGGGCGTCGACGATGGTGCGGGTGCCGAAGGCTGTGGCCTCCAGCAGGGCGCGGTAGACCTCCTCGGGCCGCGTCGCCAGGGTGAGCCCGACGATGACGCCGGAGAGGTGGTGGTCCACCAGGGTGGAGCGGTTGCCGTTCATCCAGTCGAGGGCGACCAGGCCGTGACCACCGACGGGCTGGCCGGCGCACTTGCGGGTCAGCAGCTGGTGCAGGTCCTCGCCGCGGGCATCGGCTTCCGCCTGGTAACCGGCCGGGACGCCCTGGGCGAGCCACCAGGCGAAGATGTCGCCGACGGCGCTCTGTCCCGCCTCGTAGCCGTACGCGCCGTCGACGATCCCGCCGTCCACGACGCCGCAGATGCCGGGAACGTCGGCCAGCGCGGCGCCGTTCACCACGTGGCAGGTGGAGGTGCCCATGACCGCGAGCAGCCGGCCGTTCTCGACTGCCTGGGCCGCGGCGGCAGCGACGTGGGCGTCGACGTTGCCGACGGCGACCGCGATGCCCTCGGGGAGGCCCGTCCAGGCGGCGGCCTCGGCGGTGAGCGAGCCGGCCCGGGAGCCCAGCGGGGAGAGCGGATGCTCCAGGCGGGTACGGGCGAAGTCCCCGAAGTCCGGGTGCAGGGCGGCGAGGTAGTCCTCGCTCGGGTACCTGCCGTCCTGGTGGATGCCCTTGTAGCCGGCAGTGCAGGTGTTGCGGGTCTCGGTGCCCGTGAGCTGCCAGACGATCCAGTCGGCCGCCTCGATCCAGCGCTCGGTCGCCGCGTACGTCTGCGGGTCCTCCTCCAGTACCTGCAGCGCCTTCGCGAACTGCCATTCGGCGGAGATCCTGCCGCCGTAGCGGGCGATCCACTTCTCGGCGCGCAGGTGGGCCAGGTCGTTGATCCGATCGGCCTGCCCCTGGGCGGCGTGGTGCTTCCAGAGCTTGGGCCAGGCGTGGGGGCGGTGGCCCAGGCCGGTCTCGGAGAGCGGCCTTCCGTCCCGCCGCACGGGCAGGACCGTGCAGGCGGTGAAGTCGGTCGCGATGCCGATGACGAGCCCGGGGTCCACTCCCGCGGAGGCGACGGCGTCCGGGACGGCGGTGCGCAGCACCTCGCGCCAGTCGTCGGGGTGCTGGAGCGCCCAGTCGGGCGGCAAGGCTACCCCGGTGGTGGGCAGTTGGCGGTCGATGACGCCGTGGCGGTACTCATGGACGGCGGTACCGACGTCCTCGCCATCGTGCACCCGAACCACCACGGCACGGCCGGACAGCGAACCGAAGTCGACGCCGACGACGTAGCGCACGGCGTCCCGGTCGGCCGGAGAGCGAGACGAGGTCACGTTCACATCCTTTGTACGGAGCCCAGCGCCCCGCAATGACCACCGGGCGACGGAGGGGGCGGCGGGCATGGTCCGCCTTGGGTCGATTGTTAACGCTCACAATTGGCCGGGGCAAGGGCTCCCGTCTACAGCGTTACCCAATCTTGACTGACGACCTCAGTGCGTCCGGAGCATCCGAGGGGCCCTTGACCAGCGCAGATGCCGGGGCCCTTCTGGATCCGGGCCCGCATTCCGGTCTAGCGCGGCGCGCGGCCCGAGCTGCGACGCAGGACGATTTCCGTGGGCACCAGGACGTGCCTGCCCGGGGACTCCGGCGACCCGGCGCGCCCCCTGCCGGCCGCCGCACCGCTCGGGCGGCCGCTCCGGGTCACCTCGTCTACCAGCAGCTCCAGCGCCCGCCTGCCCAGTTCACCGAAGTCCTGACGGACCGTCGTCAGCGGCGGGGCGAAGTACGCGGCTTCGGCGATGTCGTCGAAACCGACCACACTGATGTCCCCCGGGATGGCCCGACCCGCTTCGTGCAGCGCGCGCAGCAGCCCCAGCGCCAGGTGGTCGTTTGCACAGAACACCGCGGTGACTGCGGGGTCCGCGGCCAACCGGAGGCCCGCCTGGTAACCGCCGCGGGCACTCCAGTCCCCGGGGTGGGCCTCGGGCACCGGGGCTCCCGCCGCCTCGAGGGCCTTGCGCCAGCCGGCCTGCCGAGTCGCGGTCTCCAGCCAGCCCGGCGGGCCGGCAATATGGTGGACCGTGGCGTGCCCGAGGTCCAGCAGGTGCCGCGTGACGGCTTCGGCCCCCGCCTCGTTGTCGACCGAGACCGTGGGTACGGGCGAACCGCTGCCGGCCCCGACCGCGACGACGGGCACCGCCGTGGACAGCTGGGCGACCGCGCTCACCGCCGTCGTCTGCGGCGCGATCACCACGATGCCTTCGACACCCTGGTCCCGGAGCCGGTCCACAGCCTCCTGCACCGAGCGCGTGTCCAGTGACCGGAGGCTCGCCACACTGACGAAATAGCCCGCGCTGCGCGCGGCCTGCTCGATGCCGTCCAGCATGGAGGCCGGTCCGTAGAGGGCGCTGCCGAAACTGACCACGCCGAGCGTCTGGGACCGACGGGTCACCAGGGTTCGGGCCGCCACATTGGGGCGGTAGTCCAGCTCGCGAATGGCCGCCAGCACCCGCTCTCGCGTGCCGGGCCGGACGTGGGGCGCGCCGTTGAGCACCCGCGACACCGTCTGATGTGAAACACCGGCGACGCGCGCGACATCGGCCATCACAGGCTGGCGTGGCTCAGACTGTTCCGTACTTCCCGTTCCCACTGAGAGCCCTCTCGTCGACGAAGCCCGCGGCGGCTGACCCGGGCCCTGGTGCGCGCACCGGTATCGCGGTGGTGTCTGCACGAGGACGCCACGAAGGTGAGTGTAATTGTTCACGATCACAGGGCTCGGCCCTGGAGGTGCAGCGGGACGGGCCCGGTCGCGAAGGGGGCCGCCGGAGGGCTTTCGCCCGTGTGCAGGGCGACAGCGGCCAGGCGATCACGCTGCTTCCACCTCCCCCTGCAACTGAACGATCACGCGCCTGCCCCCGAGCACACCGCTTCGCCCAACAGGGACGACGTCCGACATCAGCGGAGCCCCGAGAGCGGCAGGCAGGAAGGCACGGACCCACGTCGTACTCACGCCCGGACAACGGCCCAGGCCGGGTCACAGGCACGGAGCACGGCACCCGCCGGCCCGCAGCCCGGTCCCCGCACCCTCGGGGCCGGGCCGCACGCGTGCACGTAGACGGACCGGGCGACGTCGTCAGCCGGCGCCCGGGCCTTCGAAGGGGTTGCGGGACCGCTCCCGCCTGCGGCGCTGTTCCAGCATCCTGTCCACCGCCTTGCGGACCGGGCCTTCCCGATCCCCTGTCCACTGCGGCTCATCACCGCGCCTGTTCTCCTGGTACCGCTGCGCTCCGGCGACAGCGGTTTCCCGCCACTTGTCCACCGACCACCACAGCCTCGTATAGGGCGCCACGCGGGCCGTACGGACTCCCAGGGCCCTCCACTGTTCCGGCGTGTAGCTCTTGACCTGCGCGGTCCTCTCCAGCTCGCGCAGCAGGCCGAGCACCGCTTCCACTTCCACCGAGGCCGGCGACGCACCGTCACCATGTCCGGCCATCGCATCGACCCGCTCGGCGACTTCCTCCGCGGTCGACGGAAGTCCCGGCGACTCCACGGCCGCGAGGACTTCCTCCTTGCTCGGACCGTGGGTCCGCCGGTCCTCCCCGCTCGTCCCCACGCTCACTCGACCCTTTCCAGGAACGGGACGATCGCATCGAGGAAGTGCTCGTTCCGATCGCCGGCCACCATGTGCCCGGCGCCGAGGACATCGGTGCGCCGCGCGTGGGGAACCCTGCGGCAGAACTCCTCGGCGACGTCTTCGCGCACCACGTCGCTGATCCCGCCGCGGACGAGCAGGATCGGCACGTCGGCGTGGCGCGCGGCGTCGAGGAGACGCTCCGCCATGCCCGGCGGGTCCATCCGGCCCTCGAAGCTGTCCACCATCCGCGGGTCCCAGTGCCACACCCAGCGGTCGCCGTGGCGCCGCAGGTTGGTCCGTATCCCCTCGGGGTCGGACGGACGCGGGCGGTGCGGCTGGTGGGCGGACACCGCCGCGGCCGCCTCCCCCACGTCGGCGAATCCGTCCGGATGGCCGCGCATGAACGCGACGATCCGGCGGAACCCGCGGGGATCCGGTCGATGGGCGACGTCGACGAGCACCAGGGCGCGGATCGCCGCCTGCGGTGCCTCTCCGGCGGCGAGCAGCGAACCCAGGCCTCCGAGCGAGGCGCCGACGAGCACCGGCCGGCTACCGAGCTCGGCGACGATCGCCCGGACGTCCTCGGCGAACAGGTCGAGGGCGTAGTCTCCGTCGGCCGACCATGCGCTGGTGCCGTGCCCTCGCAGGTCCGGGGCGACGGCCCGCCACCCCAGCGCGGCCAGCCGGGGACCGGTCCGGTCCCAGGCGTGCCGCGTCTGGCCGCCGCCGTGCAGCAGGACGAGAGGGGGACAGGAGGCCTCGCCCCACACGTCCGCCGCGAGCCGGATCCCGCCGTGGCCCACGAAGTCCCGCGGCCGTGGCGGTGCGCCGGCCGTCATACCGCGCCCCCGGTTCGCAGCGGCGCCAGCAGCTGGTCGCGGTAAGGATCCGCAGCCGCCGCGGCGAGCGCGACGTCCAGCGCGAACAGGGCACGTGCGAGGAACCGGTCGTCATCGATCAGGGCGGCGACCCACTGGTGCAGTGCACCCACGCACGAGGCGCTGACCACGGCGGCCAGCGCGTCGGTGTCGACGTCGGCGTGCAGGAGACCCTGCGTCCGTGCGTCCGCCATCGCCCGGCGGAGCTGGACGAGCGGACTGCGGTCGAGTACGAGGCCGCTTTCCTCCCAGCTGCGCACCATGCGACGGGACACGACCGGGTCGCCGACGAAGAGCTGGACGGTCGACCTGACGACCTCCCGCGGGTCACCGGCTTCCAGCGCCGCCAGGCGGTCCTCGAGTTCGTCCGTGAACCCGTCGGCGAGGGCCTCCCAGATCTTCTCCCGCGGTCCGATCAGGTTGTACACGGTGGCCGGGGAGACCTCCGCTCGCTCGGCGATCCGCTCGGTAGTGACCACCGATTCCGGGCTCTCCCGCAGGAGTTCGCGCGTCGCGTCGAGAATCCGGACCCGTCTCCGGGCCTTGTGCCGCTCGCGCAGCCCTCCTCCGGCTGTCTGCACGCGCACGGTCTGCATGCCCACTCCCTCCCTGAAAACTTGGAGACTCTTCCAAATTTAGAGGTGCCTCCAGAGAGAGTCGGGCAAACCTGCGCGCAGGGGGGGTGACCGCGCGGGCGACCCTGACCGCGTCCGCCGTTGCCCGTACGTCGTGGACACGGACGGCCCGGACACCCTGGTGTGCGGCGATGGCTGACAGAGCGGCTGTTGCCGCGTCCCGTCGATGGGCCGGAGGCGGAGTCCCGTCCGCGTCCGCCAGGACGTGCCCGAGGAACCGCTTGCGGGAACCGGCGACCGGTACCGGCCGGCCCAGGGCGCGCAGGTCGGCCAGAGCGGCCACCAGGCCGAGGTCGTGCCGTGCTTCCTCGGCGAAGCCGAGTCCCGGGTCGACCACGAGCCGTTCCGGTGCGATGCCCGCGGCGACGGCGGCGTCGATGCGGTCGCGGAGCTCTGAGACGACCTCGGCCACCACGTCCCCGTAGACGGCACGGCTGTCCATGTCGTGACTGCATCCGCGCCAGTGCATCAGGACGATGGGGACGCCGCAGGCTGCCCCGGCCGGAATCATGGCGGGGTCGGCCAGGCCCCCGCTGACGTCGTTGACGAGGACCGCGCCCGCCTCGACCGCCCGCCGGGCGACGGCCGCGCGCAGGGTGTCGACGGACACCATGACGCCCTCGGCGGCCAGCCCCTGGACGACCGGGACGACCCGACGCAACTCCTCGTGCTCGTCGACGCGGGACGCGCCGGGACGGGTCGATTCGCCGCCGATGTCGACCGGGTCGGCGCCGTCGGCCACCAGGCTCGGGCCGCGCTTGATGGCCGCGGCCGTGTCGAACCAGTGGCCCCGTCGGAGAACGAGGCCGGGGTCACGTTGACCACGCCCATGACCGCGCAGCGGTCCCAGTCGGGCAGACCCTCGACGGCGCCCCGACGCCCCTCCGCGGCTGCCAGTTCAAGCTGAAGGCCGGCGACCAGGTCACCTTCACCTGGACCTCCTTCCAACCAAGCCACCCGGTGGCCGGTCGGGCGGCCTTCCGCACCGACCGGCTACCGGGCCTCCCGGGAAGGACGCGCCGGCGTGGCGCGTACGCCGCCCACTCGACGAGCCCGCGCGACCCTCTGGTGCGCATCACCGAGAAGCGCTTCCACTGAGGCCCTTACCCGGGCATCGTGACCCAGGTCGTCACTGTCCGCCCGGACCTGACCTATGACGGGCTGCGGCACGCGTTTGGCGGTCATCGTTCCCCCGGGGTCTGCTCGTTGAAGGTCCCTGGACACCGGACGAGTTGAAGGAGCATCCAAACACACCCCCCGGATGGGGACGCAACCGGGCCGGAACATCAGGAGACGGACGTTCCGGCCCGAATGCAGATCAGACGGTCGCGCTACCGGTCTCCGTACGGACCTCGCGAGCCGCGGCCACCAGGTTCTCCAGGGAGGCCCGGGTCTCCGTCCAACCACGGGTCTTCAGGCCGCAGTCGGGGTTGACCCAGAGCCGCTCGGCCGGGATCGCCTCCAGCCCCTTGCGCAGGAGAGCGGCCGCCTCGGCGGCCGAGGGGATGCGCGGGGAGTGGATGTCCCACACGCCGGGTCCGGCCTGGCGCGGGTAGCCGTGCTCGGCGAGCTCGGTCGCGACCTGCATGTGGGAGCGGGCCGCCTCCAGGCTGATGACGTCCGCGTCGAGGTCGTCGATGGCCCGGACGATGTCGCCGAACTCCGCGTAGCACATGTGGGTGTGGATCTGGGTCTCCGGCCGCACGCCCGAGGTCGTGAGGCGGAACGACTCGGTGGCCCACGCCAGGTAGGCCGCGTGCCCGTCGGCACGCAGCGGGAGTGTTTCGCGCAGGGCGGGCTCGTCGACCTGGATGACCGGGGTCCCGGCCGCCTCCAGGTCGTTGACCTCGTCGCGCAGGGCGAGGCCGACCTGGCGGGCGGTCTCCCCGAGGGGCTGGTCGTCGCGGACGAAGGACCAGGCGAGCATGGTGACGGGCCCGGTGAGCATGCCCTTGACCGGCTTGCTCGTCTGCGCCTGCGCGTACGTCGTCCAGCGGACGGTCATCGGTTCCGGGCGGGAGATGTCCCCGGCCAGGACCGGCGGCCGTACGTAGCGGGTGCCGTACGACTGCACCCAGCCGTGCTGGGTGGCGAGGTAGCCCGTCAGCTGCTCGGCGAAGTACTGGACCATGTCGTTGCGTTCGGGCTCGCCGTGCACGAGGACGTCGATGCCGGTCTTCTCCTGGAAGGAGAGCACCTCGCGGATCTCGTCCTCGATGCGCTCCTCGTACCCGGCGGTGTCGATCCGGCCGGCCCGCAGGTCGGCGCGGGCCACCCGCAGCTCGTCGGTCTGCGGGAACGACCCGATGGTGGTCGTCGGCAGCAGCGGCAATCCCAGGTGGGCCCGCTGGGTGGCGGTGCGATCGGCGTACGGCTGGGCGCGGCGGCCGTCCGCATCGGTGATCGCCTCAGTGCGTGCCCGGACCGCAGGGTCACGGGTGATCGGTGACGTGGCCCGAGCGGCCAGGTCGGCGCGATTCGCGGCGAGTTCGGCGGTGATCGCTCCGGCGCCCCGGGCAAGGCCACGGGCCAGCGTGGTGATCTCGACGGTCTTCTGCAGGGCGAAGGCGAGCCAGCGCCGGACCTGCGGATCGATGTCGCGCTCGACGGCCGCGTCCAGTGGGACGTGCAGCAACGAGCAGGACGCGGCGACGTCCACCCGGTCGGCCAGGCCGAGAAGAGTACCGAGGGTGCTCAGCGACTTCTGGTAGTCGTTGATCCAGATGTTGCGGCCGTTGACCACGCCCGCGACCAGCCGCTTGCCGGGCAGGCCGCCAACTGCGGCGAGGTCGGCGAGGTTGGCGGCGGCGCGGTCGGTGAAGTCGAGGGCGAGGCCCTCCACGGGCGCCTTCGCCAGGACGGGCAGGGCCTCGCCGAGGCGGTCGAAGTACGAGGCCACGAGCAGCTTGGGGCGCTCGGTCAGCGCGCCGAGCTCCCGGTAGGTGCGGGCGGCGACGCCCAGTTCGGCGGGGGTGCGGTCCTGGACCAGGGCCGGCTCGTCGAGCTGGACCCACTCGGCGCCGGCCGCGCGCAGCTCGGCCAGCACCTGGGCGTAGACGGGCAGCAGCCGGTCCAGGAGCGTGATCGGCTCGAAGTCGGCGGCAACGCCGGGCGCCGGCTTGGCAAGGAGGAGGTACGTCACCGGGCCGACGAGGACGGGGCGGGCGGGGTGGCCGAGGGTCAGGGCCTCCTTCAGCTCGGCGACCTGTTTGGCGGGGTCGGCCGTGAAGACGGTGTCAGGCCCGAGTTCGGGGACCAGGTAGTGGTAGTTGGTGTCGAACCACTTGGTCATCTCCAGCGGCGCGACGTCCTGGGTGCCGCGCGCCATCGCGAAGTACCCGTCCAGGGCGTCCGCGTCGACGGCGGCCCGGTGGCGGCCGGGGATCGCGCCGACCATGACCGTGGTGTCCAGGACATGGTCGTAGAACGAGAAGTCGCCGGTCGGAACCTCGCTGATGCCTGCCTCGGTGAGCTGGGCCCAGTTGGTGCGGCGCAGGTCGCGGGCGGTCTCCCGGAGGGCGTCGGCGGTGACGCGGCCCTTCCAGTAGCCCTCGACGGCCTTCTTCAGTTCGCGGTTCTGGCCCTGGCGGGGGTATCCGTACACGGTGGCCTGTACTGCCGCGGCTGCGGACTCGGTGGTCACGGAACTCTCCTTCGCGAGCGTGTCTCCATGGACCCGGTGGGGGCCGAGGGCGCGAGGGGGGTGCCGGAACGGGCGGACCGCCGGGGTCACGTACAGCTGGGTACGCGACGGGGAGGATCCGCCTGAAGCACGCCGACCCGCCCACGAGGTCACCGGGAAACCGCACACGGAATCGTCCGCGCACGGGCAACGGGCAGGTCTTCGGACTCGCGGGCACGCCGGCCACTCGGGCAGACACCTACTGGCCGTCGCTTCCCAGGACCGGTTCCGGTCCCAGTGCGTATGACGGCGGTCGTTCCCGCTCACCGCTGCGGGGCAGTCCCGGATTCCCACCGGGTTCCCTCTTACGACGCATCCCGCCTGGCGGACGGGGGCGAACCAGCTGCGGGGTCCACCCTAGGGCGCCGAACTGGAGAATGGACAGAGTCATCCAGATAGCGGACGGTGAAATGAGACATGGCGGGGGTGCGGCGACACCACTCGCCGCACCCCCGCCGTCATGCGTGCCTCCGGCGCACCCTCAGCCCGGAGACCTGCCGGGACCCTCAGCCCCGGCCGTATGTGTGGAACCCGCGGCCGCTCTTGCGTCCCAGCAGCCCCGCCTGCACCATCCGCTGGAGCAGCGGGGGCGGGGCGTAGAGCGGTTCCTTGAACTCCTCGTAGAGGGAATCGGCGATCGCCGCGACCGTGTCGAGCCCGATCAGGTCGGCGAGCTTGAGCGGTCCCATCGGGTGGGCGCAGCCCAGCTCCATGCCGGCGTCCACGTCGGCGGCGCTCGCGAACCCGGACTCGGCCATGCGAATGGCCGAGAGGAGGTAGGGGATCAGCAGCGCGTTGACGACGAAACCCGCCCGGTCCTGGGATCGGACCGTGGTCTTCCCCAGAGCATCACGGGCGAAGGCTTCGACTGCGGCGAGGGTGTCCGCCGACGTGTGCAGGGAAGAGACCACCTCGACCAGCGGCAGCACGGGGACGGGGTTGAAGAAGTGCAGGCCCACCACCCTGTCCGCACGCCCGGTGGCCATGCCCAGCCGCATGATCGGGATGGCCGAGGTGTTCGTGGCGAGGATCGCGTCCGGGTCCGCGACGATCTTGTCGAGGGCCGTGAAGATCTCCGTCTTGGCCTCGGGGTTCTCGGTGACGGCCTCGATGACGAGCTGCCGATCGCCGAGGTCCTCCAGGTCTCCGGTCAAAACGAGCCGGGCCAGGGCGTCCTCGGCGGAGAGCCGGTCGAGCTTGCCGCGCTGGACGGCGCGTTCCAGGGAGACGGCCACCCGCTGCCCAGCGGCGCGGGCCGCGGTGGCATCCGCTTCGGCGACGACGGTGTCGAGTCCGGCGCGGGCGCACACCTCGGCGATGCCGGCGCCCATCTGGCCTCCTCCGACGACTCCGACGCGCCGGATCCGGCCCGGCTGCGCAACGGGGTTCACGCGTTCACCTGCGCGGGGGCGCGGCGGACCAGGTGGCGGCTGTAGGCCTCGGGCGTGAAGAACGGCGGGAGGTGCACCGAGAGCGCGGTGTCGACGAAGACCTCGCGGGCTTCGAGGACCAGCGCCTGCGGGTCCTCGGCCTCCAGGGCCGCGCATTCGGCGTCGAGGAGGTCGGTGACCGTCCCCCGATCCACCCGGTCGTGGCGGAGCCACTGCCAGATCTGAACGCGGGCGATCTCGGCGGTGGCGGCGTCCTCCATCAGGCCGTTCAGGGCGACGGCGCCGCTGCCGCGCAGCCAGGCGTCCAAGTAGCGCACGGCCACGGCCACGTTGGAGCGGATTCCCTCGGAGGTCGGCGGAGCGGCGATCCTGCGGACGGACAGCAGGTCGGCGGCCGTGACCTCGACGTCTTCTCGGGTGCGCTCGAGCTGGTTGGGCCGGGACCCGAGGACGCCGTCGAAGACCTCGCGGCAGACGGGGACGAGTCCGGGATGGGCGACCCAGGAGCCGTCGAAGCCGTCCTCGGCCTCCCTCTCCTTGTCGAGGCGGACCTTCGCGAACGCGGCGACGTTCGTGTCCGGGTCCTTGCTCGGAACGTGGGCGGCCATGCCGCCGATGGCATGAGCGCCCCGTCGGTGGCAGGTGCGGACGAGGAGTTCGGTGTAGGAGCGCATGAAGGGGGCGGTCATCGTGACGGCGGCCCGGTCGGGCAGCTGGAAGTCGGTGCGGTGCCCGAAGGTCTTGATGAGGCTGAAGAGGTAGTCCCAGCGGCCGGCATTCAGACCGGCGCTGTGTTCGCGCAGCTCGTAGAGGATCTCCTCCATCTCGAAGGCGGCGGTGATCGTCTCGATGAGGACGGTCGCGCGGACGGTGCCTCGCGGGATGCCGAGGAGTTCCTGGGCGTACCCGAAGATGTCGTTCCAGAGGCGGGCCTCGTAACGGTTCTCCAGCTTGGGGAGGTAGAAGTACGGGCCGTACCCGGCGTCGATCTGCCGCTGCGCGCAGTGGAAGAAGTACAGACCGAAGTCGACGAGTGACGCGGACACGGGCCGGCCGTCGATCTCCAGGTGCTCCTCGGTCAGGTGCCAGCCCCGCGGGCGGACCATGAGGGTCGCGAGGTCCTGCCCGAGGCGGTACTCCTTTCCCTCGGGGGTGGTGAAGTCGATGCGCCGCTCGATGGCGTCGAGCAGGGTGAGCTGGCCGCCGATGACGTTGGCCCAGGCCGGGGCGGTGGCGTCCTCGAAGTCGGCCATCCAGACCTTCGCCCCGGAGTTCAGGGCGTTGACCGCCATACGGCGCTCCGGGGGGCCGGTGATCTCCACTCGGCGGTCGGTCAGACCGAGCGCCGGCGCGGCGACCTGCCAGTCGGTGTCGGCGCGGACGGCTGCGGCGGCCCGGGAGAAATCCAGCGGGGTTCCGGAGGCGAGGCGGGCGGACCGGCGGCGGCGCTCCTTGAGGATCTCCGAGCGGCGGTCCGCGAAGGCCGCGTCGAGGCGGCCGAGGAACTCCAGGGCCTCGGGGGTCAGGATCTCCTCGTGGCGCTCACCCGGTGCACCGAGAACCCGGACGCTGCTGATCAGGGGCGTGACGGACATGCGGTTCTTCTCCTCAGCGTGGGGCGGCGGGCGCCCGAGGGGGACGGCCCTCGGGCGCCGTCGGACGGCGAGCGGCAGGATGCCGGGCCGGGCTCGGCAGGACACTCTCCGGGGGCAGAGGTTCCTAGTGGAACTGCTCTTCCTCGGTGGAGCCGGAGAGCGCGGTGGTGGAGGAGGCCGGGTTGACGGCCGTGGAGACCAGGTCGAAGTAGCCCGTGCCGACCTCACGCTGGTGCCTGACCGCGGTGAAGCCCTGCGCCTGGGCGGCGAACTCCCGCTCCTGGAGGTCGACGTAGGCGGTCATGCCGTGCTCGGCGTAGCCGCGGGCGAGGTCGAACATGCCGTGGTTGAGGGAGTGGAAGCCGGCCAGGGTGATGAACTGGAAGCGGTAGCCCATCGCGCCGAGCTCCCGCTGGAACTTGGCGATCTGGTCGTCGTCCAGCGCCGCCTTCCAGTTGAAGGACGGGGAGCAGTTGTAGGCCAGCATCTGGTCCGGGTACTGCGCATGGATCGCCTCGGCGAACTCGCGGGCCTGGGCCAGGTCCGGGGTGCCGGTCTCCACCCAGATGAGGTCGGCGTACGGGGCGTAGGCGAGGCCGCGGGCGATGACCGGGGCCATGCCGTTGCGAACGTGGTAGAAGCCCTCGGCGGTGCGCTCGCCGGTGCAGAACTCGGCGTCCCGCTCGTCCACGTCACTGGTCAGCAGGGTCGCGGCCAGGGCGTCGGTGCGGGCGATGATCAGGGTCGGGGTGTCCGCGATGTCGGCCGCCAGACGGGCCGCGTTCAGGGTGCGGACGTGCTGGGAGGTGGGGACGAGGACCTTGCCGCCGAGGTGGCCGCACTTCTTCTCGGAGGCGAGCTGGTCCTCGTAGTGGATGCCGGCCGCACCCGCCGCGATCATCGCCTTGGTCAGCTCGAAGGCGTTGAGGGGGCCGCCGAATCCGGCCTCGGCGTCCGCGACGATCGGGGCCAGCCAGTCCGTCGTGTCCGAGCCGCCCTCGGCGGTGGCGATCTGGTCGGCGCGCAGCAGGGCGTTGTTGATCCTGCGGACCACCTGCGGCACCGAGTTGACCGGGTACAGGCTCTGGTCGGGGTAGGTGTGCCCGGCCTGATTCGCGTCGGCGGCGACCTGCCAGCCGGAGAGGTAGATCGCCTGGAGCCCGGCCCGGACCTGCTGGACGGCCTGGCCGCCGGTCAGCGCGCCCAGGGCGTGGATGTAGTCCTGCTCGTGGAGCTGGCGCCACAGCCGCTCGGCGCCGCGCCGGGCCAGGGTGTGCTCCTCGCGGACACTGCCCGAGAGCCGCACCACGTCCTCGGCCGTGTAAGTGCGCTCGATCCCTGCCCAGCGCGGGTCGTCCGCCCAGCGCTGCCTGAGCTGCTCGGCCGCCGCCTTGTTCGCCTCTGCCATGACCGTCACCGTTTCCGTCGCGTCGCTTGTCTTGCCAATGCCCCCGCCAGGGATCAACGCATTGACACTCTGTGCCTGAGAAAGAGGGGTGCGGCCGCCGAACCCGCCCGTGGGCCGGAGCTGAGCAATGCTGCCGATCTGCCGGGAGCGGACGGCCAGATCACCGAAATCAGGGCATGAATCGAAGGTCTGGGGTCCATCCCGGCCACCGGTTCCGGCTGGCCGCAGGACTGACTCTGACACTGGCACCGGGTGCCATCAAGGAGGTACGGCTGCCAAGGTTTGCGAATCTTCGAGGCTGAAATTGCCAAGCTTGCGAAGGTTACTGACGAGTCAGGTCCCCGTAGGCTGGCGGAGCCCGTCCGACGGGTCCGACGGTGGAGGAGTCCGGTGAGCAAGACGTACGCGGGAGCCCGGCTGCGACGGTTGCGCGAGGAGCGGCGGATGACGCAGGCCGACCTGGCGAGGGTGCTGGGCATCTCGCCCAGCTACCTGAACCAGATGGAGCACGACTCCCGCCCGCTGACCGTCCCGGTGTTGCTGCGCCTCACCGAGGCCTTCGGGGTGGACCCCGGCTTCTTCTCCGAGCGGGACACCAGCCGTATGGTCGCGGACCTGCGCGAGGCCCTCGCCAAAGAGGTCGCGGAAGCCCGCGTCTCCTCCTCCGACCTGGCCGAGCTCGCCACTCGGATGCCTGCGGTCGCCTCCGTCCTCCTGGACCTGGGCCGGCGCAGCCAGCTCCTCGCGGAGCGGCTGACGGATGCGGCCGAGGGGCGTGGCGGTGTCGCGGAGGCACCGCGCTCGCCCCACGAGGAGATCCGCGAGTTCTTCTACCGCCGGCAGAACTACCTCCACGACACCGACCTCGCCGCCGAGGCACTGGCCCGCGAGATCAGCATCCGCCCCGGGGACGTCATCCGTGCCCTGACCCACCGCCTCACCGACCGGCACGGGGTCAGGATCGCCCCGGACTCCGACCGGCTGCACCACTACGACGCCGGGGCGCGCGTTCTGCACCTGTCGAACCGCCTCCGCCCCGGCCAGCAGGCGTTCCGGATGGCCACGCAGCTGGCCCTCCTCGAGTACGGGAACGAACTGGACCGGCTGGCCGCCGAGGACTTCCCGGCCGGGTCGGCCGCACACCCCTTGGCCCGGATCGGCATCGCCAACTACTTCGCGGCCGCGCTGATCCTCCCGTACGGGGCCTTCCACCAGGCGGCCGAGGAATTCCGTTACGACATCGAGCGCCTCACGGACCACTTCGGTCTCGGCTACGAGACCGTCTGCCATCGGCTCAGCACCCTGCAACGCCCCAGGCTGCGCGGGGTCCCCTTCTCCTTCGTCCGGGTGGACCGGGCCGGAAACATGTCCAAACGGCAGTCCGCCACCAGATTCCACTTCTCCCGCGCCGGGGGCACCTGCCCGCTGTGGAACGTCTACGAGGCCTTCACCGCCCCGGGCCGCATCCACGTCCAGGTCGCCGCCATGCCCGACGGCCGGCGGTACCTGTGGACCGCCCGGGCCGTCACCCGTCACCGCGGCGGCTGGGGCGAGCCCGGCAAGACCTTCGCGATCGGGCTGGGCTGCGAGATCCGGCACGCCTCCCGCCTGGTGTACGCCGACGGGCTCGACCTGGACAACACGGCCGCCGCCACCCCGATCGGGATGGGCTGCCGGCTCTGCGAACGCCTCGACTGCCCCCAGCGGGCGGTACCCCCGCTCGGCCGGGTGCTGGCCGTGGACGAGAACAGCAGCACCTTCGTCCCCTATCCCGTCGCGGACACGTCCGCCCCGCGCCGCGACTGACGCCCCAGGAGCTCCGGCTGTGGACCCCGACGGGCAAGACCAGGTACGCGCCCTGACCACGCCCGAGTGGCGGGACCTGATGCCAGGACGCGACCACGCACGGCTCCGTCGAAGCCGCCCGCCGTGCTGGTTTTCCCGCGTACTTCGACACCTGGGACGGGGAGGCCTGAAGAGGCATCATCCTGATGTCCGGCCCGCGGGTCGCCGCGATCCCGGTCGGCGACAACGCGAACCCCCCTCGCCGATGCCCGCGCTGGCGGAGAAATTCGGATACCGAATCCCAGCCACGTGTGAAACGACCGCATCCGACCGGCGCAACACACCTGTCCGACAAACAGAAACGACCCCACGGGTAAATCCCCGAAGCCTGGCTATACGCTTGCACTGGAATACAAGGGGGCCCGTGTGGAACCCTTTTGACGGAAAGTCATGAAACAGAACGTCGAACAAGTCTGAAATAGACCCGAGGAGGGGCCTTGACCGACCGCAAGCCACCTGGTGTGGATTTCGAGTCTTGGGTGGACCGCCAGATCAGGGAAGCCAGCGACCGCGGCGACTTCGAGAACCTACCGGGTTGGGGGAAGCCGTTACCCTCTCTTGACGCACCGTACGACGAGATGTGGTGGATCAAAGGCAAGATGCACCGCGAGGGATTCGCCTCTCTGCCACCCGGACTCGCACTTCGCAAGGAAGTAGAAGACGCGATGGGGGCGGTCCACACGGCGCGTTCCGAGCGTCAGGTGCGGGCCATCCTCACCGAGATCAACGAGAAGATCCGCACGGCGCTGCGCATGCCCCCGCCGGGGCCGCCCCTCATGCTCTGCGAATTCGACATCGAAGACGTACTCGCAGCGTGGCGCAAGTCCCGCACCGAGTAGGACATCGAGCGGGCCCCGTCGAAGGTGACGGCCCGGACTTCGTGGTCCGGGCCGCACCTGCGGGCGGGGCCCGCTGCTCGCCGGCCGGGCCCGTCGACGGGCCGGGCGCCGGCGGTGGTGGGCGGCCTTCACCACCCGAACTCGGCGGGCAGGGCCATCCAGCGCAACCGGCCCGGTACTTTCAGGCGATCACGTCGATCACCTGACACCGTCGCGTCAGCGCAGTTTCGCCGTGAACAGGAAGTTGCGCGGCACGTCCGGTACCTGGCGCGGCAGTACAAGGTAGGGCCAGCGGCCGGAGCCTTCCTCACCCGGCTGCTTGATCTCCTCCGTGTCCCAGCCGCACTCCCGGAGCAGTTCCTCAGGTGCGTCGGTGCCGAACAGCCAAGGTGCTCCGTCCTCCTCGAGCGCCTTGATGAACGGTCGGGCCACCGGGTTGTTGAGTGCCGCGGCGCTGATGAGGTCGCCGGCCACCCTGGCCCCGGATCCCGAGAGCTTGGCCAGGGTGCCCAGCAGTCCGCGTACAGCTGTCTCCTCCAGGTAGTACAACAGGCCCTCGACGATCCAGAGCGTGCGCGCGTCGGTGTTGAAGCCCGCGTCTCGCAGCGCCGATTCCCAGGAACCTGCGAGGTCGACACCGACGGTGATGTGCGTCAGTCCCTCGGAGGGCGTCGCATCAGCCAGCAGGTCCGCCTTGACGTCCAGCAGCGCGGCGCGGTCGAGTTCGAAGACGGAAACCTCAGTGCCCCAGTCGAGCCGGTAGGCACGGGTGTCCATGCCGGCGGCGACGAGAACGACCTGGTCGATGTCGTGCTTCTCCAGCGTGTTCAGCAGCACCTGGTCGAGATAGGCCGTGCGCAGCGCGAGATAGTCGACCGTGACGGGGCTGGCGTACCGCTTGAGCAGTTCGAAGCCCATGTCGCCGGCGACCGTGCGGGCGTACGGGTCGTTGAACAGCGCGTCGGGTCGCTCCGTTTCGAGCGCGCGGGCCGCGGCGGTCCACTGAGCGGTGTAGGAAACTGCTTCCATGACGTGTACTCCTCAGGAGGGGGCGGACCGGGTGTCACTGTGCACCTCGGTTTCCTTGCAGGCCGGGTGGCCCAGCAGCATCGACAGCGCAGCGGCCAAGGTCTGGCCCGGGTCCGGCACGGCGCCCTGTGCGCGCCAGGCCACGAAACCGTCGGGCCTGACCAGGAGTGCGCCGGCGGGGCCGGTACCGGCGACGTCGCCCCAGTCGGCCGTGGGGTCCTGGATCTCCGCCCCGTCGCCTCCCATACGGTGGGCCACAAGGTCGAGGCCGACCTCCTCGGCCTGCTTGGCAGCCGCCTCGCACCAGTCTCCGCCGCCGGGGCCGGCCAGCAGGGTCCAGCGGGCTGCCGCCAGGTCAAGGGTGGAAAGGCGCTCGCCGACGCGGGTCACCCAGTGGTGCGGAAGCCGTGATCCGGGGGAACCGTCCAGGCACGCGGCGACGTCCTCGCTGGAGGGCAGTCGGGGGCCGGGATCCACGACGGCGGCCGAGTCGTAGCGGTACCCGAGGTGCACGACCGGGGTGTTGACCATCCCCGCCTCCTGGCGCTGCGCCCCGGCGAAGGGGTTCCAGTGCAGTGCGGGGTGGCGCAGCCGGAGCATGGCCTGCTGCAGGGTGAAGACGGCCACGGGGTGCCGCTCGGCATGGTAGCTGTCGAGCAGCAGGTCCGCGGCCCCACCCTGCAGCACCTGGGCGAGCTTCCAGGCCAGGTTGTGGGCGTCGGCGATCCCCGCGTTCATTCCGAAGGCACCGAGCGGCGGAATGGTGTGGGCCGCGTCACCGGCCAGGAAGACCCGCCCCTCCCGGAAGCGTTCGGCGACCTGGGCGGTCAGCCGCCAGGGTGCGGTGCTGAGGACCTCCACGTCGACCTCGGGGTGGCCGATCGCGGCGCGTACGAGCTCCTCGCAGCGCTCGTCGGTGAAGTCCTCGAGGCCCTGGCCGGCCTCCGGGTCGAAGTCGACGTGCAGCATCCAGCGTTCTTCGGCATCGACGGTGATCAGCACGGCCCACGCGCCCGGCGCCGTGATGTCGGTCATGAACGGGACGCTGCCGAACCGCCCGTACAGATCGGCGCGGAAGACGATGTTCATCTTGGGTACGCCGAGGACGCCGGGCCCCTCCACGCCGATGCCCAACCCGCGGCGCACGGTACTGGACGCCCCATCGGCGGCGACCACGAAGTCGGCGTGCACCGTGCTGCCGTCGGCCAACCGGGCGACGGCGCCGTCTGCCCGGGACTCCACCGAGGTCACGGCGGTGCCGTAGCGCACCGTGGCGCCCGCTGCGCGGGCTGCGGGCAGCAGCAGCGCGTCGATCCGGTCCTGGGGGCAGTTGCCCGCCACCTCCACCGGGGTCACCGCGGCGAGGGCCGGGTTGCGGAAGTCCAACTGGCCGCCGCCGGGCGGGAACGCCGACTCCGCCAGGGTGGGCACGGAGCCCTTCCACACCGTGGTGCGGGGCCGGACGGATGCGGCGCGGATGGCCTCTTCCAGACCGGCCTCGCGGAAGAGCTCCATGGTGCGTTCGTTGACGCCGAGCGCGCGGGGGTGCGGCATCGGTCCGGGCTGCCGCTCCACGACGAGCGCGGGCACACCGTGCCGGCCGAGGAAGAGAGCGGTGGCGAGGCCTACGGTGCCACCGCCGACGACGAGTACCGGGACGCGGGTGGGGACGTGGATGTCCGTCATGGGTTCCTCACTGGTGGCCCGCGGGGGCGGAACCGCCCCCGGGAGCGGGTACGTCGGCCGGCGGCATTCCAGGGGGCCGCATTCCGGGCGGCGGGCCCGGACGGCGCATCTCCTTGGCCATCCGGGTGCTCACCAGAATGCCGAGCACACAGATGATGCCGGTGACCATGAAGACACTGGTCAGAGCCGAGCTGAGGCCGGAGCGGAGTAGCTCGACGAGGTCGGCGGGGAAGGCGGACTGCTCCGAGAAGAGCATTTCGCTGACGCCGCGTGGGCCGGCTTCGCGTACGAGTTCCGCGGCCTGGCCCGTGAGTTGCTCGGTCTCGTTGACGAAGAGGTAGTACTGGAGGACTCCGAGCATGCTCACGCCGATCATGCCGCCGAACTCACGCGCGAGCTGGGTGATGGACGAGCCGATTCCCATCAGGTGCGGCGGAAGCGCCGACTGGACCGCGATCATCAGGACCGGCAGGCCGACGCCGGTACCCGCGCCGATCAGCAGCGTGTAGGCCGCCGTGACCCACGCCGAGGTGTGGGTGTCCATCGTCATCAACAGGCCGAAGCCGGCCGCGAGCAGGAACATGGAGAGCATTCCCATGCTCCGGATGCCCGCCTTGAAGATGGCGCGACCCGCGACGAGGCTGCCCACGATGCTGGCGACCTGGAAGGGAAAGAGGGTCAGTCCCGTCTTCCCGATCGAGCCGCCCGTCACGCCTTGGGCGAAGACCGGGACGAAGAAGATTGCGCTGTACATCACCAGGCCGATGACGAAGTTCACGACGAACGCGGCGCTCAGCGCGCTGTTGGAGAACAGGGTCAGCGGGATGATCGGCGACTCGTGGCGCCGCTCGACGACGATGAAGACGACGAACGCGGCGATGCCGGTCAGCAGGGCCGCCCACACGGACCACTCCCCCAGATCGCGGTTCTCGCCGGCCTCGTAGAGTGCGTAGAGCACTCCGGCGATGGCGTACGTGATGAGGACGGCGCCAAGGATGTCGACCTTCTGCCCGGAGGCCTCGGTCTGATGCTCGCGGTAGTTGCGGTGGATCAGCCAGGCGGCCAGCAGCAGCAGCGGCGGGTTGATGAAGAACGCCCAGCGCCAGCCCGCGTACTCACCGATTCCGCTGCCCACCAGCGGGCCGAGCAGGCTGCTCAGGCCGAACACCGAGGCGAAAACGCCTTGCAGCCGGCTGCGCAGTCGCGGCGGGAACTGGAGGCCGATGGCTGCCATTCCGATGGGGAAGAGCGCGGCTGCGCCCACCCCCTGGAGCCCGCGCGCCGCGACCAGTTCGGGCATGCTCCGGGCGAATCCGCACCAGATGGAGCCCACCAGGAAGATGGCGATTCCAATATTGATCATGCGCTTGCGACCGAAGTGGTCGGAAAATTTTCCATACAGTGGCAACAAGGCGGTGAGCGCAAGCATATAACTGCCGAAAACCCAGGCCGATAACTCGACACGGCCGAACTCCGCGACAATGGTGGGAGTAACTGTTCCCGCAATGGTCGCATCAAGCGCCGAGACCGTCATCGCCAGAATGAAACCCCATACCGGGGTGAGCAGATGACCGATTGGCTCTTTCTCAGTCGTCGTCGCAGCGTTCATCCGTAACGGTTTCCTTTCCCCTGCCAACACGTCCTGACGGACCTCCCGCCAGCTTGTCGGAAGGTCGTGCTCGGCTCAACTTCCCAACGGCGCAGCCCCAACGCTCCCGCTTCCAGGTTGCGCACCCAGGCATCTCTGCCTACGAAGGGCGACCATCACCTACCGGCACAGTTGAGGACAGGAGGGGTGGCAAGATGACGAACCAGAACGAAACCACACAAAGAGTTCGCCACGCGATCCGAAATTCAACACCCGAATCATCAATGAATTCAGGCTGCCCTTAAGGAAAGGGAAGGGGACCTTCCCGCCCCTGGCCGGCGAAACCGATGGCGGCGATCCCACCCGACGTGACGCCCGACATGGGGAACTGTTCCGGGGCCGGGCTTCCACGCCGCCCCCGTCACTCTTTCACGGAACCCGAGCGGACGTCTCTTCCCAAAGACGCAAGCGATGTCGTTTCCCGGCCAGGATGCGCAGCAGAGCATGGGTGAGCCGCGACCAATACTGGATCCCATCAGCCAGCGGAGGAGCAGGTTTCATTGGACGTCATACGCGACCGGATGATTGCCGGACAATCCTCCATCCTGGGGGTCTACAACTTCCTGGAGGAGAACGAAGGACTGCCCGCAGAACAACTTGCGGCGCGACAACGGAATCTCATGCGCACTCAGCTCGAGTACGCACGGAAGGACTCTCCCTACTTCGCGAATATCCTGCGTCACCATCGAACCGAGGATCTGCTGGGGCAGCCGGAACTCTGGGGCAGCCTGCCTCTGATGGACAAGTCCGTCATGCTCAAGCACTTCGACGAGATCAGGACGCGCAACGACATCCCGTTCACCGAGGTCGAGCGCTACCTGTCCGACCGGTCCCTGGTCGACAGGCCTTTCAATAACGCGGACCTTCTGGTGGTCAGCACCGCAGGAACCTCAGGCAAACCCGGATACTTCGTCTACGACCCGCAGGAACAGGCGCACATCCGGGCCCAGTACTTCCGGTTCATGCGGGCGGTCCTCGCCTCGATCACTCCTGGCGGACCGCTGCGGTCGGCGGCCATCATCGTGACCGGCGCCCACATGATCGGGTACAAGATGCAGCAGCATCTGCCGCCGGAGTTCTTCCGCATGATCCCCGTCCTCCGGGAGGGCCGTGCGGTGACCGTCGAGGAGACGGCCGCGGAGCTGGCGGACTTCAATCCCCAGATCCTCACCTGTTTCGGTTCGACGCTGCGCATGCTCACCGAGTACAAGGAGTCCCACCCGGACTTCGCCTGGCGCCCGCTCGCCCTGATCAACACGGGTGCGACGCTGGAGCGCGACGTACAGCAGCGGGCCCTCGCCGCCTTCGATGGCGTCCGCATCTTCGACCTGTACGGCTCCACGGACACCGGCTACATCGGCTGGACGTGCGAGCAGGGCTCGATGCACCTCAACACGGACTGCATGCGCATCGAGATCCTCGACGAGGACAACCGGCCGGTGGCTGACGGCGAGTTCGGCTCGATCGTCATCAGCACCTTCTGGCACCGCAGCCTACCGGTCATCCGCTACAGACTCGGTGACCTGATGTCGGTGAGTACGGAGCGTTGCGCGTGCGGCCGCAGCCTTCCGGTGGTCAAGGAACTGCTGGGCCGGGAGAACACCCTGCTCTACCGGCGTTCGGGGACCGGCCTGGCCCCGGTGCCGCAGGGAGTCTTCATGGAGATGTTCGAGACCATCAGCGGGGTCAGGCGCTTCCGACTGGTGCAGGAAACCCCGGACCGGGTGACGGTCTCCGTGGTGCCGCTGCCGGACAGCACACCGGACCTGGCCGAGCGGGTGGCCCAGCGCGTCGCGCCGGTCTTCGGCGAGGGCGCCTCTGTGGAGGTCCGCCTGGTCGACGCCCTCGTACCCCCTGCCTCGGGCAAGCTCCTCCCGGTCGAGCGGCTCTTCGACCCGGCCGCAGAACGCGCCACCGCGCGATGAGAGCGGTCAGTGACAAAGGATCCCGCGGTTTCGGCACCCCGAAACCGCGCAACAACGAGGGGAACCAGCTGTGAACGAGGGGAAGAGTCTGCGCGCGCGCCGGCTGATGTCCGCATCCGGACGGTCGCTGATCGTCCCGATGGACCACGGCATCAGTGTGGGCGCGACCACAGGTCTCCGTGACATCGCCGCAACGGTCGGACAGGTATCCGACGGGGGCGCCAACGGGATCGTCGTGCACAAGGGCCTGGTGCCCACCGTACAGAAGGGCCTCCGCCCGGAAACGGCGCTGATCGTGCACATGAGCGCCTCGACCTCGCTGGGCGGCCACCTCAACCGCAAGGTGGCGGTCTGCACGGTGGCCGAGGCGGTACGGCTCGGCGCGGACGCGGTGAGCCTGCACATCAACGCCGGCACCGAGACGGAGCCGGAGCAGATCGTGGACACGGCCAAGATCGCCGAGGAATGCGCCCTGTGGGGCGTACCCCTGCTGGCGATGGTCTACGTCCGCAGTTCCCCGGAGGACGAGTACGACCCCGTGAAGGTGGGCCACGCCGCCCGTATGGCCGCCGAGCTCGGTGCCGATCTCGTCAAGTGCCACTACACCGGGGACCCCCACACCTTTTCCGAGGTCGTCGCGGGATGCCCGGTTCCCGTCCTGATCGCGGGCGGGGCCGCGCACGGGGACGTCCGCAAGCTCTTCACGACCGTGGCCGAGGCGCTCGGCGCCGGGGCGGCGGGCGTGTCGATGGGCCGCAACATCTTCGAGTCACCCGACGCGACCGTCCTGACCCGCCACCTCGGACTGCTGGTCCACCAGGGCTGGTCCGCGGACCGCGCCTACGACGCCTATCAGGACCACCTCGCGACCCGGCAGCTCGCCGCCGTCTGAGTGCCACGCCGCACTCCTCACATTCCGCTGATCGAACAGAAGGCGAACAATGACTGACGTCATCGAGGACAAGCCCAAGGCCGCTTCCGCCAAGCAGCGGACGCAGGAACCGCACAAGAAGACGGCCGCACCGGAGCCGGCCCCGGTGCAGGCGCCACTCCCTCCCGGGGAGAAGTACACCTGGCACGACTTCCGCAAGTCCGCCGGTCGGCCCGACACCGCCGAGATCTTCGAGGCGGTACGGCGCCTGCACGCCGGCGGCGCCGTGGTCGTGGACGAGGAGCAGCTCGCCCTGGTGCCCTCGGGCCTGCGGAAGGTCAAGCTCTTCTCCGGCGTTCCCTCGCCGGAGAAGCTCGAGAAGATCCGCAAGGACTACGACGTACTCGTCCTGGACGCGGATGTCGTGGCGAGCAACTGGTTCGTCGAGAACGAGGCGAGGATCGGCATCACGGTCGGCGCCGCGGTCGATGTCGTCGACCCCCGTTCGCTGGAACGCGCCGTCGAGATGACGCGCCTGGTCAAGCTGCTGCTCGTCACCTTCAAGGACTCCACCAAGATCCCGCTGGAGATCGTCCTCGCCGACGCGCAGAACCACGGTTGCCAGACCGTGATGGGGGTGCAGGACAGCGTCGAGGCCAATGTGGTTTTCGGGGTCCTGGAGATCGGCGCCGACGGCGTCCTCGTCGAGGTCGACGACCTCACCGCGGTACACCGCCTGCACGAGGTCCTCGTCGCCGCGCAGCGCACGCATGGCCAGCAGCTGCAGAAGCTGACCGTCCTGGAGACCAAGCACGTGGGCATGGGCGACCGGGCGTGCCTCGACTTCACCTCGTACCTCGGACTCGACGAGGGCGTGCTCCTCGGCTGCTTCTCCGGCGGCGGCATCCTCGCCACCAGTGAGACGCACCCGCTGCCGTACATGCCCACGCGCCCGTTCCGCGTCAACGCGGGCGCCCTGCAGATGTACGTGCTCGCCCCGGACAACCGCACGTGGTACCTGTCCGACCTGCGCGCGGGCATGGAAGTCCTCGCGGTCCGCACCGACGGCACCGCGCGGCCGGTCACCGTCGGGCGCGTCAAGATCGAGCGGCGCCCCATGCTGCAGATCACCGCGGAGGCGGCTGACGGCACCAGGATCACCACGATCATGCAGGAGGACTGGCACGTCCGCGTCTTCGGCACCGACTCCAAGCCGCGCAACATCACCGAGCTCAAGCCGGGCGACGAGCTCTTCGGCTTCACCCAGGAGCCGGGCCGGCACGTGGGCGTCAAAGTGGATGAGCTGATCATTGAGCAGTGATCCCTGGGACGGCGTGGACGTGATCGACGCCCACGCCCACGCCAACCCGGCTCTCGTGCCGCGCCTGCTCGCCACCATGGCGGCGGAGCGCATCTCCGCGGCGTTCCTGGTCGCCGGGGGCGTCGTCTCCCCCGCCGAGCTGTCCCACACCATCGTGACGGAGGGCCCGGGTCGGGACGTCGACGCCGACAACGCCGGGCTGCTGGAGGCGATCCGGGACGAGTCTTCGCTGGCCGCCTTCTGCTTCGTCAATCCGCACCGGGCGGCCGACGAGGCGGACGACCGTCTGGTCGGGAAGTGCGCCGGGATCAAGTTCGCCCCGGGTGTGCACGGCATCGGCCATCTTGACCCACGGGTGCAGTCGTACGTCGACGTCGCGGCGGAACGGGGGCTGCCCGTGTACTCACACTGCATCGGCAACGGCGCCCTCTCCGTCGAGGCGTACGCCCGACTGGCGCGCCGCAACCCCGGGGTGACGTTCATCCTGGGTCACGCGGGGCGCGGCAACTTCGATCTGGACGCCGCCCAGGAGATCCGGGACACGCGGAACGTGCTGTTCGAGACGTCCGGCGGTTTCGACTTCGTGATCAAGGACGCGGTGGAGACGCTCGGACCCGAACGCGTCGTGTTCGGTTCGGAGTTCCCCATCCAGCACCCCCGAGTCGAGCTGACCAAGCTCGCGCTGGCCGTGGCCGAGGTTCATCTGCCTGCCGTGCTCGGCGGCAACATCCGGCGCGTCACCACCGCAGGGAAGGGAGCAAGCGCATGACGGACCACGACGCGACGGCTGCCATCGTGGCCCACGCGTATCTCAACGCACCGTATCTGCGGGCGAAGTACCAGGCCACGGGGATCGATCCGACCTCCTGGTCGGACGGGCTGTTCAGCCGGCTGCCCTTCACCACGAAGGACGACCTGCGGCTCGCCTACCCCGACGGCCTGCTCGCCGTCGACCCCGCCGAGGTCGCCGTCGTCCACGAGTCCAGCGGCACGACCGGGGAACCCACGCCGGCGTACTTCACCCGGGGCGACATCGACGAGTGGCTGGACCGGATGCTGTTCAACGGCGTCGGGCTCTCCGAGCGTGACGTCGTGCTCGTCAAGACCCCGTACTCGATGCTCACCACCGCCCACCAGATGCACGGGGCCGCTCAGCGGGCAGGTGCCACCGTCATCCCGGCCGGCAACCGGACCGAGCTGATGCCCTACAGCCGTGCCCTGCGGCTGCTCCGCGACTACCGGGTGACGGTCGCCTACTGCATGCCGGTGGAGCTGATGCTCTTCGCCCGGCGCGCTCTCGGCGCCGGCCTCGACCCCGCGAAGGACTTCCCGGAACTGCGGGCCGCCGTCGTCAACGGCGAGGTGCTCAGCGCCGCCAAGAAGCGCTTCCTGGAGGAGCTCTGGTCCATCACCCTCTACCCCGACTACGGCTCGACGGAGACCACCACCCTGGGCGGCGCATGCGCCGCCGGCTCCCTGCACCTGTGGTCTGACCGCTTCCTCTTCGAGGTCCTGGACGAGGCTACCGGGCACTGCTCCCCGTACGGCACGGGCGAGCTGGTGGTCACCTCGTACCACCGCCGGGCCATGCCGATCGTGCGGTACCGGATGGGCGACATCGTGACCGTGTCGGACGGGGCCGGGTGCCGGTGCGGCAGCGACCGTCCCCGGGTGCTGGTCCACGGCCGGGCCGCAGACCGGTTCACCGTACGCGGGCGGAGCCTGTTCCCGATCGACGTCGAAGACGTCGTGTACGGGGCGCTGTTCGGCTGCGAACCGGTCTTCTGGTCCGGCGAGGTGGACGACGACCTCCTGACGCTGGTCCTGGAGGCCACGGACTCCGGCTCGGCCGAGGTCCGCCGGCGCACCGAGGGCCTGGCCGCCGCGCTTCAAGACCGGCTCGGGATGCGCTCCGCGATCAGCGTGGTCCCGCCCGGCACCGGCATGACGCTCGACCGGCAGGCCGAGCAGGAAGCCATGTTCAAGCCCGTCTACCTGCGCACGCGCGGCCAGGGCGGACGCGGCCTCGACTACACCGGATCTTCCCAGGAGAACTGACGTGACGGACATCAACAGCCGGCCGACGATGACGGCCGAGGCAAAGGCCGAGATGTGGAAGGCGATGTACTTCCGCGCCCAGGCCGGCATGGAGCGCTACATGGTCTCCAACTACGGCTACGGCGCCATCGACGAGTGGATCGACTTCTCGGCAGAGGCCACCGCGAAGCAGTCGGACCGCTACAAGACCGAGGGGGCCATCCCCTTCACCGAGAACCTGTCCCGGATCCTGGGAGACTGCTGGGGCTCGGAGGTGACCGTGCGCACTGCATCGGCCGACAGGTCCGAGGTGGACATCGCGGACTGCGGCATCCTCTCCTACCGGCAGAGCGCCGCGAAGCTGGGCATCGAGCTCACCTTCGACGACCCGTGCCGCGAGTACTGCACGAAGCTCCAGTCGTCCATCGCGGCCAAGCAGAACCTCACGGCGACGTTCGAGCTCAAGCCGGGCGGCTGCACCTGGTGCTTCACCCGGAACCCGGCACCGGCAGCGGAGGCGGCATGACCTCGGCCACCGCGGCCCGCCACGACGTCCCCGGCGGCCTGAGCGGAACCGAGCGGCTGCGGCTGCTGCGCACCACCCTGGCCCAGGCCGCGAAGTCGCCGTACTACGCCCCCGTGCTCGCGGGCCTCGGCACCGAGGCGTTACAGAGCGCCGACTTCGGTCTCCTGCAACGGCTGCCGTTCACGGACAAGGCGCAGCTGCGCGAGGCGGGGCTGCGCTTCCTGTCCGTACCCCTGGCCGAGACCGTCCGCTACTACGAGTCCTCGGGGACGACCGGCACACCCACGCCGACGCCCAAGACCAAGAAGGACATCGCGGCCAACACCGAGGGGCTGCTGCTGAACTGGCGGCGGATCCTGCGGCCTCGCGAGGACAAGGCGATCCTGCTCGTCCCCTCCGACATCGCGCCGGTCGCCGACGCCATGGTCTACGGCCTGGAGGCGATGGACGTCTTCAGCGTCCGTGCGTTCCCCTTCACCCGGGGTGTCTCCGGATGGGACCAGATCGTGCGGATATGCCGGGAGACCGGTATCACCACGGTCCTCACCACTCCGGGCCTGAGCCTGCACTTCTACGCGGAGCTCAAGAACCGTGGCCTGGACCCGACCGCCTTCGGCATCCGCACCATCCTGCTCCTGGGTGAACTGCTCACGGAACCCATGCGGGGCATGCTGGAGCGGATGTGGAACGCGCAGGTCTACATCAACTCCTACGGCTCTTCCGAGATGGGAACCTGCTCCACCTCGTGCCCCGAGAAGCGCATGCACCTGCTGGAGCACATGTACCACTTCGAGTGGGTGGACCCGCATACGGGGTCCCCCACCACCGCGGAGACCGCTGAGCTCGTGGTGACCACGCTCACCGCCGACGCCCGGCCGCTGCTCCGGTACCGCACCGGCGACCTGGTCCGACGCCTGCCCGGCGACTGTCCGTGCGGTCTCGGCCTGCCAGTGGTGGAGGTGCTGGGCCGGGTCACCGACGAACTGGAGATCGCCGGCCGCCGGCTTCGCCCGTACGACGTCGAGGAGATCGTCTTCGCGATCCCCGGTCTGCTCGGCTACTGCATCCGGTTCGAGGACGACGGCCGGCCTCTGCTCTGCCTGGAGGTGGAGCGCGACCACCAGGACCCGGCCAGGTGCGCCGAGATCACCCGACTCGCCGAGGCCGCACTGCTCGCGCGGGACCTGCCCCTGGAGATCGAGCTGTCCTTCGACTTCAACGAACTCACCAAGCGGGGAGGAGGCTTCAAGAATTGGAAACTCACCCACGTGGTGCGGAGCTGACCGTCCGGAACACCTGGCGGCTCGACGGCTGGGTCACCACCGTGCGGCTGCGCGAGGAACAGGTCGCGGCAGCCGCCGCACCCGGCCGCCTGGCACTGGGTACCTGGGGCAGCACCGGACCGGACCTCGTGATCGGCTTCGACAGCGCCATCACCGATCTCGCAGCCCATCCGGACGGCTGGCTGCTGTCCCTGGAAGCGGGGAGTCTCGTACTCGTCTCCGGGCGGGGCGAGGTGTTGGAGCGGCGCGACGGGGTCGGCGGGTGGCGGCTGGCCGGCGACGCAGGCGGGTTCGTGGCAGTCGACCGCAACGGCTCGGTCGCCCTGGTCGATCAGCAGCTCAAGCCGCTGTGGACCGAGTCCGGTCCCTCGGCCTGGGACATCTGTCTCGGGTACGGCCTCGTGGCCACGCCGAGCACCGAGGGCTCCGTCAGCTGCCGCGCGGCAGCGACCGGGGAACTGCTCTGGCGGTACACCGAGCCCTACCCGGTGTACGGATGCACGGCGGTCGACGGCGGCTACGCCGTGGGGACCGCCGAGGGGTCCCTGGCCGTCCTCGACCTGTCGGGCACGGTCGTGCAGCGCCGGGCCACCCACGCCGTCCGCATGACCGTCCGCGCAGGTGGCAGCGAGCTGCTCGCCGCCTGCGTGGACGGGACGCTGCGCTCGTACGACTCCGCGCTCACCGAGCTCTGGCGCTTCACCACGGGATCCTGGGTCAAGGGGGTGGACGTGCGAGCGGACACCGTCGCCGTGGCCTCGGCCGACCACCACCTCTACCTCCTGGACCGCGACGGCCGTGAACTGGGGCGCCATCAGGCTGGTCACACCGTTCTGTGCGTCGCCCGAGACGACAGCCGGCTCACCGCGGGTTCGGCCGACGGACTCCTCTACTTCCTGACTTGCGACCAAAGGAGCACCATCCATGTCTGACTACCTCGCATCGAAGGTGGACGTCTGCGTCGTCGGCGCCGGGCCCCACGGCCTCGCCTTCGCGAAGGCCCTGATCGACGCCGGACACAGCGTCGCCGTGGTGGACCGCGAGACCGACCGCTCCGGCAAGCGCCAGACCATGCTGATCCAGCCGGGAGCCATCAAGGTGCTGGACTCCCTGGGGGTCCGCCCGGCAGTGGAGGCACAGACGCACCGCCTCGATGGGTACGACTACTACGTCGACGGCGACCGCATCGCCGCGCTGCGCTACGCCGACATCGAGGACAGCCCGTTCGGCCATGGCCTCGGCGTGCCGTACCGGGTCATGCAGCACGCGTTCCTCGACGAGCTCGTCGGGCACCCGGACTTCGAGATCTTCGACGGGGCCGCTGTCGGCGCCCTGCTCAAGGACGCGTACGGCACCCTCAACGGCGTGTCCTTCACCCAGGACGGCACCGAGCGCGCCGTGGAGTGCCGCCTCCTGGTGGCCGCCGACGGCGAGGGCTCGCCCACGCGCGCCCTGGCCGGGATCTCGGTACAGCCCGCGACCTGGGACTACGAGGCGATCACGTTCCTCGCCCCGCGTCCGGACGGCTGGCCCTCCGTGCTGAGCAACTACCGTGCCAGTGACAACCGTTATCTGGGCCTGGCCGCCTACTCCCCCGACGAGCTCAGCGTCCTGTGGGGGATCCGCAGCGGCTCCTTCGAGGAGGTCAGGGCTCAGGGACTCGACGCACTGCTGGACCGGATCCTCTCGGTGGAGCCCCGGCTGCGTCCCGCCCTGGAGGGGATCAGGAGCTGGGAGGACGTGCGCCACCACGCCTTCCCCGGGCACATCGCGGAAACGTGGGTGGCGGACGGCGTGATGCTGATCGGCAGTACCGCACACAGCCTGACCACCTTCGGCGGCCAGAACATGAACCTGGCGCTGTACGACGCCCAGGCCGCGGCCCGGACGGCCGTACGGGCCCTGGCCGAGCAGGACCTCTCTGCCGGTTCGCTGGCCGAGTACGAGACGGAGCGCCGTCCCCTGGTGGAGAGCATCGCCGCGTTCCAGACACAGGCGGCGGCACCGGACACCACCGGTTCGGGCGGTCCCGCAGCCGAGGCGGTCGCCGCCGGACTGCGGCAGATGTTCCGGTCGATGGCGCTCGGCCCGAGCGCCTGGCAGGGAGCCCCCGCCGCCCCGGCGGCGAACTCGGGCCGGGGCCCGGGGGCGTTCGACCCGTCGCTGATCCCGACCGAGATCTACCGGTTCGACTTCCGCTACGATGCGGCACTCAACTGGGCATGGAAGAAGGCCCCCAAGAACGATCCGGTGATGACCGAGATCGGTATGTACGCCTGGGAGAAGAACGTACCGATCATCGGGCCGCTGTCCGGTCGACTCCTGTGGCAGCTGGCGAAGATCTCCGGCGCCAAGCGGGTGTTCGAGTTCGGCTCGGCGGTGGGCTTCTCCACCATCTGGTTGGCGCGGGCCGTGGGGCCCGAGGGCAAGGTCTACTACACCGAGTCCGATCCGGAGCTCGCCGCCAAGGCCGCGTCGTTCATCGAGAAGGCGGGCGTCTCGGACCGGGTCGAGCTCTTGGTCGGGGATGCACTGGAGTCCTTCCGCGCGGTCGACGGCGACTTCGACCTCATTCTGTGCGACATCGACAAGCGCCTCTATCCCGAAGTGTTCGCCACGGCCCTCCCGCGACTGGTCAACGGCGGTCTGTTCGTCGCCGACAACATCTTCTGGAACGGAGACGCGCTGACCGGCTACACGCGTGACCCGTTGGGCCGCGCGATCGGCGAGACAGTGGATGCCATGCTCGCCGAGGAATCGCTGTTCACCACCCTGATCCCGCTCGGGGACGGGCTCGCGGTCGGTTACAAGGAATGAGCGTACGGCTGGTCGCGATCGGCGGCAGCATCGGGCCTGCGGGACGCCCGTCGCGGACAGAGACGGCCCTGCGGCGATCGGCCGCCGCGGCGGTCGCCGCCGGCGCCGAGGCGGAGTTCTTCGTCGGGGAGCAGCTGAGACTGCCGCTGTACGACCCTTCGTCGCGCGTCCGCGACGTGCGGGCCCAGCGCCTTCTGGAGGCCGTACGCCGGGCCGACGCCCTGCTGATCGCGTCGCCCGCCTACCACGGCGCGGTCTCGGGACTGGTGAAGAACGCGCTGGACTACTTCGAGGACCTGCGCGAGGACTCCCGTCCGTATCTGGAGCAACGTGTGGTCGGCTGCATCGGAGTGGGGTCGGGGCCGCAGGGCCCGGCCGCTGCGCTGCGCAGCCTGCGGGACATCGTGCACGCGCTGCGCGGCTGGCCGACGCCGCTCGGGGTGGTGATCGGCGCTGCTCCGACCGACCTGTCGGGCAGCCCGGACGACCGTACGGCGGCGCAGCTGGACGCGATGGGTATCGAGGTGACCGGTTTCGCACGGGCCTGGACAGCGGCACGGCCGCTGTCCAGGTAATGGAGCAGCAGCGGCCGTGGGCCAAGGGGTCAGGCTGGTGCAACGACAGGAGGCTCTCGATGGAGCACCCCATCATCTACGGTGTGTGCCACGACATCCACGTGGCACGGGTGACGGTCGCCGGCGCGCCGACCCGGCCGGGCATCGCGGCGGAGGTCTTCCGGTGTCTGGCCGATTCCGACGTCAAGTCGGACATGGCACAGAACACCACCGCGCCCGGCGGCCGCAACGATTTGTCCTTCGTCGTCCACGAGAGTAATGCGGCGACGGCGCTGGCTGTGCTGGAGCAGGCGCGGAAGGGCATCCGGTTCGAGTCCGTCAGCGTGGACATCGGAATCGGCAGGGTCGCCATGGTCGGTGCCAGCCTGCGCTCCAACTCGGAGATCATCGCCCGGTACTTCGAGTGTCTGCGCGACGCCGAGGTCGCCGTGGAGATGGTCGCCGCCACGGACACGTGCATCTCGGTGGTGACCCGGGAGCGGGACGCGGAGCGAGCTGCCTGGCACCTCAAGTCCACGTTCCAGCAGAGCGAGCCGAGCCGGCTGCTCCATCAACAGCCTCCGCCTTTCGTTATGTTGGTCAAGGGCGGGAACGGGACCGCTCCGTGATCGGTCATGACGAGGGGCTTGAATGCGAGACCAAGACAACACTGAACGACAGGTACGGGTCCTGATCGTCGGGGGGAGCCTGAGCGGCCTGTCGGCCGCCCTGTTCCTTGCTGCGAAGGGCGTCGAGTGTCTGGTCGTGGAACAGCGGCCAGGGACGTCGGTACATCCACGGGCGCGACTGGTGACGGCTCGTTCGATGGAGCTGTTCCGTTCAGTGGGCATCGAGGAGGCCGTCCGCAAGGCCGGAGATCCGGGGCCGATCGGTTTCGTCGTGGTGGACACCCTCGCGGATGCGCACTACGCGCCGACCGGGAACCATCACGACGAGACGCTCGACATCAGCCCGACCGGTATGCGCCTCTGCGATCAGCAGCAGCTGGAACCGCTGGTGCTGGCGAGGGCGCGGGAATTGGGCGCCGAGGTCCGGTTCGGGACGCGCTTCGAGAGCCTCGTCCAGGACGAGGACGGGGTCACGGCCACGCTGCGCCAGGCAGACGGTTCGGCAACCTCGGTCGTGCGCTGCGACTACCTGCTGGCCGCGGACGGGATCCGCAGCCCGGTGCGGGAGTCGCTGGGCATCGGCCGGCACGGCCCCGGCCCACTCGGTCGCTCGGTGAGTGCGATTTTCGATGCCGATCTGGAACCGGTGATCAGGGGACGGCGAGCCATGGCCGTGATCGTCAAGCGGGCCGGCTCCTTCCTGTTCGCCCGCGGCAACAGCGAGGCGCGCAGGTGGCAGCTCGGCTTCCCGCTGTTCGAGGGGATCGACTCCTCCCCGGAGGGGCTGCGTGAGCGGACGCGGGAGCTGGTGCGGACTGCCGCCGACGACCCGGAGCTGGATCTCACCGTTCACAGCGCCATGGCCTGGGAGAGCGCCGCCCTGGTCGCCGACCGGTTCCGGGACGGCCGCGTGTTCCTGGTGGGTGACTCCGCACACGCCATGCCTCCGGCCGGCGGGTTCGGCGGGAATACAGGGGTCCAGGACGGACACAATCTGGCCTGGAAGCTGGCGGCAGTGCTGGACGGCTCCGCCGGCGCGGCACTGCTCGACACCTACGACGCCGAGCGTCGACCGATCGCCGACTTCACCGTGCAGGAGACCATGGCGCGGATCGGACAGTCGTCCACCGAGTCTCGCGCGACGGTGCAGCTCGGGTACTGCTACCCGTCGCTGTGGGCGACAGTTCCCTGCAAGGACGCCTGCGACATGGCGGATGGCGAGGCCGTGATCGCGGAGAACCCCCACGAACCGTCGGGCCGTCCTGGAACCAGGGCCCCCCATGTGGTGCTGGACCACGGGGGACGGACAACCTCCACGCTTGACCTGTTCGGTGACGGCTTCGTCCTGATGACCGACGCCCAGGGCGAGTTGTGGCAGGCCTCGGTACCCGGTGTGACCGTACTGCGGATCGTGGGGCCCGGTGATGGCACGCCCGGCGAGGGTCCCGTCTATGTGGATGTCCACGGGACGTTCCGGGCGTTGTACGGAATCGGTCCCGGGGGAGCCGTGCTCGTCCGTCCTGACGGCTTCATCGGCTGGCGGACGGCATCGGACTCCGTCGGTGCGCGTGACCGGCTGGGTGCGGCCATGCTCGCCCTCACAGGCCGGGCACCCGCCGGCGGTCCCTGCTGAGCAGAGACCGCCGGACCGGCCGGGCACGAGCCGGGCTCTACAACACGGCGAAGGCCTGATCGAGGTCCTGGGCGGCGAGCGCGAGCACGAACGCCAGGATCCCGCGGGTGCGGACGGGGTTGATCCCCGTCAGTTGTTCGATCTTCTCCAGGCGGTAGGTCAGGGTACGCCGTGCAACGTTGAGTCGGCGGGCGGTCCTCGTCCGGTCCAGGTCCAGCGCGTAGAGAGTGCGGAGGGTCTTGAGGAGATCCGGAGTCTCCGCGATCGGGGCGATCAGCGAGATCAGCTCGCGGCGGTATTCACCGTCGCGGGAAATGGCGAGCTCGCTGACCACCTGATTGCTCTCGACGATGTTGCCCTCGAGCCCGGCGGCGTTGGCGAGCGATTCGAGTCTGGCGGCCTGCTGGACGGCCACCGAGAGTTCCGTACGGCCTGCGGTAACCGCGCCTGCGGGTGCGGCGAACGAGATGCCCACACCGTTGAGCGCCCCCACGATCTGGGCTGCCCGCTCGACCGTGCTCTGGCGGGAACGGATCGGGGCGAGGATGCACAGATGGTTGCCCACTTGGCAGCTTAACCCGAGGTCTCCGTTGGTCAGCGCCGCCGATGCCCGCGCGACGGTCGCGGCGCCGGGTACGGCCTCGCCGAGGACGCTGCCGACGACCACTGCGTACTCCTCCGCAAGTACGTGGTGTGCGGTGGCCGCGAGTTCGTCGGTTGCGGAGCCGTTGAGCATGAGGTCCGCGAGGACCCGGCGCGAGGTGTCCAGGCCTGCCTGCTTCTGAGCGTGCACATAGGCGAGACTGATCGCCGCGATGATCTCTTTCACCGCGGTGGACGCCCACTGCGTCAGCGACACCAGGTCGCTCTGTTCGCCCGGCCGTGCCGAAACCCAGCACGCCGCGACGGCTACGGAGCAGCCCACCTCCCAGGCGTGCAGCAGGGGTGTGATGCGCTCACCGCGCTCAGCCAGTTGCACCGCGGCGGCGGCGCACCGTGCGAGATCCTCCGACGACAGGCGGCCGCCCTCGCGGTAAAGATCCAACCCCCGGGCGACGACCGCACGGAGAGGCTCCATATGGTTTTCAGGGAAGGCGAGAGAGTCGCCACACTCGACATAAAGTTGAATTTTCAGCCAAATCTCCTGGGCGATTTCCTCCGTACGCCCGACGAGCCTGTTCAGTACGTCATCACGAGACAGCTCAAGCGTGCCCATCAACATCCCCCGTTGCATGTAGCACACTCCGGCACGACACCCCTGCTGGATGCAGGGTTGGGTGCGGAGCGCCGATTCGAAACAACGCTAACTTCGCATACACGCGAGCCCAGCTCCAGAAGATTTCCGAACCACCTCACCGTGATCTACATGACGTACATCACACACCCGCTCCCCCGCATCTCTTGGGATTCTCTTTACCGAACTCAGGAATAAGCTTGGCCATCGAGCCCGCACGGGCGACACCTTGTACCACCATTCGTGAAGGCAGCGACCAGGGATCCGGCCCACCCCAGGGCTTCCCACGTGTGCAGGCCCCACCACTCCACTTCGACACTGAGCATGGGGACGAGCGGCCGGCGGAACCGATAGTGGAATGGATGCGGTGGCCGCATCGGAGCCAGGCGAGGGGAAAACCGCAGTGTTCCTGGACCATGTCACTTTCGCTGTACGCGATCTGGACGAAATAGTTGCACAGATAGAAGGAAAACTGGGTGCCACCTTTGAGGCCCCGACTCACACCATTCCGGGAATCACGGGCCGAGTTGTTGCGCTGAACGGCACTTTCCTGGAAGTCATGGCCGTGTCGGATCCCGAACAGGCATCGCTTTCCCCGTTCGGTCAGAAATTTGTCCAGTACCTCGAAGAACGAGGCTCCGGCATCTTCTCGGCCACGCTGTGCACCAACGATCTCGCCGGGCTCCAGGAGAACCTTCCGGAGGGCGTCAAGAACTGTGGCCCTATTTCCACTTGGGTGCCCCAGCCCGACGGCTCCAAAATCCACTTCTCCTCACTGTTCTTCGGCCAGTACCACCTGATGCCGTGGGTCATCGAGTACCATTCCGAGCTTCCTGACATAGCCATCGACATGCGGCTACGCTCAGCCACCATCCAGGTGTCCGACCTCACCACGGCTGTCAGGCACTACCGGATGGTGTACGGAATCCCCGAGGACCGGGTGCAGATCGCAGACGGGACGGCCCGGTTGGAACTGCAAGACGGCTTCCTGCAGTTGAAGCAGGCCGCCCCTGAGGGCCTGTCCTCGATCGAGATCGAAGCCCCTGGCAAAACCCTCCGGCTGTCCCTCGACAAGGACTCGGTTGTTTTCCCGGACTGATCCTCCCTGCCCGTCAGCACGGTTTGAGGTGGGGTCGGGGCAGTCGGGAGCCGGAAGCGGAGGGCCGTCATTCCCGGACCTCCCGGCGAAGAGAGTAGGCAGCCCTTCTGCAACAGCCTTCAGGTGGGATGGGTTTCGTCGTGTTGGAGGGCGGTGCGGACGCCGGTGATGACCACGGCGATCAGGCAGAGGGCGATGACGGTCTCGGCCCACAGGAAGGCGAACCAGTCCATCACGCAGCCGATCGGGGGCGTGCCGGGAGCGTTGTTGCGGAACGCCGAGAGGGCGAACAGGGTGGCGGCCATCCAGCCGAGGGCGGCCCAGACCAGGCCCTCTCTGCGGGTCGTCATGTACCAGGCCCCGATGAGCACGGATGCCGCCAGCGCCCACATCACGATCATCATGAAGACCGCGAAGACGAGCAGGCTGCCCGATCGGGCCAGCCCCAGCCCCAGCCCCACGCCGGCAGCCTCTTCCTCGGACGGGGTGGGGGTCGCTGAGATCGAGAAGAGTGTGTCGTTGTTGGAGAACAGCATCCGCACCGGCACCTGCTTGCCGTCCAGCTGTGCCCAGAACTCGATGTCGGTCTCGTAGGTGTCGAACGGGTAGTCGCTGATCGATCCATCCGTGATCGCGACCTGCACATCCCTGATCGTGAGCCGCTCGTGCGCCTTGAACTCCAGATCGCCGAGGGTCTGCGCGGAGGTCTGGAGACTGAGATCGGACACCGGGGCGGTCCCGCCGTCCTCACCGAGGGTCCCGCGCGCAGTGACCCGGACCCGCAGTGCCAGCTCTCTGGCCGCGGCGTCGACGCTTTGGACGTCGGCCTCCACGTCCACCCGGTCGGCGGCCTGGGATCCGACCGCGTGGACCGTGTCGAGCGTCTGGCGCTCGGTGAACTGCAGCCACGACCCCAGGGCCACCGCCACCACGATCAGGACCGCGAGGGGAAGCAGGACCGGCAGCAGCGAGGCTCCCGAGCGACGCGGAGGACGTGATTCCCAGGTGGGGGCCATGGCGACTCCGACGGGGCGGGAAGGGAAACTGACTCGTCCGGCCCGACGTCCGTCCAGGTCGCCGATAGCGGCGGCCAGGACGGTGGCTCCAGGACGGTGGCTCCAGGACGGTCACTCGGGGGCGGAGCACGAGCGCTTTCAGGGCGCGGTCTTGAACTCCGGCGCCTCAAGGCTCTTCAGGCATTCGGTCTTCGGCGCGTCCGGGTTCTCGAAGAACGAGACGGCGATGTGCTGGGCGCACTTCGAGGTAGCGATCACCACGTGCGGCTCGTAGGGAATCGTGACGACCTTGGCCTTGCTCAGCGTGCGGGCCACGTACGCCCCGTTGTCCGCCCCGGTCTGGGCATCGAACGCACCCGACAGGGCGAGGGTGGGGATGTCGCTGGTCGTGACGTCCCGGATCGAGCGCGCGGCCGCGGGGATGTTCCAGGCGTCGCAGTCCGGATGGAGGAAGGTGAGCAGCGGAGCCTGGGCCTGCACCGAGCGGGGGAACGACGGGAACTCTTGCTGTCCGCCCTGGAGCGCCGCGTCCTTGCTCTCGTACGGCGTCCACGCACTGCAGAAGATGCCGTAAGCGAGACCGTGCGAAACCACGCCGATGCCCTTGGGATTGGTCCTCCAGGCCGCCCACTGCTGGGCGATCCGCTGCGGGTTGCCGTTCGCCAACTCGTCGATGGAGAGGGGTACGGCCTCCGCCGTGTGGGTGGCGGAGGTCAGCCAGTTCACCAGGGTCCCGCCGTCCAGCACGACCTTCACCGGCTTCTCGCTGCCGGGGACCGTGACGGTGGTGGTGACCGGCTTGGCTTCGAGGTCGCTGACGAGCTTCTCGAAGGTGGCCGACAGGTTCGGATAGCGCTTGTTGCAGGCCGGCTGGTCCGCGCAGGCCTGGAACAGGCCGTCGACGCCCTGCCGGAAGCTGCTCCAGGTCGAGGCCGACCCGGACCTGGACGGCGGCAGGATGCCGTCGATGCCCACCGAGCGGATTCCCTCGGGGTGCAGTCGCATGGAAACCAGCGCCAGGTGGGTGCCGTAGGAGATGCCGTACAGGTTCCACTGCTCGACGCCCAGCGCGGTGCGCAGGTCCGCGTAATCGGCGGCGCTCTCGGTGTCGTTGTAGGCACTGAGGTCTATCCCGCGGGCCGCCAGCTTGTCGCGGCAGGCCTTCGTCGCCCCGACGTGCAGACGTTCGGTGGACGGAGCGTCGTAGACCAGGCCGACCACGCGTGCGTTGAACTCGTCGACGTTGGGACAGAGGAGCTCCGGGTCGGCCGAGTACGTCCCGCGTTGGGACATGAGGATCAGGTCACGGTCGCGGTTCAGGCCGCCGTCGACGGCCATCTTCGCCTCTCCCACGGCGTCGTCCCCGGGTCCGCCCGCGAGCCACACGATGGGGTCGGGTTTCGGTGTGTCGGCCACGGCGGGCACGATCGCGACACCGAGTCTGATCGTCTTGCCGGTTGGTTTGGCGCGGTTCTCGGGGACGGTGAGCGTTCCGCAACGGGCCCCTTCCAGCTCCTCGATCGGGTCCGTCGTCTTCGGGCAGGGACCCGGTTCGAAGCCGGCGTCGCCCACCGTCCGGGCGACCGTGCCGATCGGCGGTCCGGGGCTGGTCTCGGTGCGGGACTGTGCCTGGGCAGGGGCTGTGAGCAGGCCGGTGACGAGGAGACCGGTCGCCAGGCCGGCCGACGTTGCCAGGAGTCGTCGTGCGGTGCGCGGACGACGGGGCGCTGGGTGAAGAGTCATCTGCACTCCCGGCTATTTCGGGATGATCGTGAACGGCTGGGGCTTGAGGTCGTCCACGCAACTGGTGTCGGGCGCGGTCGGGCGAGCGAGGAACGAGGCCAGCACGCTTTGCGCGCAGGGCGACTGCGGGACGACCCAGTGGCCGATTCCGGGGACCTGCACGGAGGTCGAGTTGGACAGGTTGCGGGCCACGCCCTTCGCCCAACTCGCCCCGGTCTTCACGTCGAACGTGCCGGAGACGACGAGTGCCGGCACCGAGCTGAACGTGGGCACCCGTTGGACGGACGCGCGGTCCGGAACGTTCCAGATCCCGCACACCGGGTACTGGAAGGGCAGCTGCGGAGGCTGGGCCAGGACCGTGTCCGGCCACCCGGGGAAGGCCTTCTGCCCCGCCTTCAGCACGTCGGATTCCGAGTACCCCGGCGCCCATTCACTGCACGCGATCGAGTTCGTCAGGCCGTGCGCGAACTCGCCGACCTTCTGGACCGAGCCGGCCGCGCGGGCCTGTGCGAAGCGCTCCGGGTTCCCCTTGCTGAGTTCCTCGAGCGCTGCGGGCATGTCCTTGGGCCGGGGAGTGAAGGCGACGATCAGATTCAGCAGCGCGCCCCCATCAAGGACGGTCTTGACCGGCTTCCCGCCGTCCGGCGGCGCAACGTTCAGCGTCAGGGGCTGCGCCTCCAGCTTGCGGACCTGCTCCGTCAGCAGTTGGGGAAGATCCGGGTAGCGCTCCTTGCAGGCCGGCTGCGCCGCGCACGCCTCGAAGATGTTGTGGATCCCCTCGGCGGTGCTGCCCCATGTCCACGGCAGGGTCACGAACTGGGACGGTGCGATCGAGTCGATCGCCACCGCGCGGATTCCCTCGGGGTGCAGGCGCAGGTACGTGAGGGCCAGGTTGCTGCCGTAGGAGTACCCGTAGACGTTCCACTGGGGGATGCCCAGCGCGTTGCGCAGATCGGCGAAGTCCGCGGCGTTCTCGGTGCTGTTGTAGGCGCTCAGGTCGACTCCGTCGGCCGTGAGGCGGGCCCGGCAGTCCGTCACCGCCTTCAGCATGATGCGTTCCGCCTGCTGTGCGTCATAGCCCAGGCCCACGGCCTGCGCGTTGAACCGGTCGACCTCCGGGCAGGCGAGGTTCGGCTGGTCGTAGAGGTTGCCGCGCTGGGCCATGATGATCAGTTCGCGGTCCTTGTTCAGGCCGGAGTCGACGAGGAACGGAATGTCGTCGAACGTGTCGGCGCCGGGGCCGCCCGCCATGAACACCACGGGGTCCGCGGCGGGTTTGTCCGAGGCGGCCGGGATCCTCGCCACGGCCAGCTTGATGGTCCGGCTGCCCGGGCGGGAGCGGTTCTCGGGGACCTCGATGAAGCCGCACTTTGCGTTACTCAGCGCTTCGATGGGCTCGGGCGGCTTCGGACAGGGGCCGGGCACGAACCGGGGCGAGCCTGCCGGGCTGGGCTGCCCGGCTGACGGCGGACCCGCTGCAGCTGCGCTGCTCGGTACGGAGCCGAAGGCTGCCAGGCAGACCAGAGCGGTCGCGGCGGCAGCCGCGTGGATGCTGTGCTTTGGCATGTGATCTCGTTCCTCTGCCGACAGAGGCGACAGCCCTGCCGGGCCAGGCCGCAGCGGTTTGGGCGGAACGCGCGCTTCAACGCTACCCGGCGGGGCGCTCGTGCGCTCGCGGAGCGGTCACGCCCCGTGGCCGGGGGCGTACCCGGCGCCGCCCACCGGGTGGTTCTGGGACCAGGCGCTGTTTCCCGGGCCCCTGCGGTGCCTGCCGTCCGCAGACCTGTCCCTCGTCGTCCTGTCCCGTCTCCGGCCAAGCGGCCGCGGCCGCCCGCACCGCCGCGACATCGCCCAGCGGGGCAGCCAGGACATCGAGCGCACCCTGAACGAGGAGGGGCGCAAGCCGGCGGCCCACCCGCTCGGCGCTGAACGCTCGGCCGCCGCCGCAGCGCGCTGACCCGGCCGCGGACGTCCGAAGCTCGTCGCCCGGGCCCGCGCCGCCGGCTCGGTCCGGGGCCCCCGAAGTTCGAGGACCCCCTGGGCGACCTCGTTCGTGGTGGTATTGGCTGGTGTCGCAGGGCCGCAGGCATACGCGACCGGCGATGACCGCGAGAAGCGCAGCAGATGTTCTCCAGGGGCTGGTGCCCTCTCCTGACAGCCCGGGCTGTGCGGCGGCTGTCTGCGTTCAGGGAAGCGTTGTCCGGGAGGCGGGGAGGGGAAAGGCCGATCTGACGACCGGGCGCGCCATCACCCCGAAGACGGTCTTCGACATGGCATCCAACTCCAAGCAATGCACCGCAGACCTCGACAACCCGCCCGTCTGGACCCGGGACATCACCCTGGGCGACATGATGCGTCACACCAGCGGCATAAGCGACTACCAGGATCTGCTGGAGGCCAAGGGCATCAAGGTGACGGATCCGGCCGGCCAGCAGGAAGCGATCGCGGACTTGGAGAGCCGGGACGGCAAGCTGATGTCCCTGTTCCTCCTGCCATCAGAGCAACAGGAGGTCAGTGCTCACAGAGGGAGAATTCTCGTTCATAGAGCTGCTCATTGTGTTCGTTGACGAAGAACTTGCGTTCCTGCATGAGTTGTTCGCGGTGTTCCTTGGCCTGTTCAAGCGTCATGGTCGAGGTGTCGGACCATGGTTGTTGCGGTGGCACATCGGATGTCGAGACGATCTTTTCCGACGGATCAACCAGGAAGAACGCGAGAATCTTGCGATATCCCGGGCGGGTGGGGTCCGTGAGGCGGAATGAGCCGACGCGGTGTTGCAGGACGTTCGGGAACGCCAGACAGCGGCCCGCTGGGGTCGATGCCGATCCCAGCACCTGGTTCAGTGCGTCTTCGTCCTCCAGGCCGTAGACATCACGCAGGCCGTTGTCGTCGTTCTGTTCGTAGTGCGGGTCGTCGAGTGCCGCCCGGAAACTCAGCTCGCTGTCGGTGATGTTCTCGCTATCCCAGTAGTAAATGCCGGTCGAGACAATCCGCTCGTTCACCATCCCCTCGACATGCCAGGAACCGCCGGGGTACTCGGGCTTGTCCGGGGTGAGATGGATCGTGGCAAGCTTGACGATGACCTGGAGACGGCGGCCGCGCAGGTCTACTCGGGCGGATTCGGCGGGCAACTCGGGCGGGGTGAAGGCCGGGGCGTCGGGGATGACCGGACGGCGGTTTTCCCACCAGTCGTCCTGGGCCTCTTCCCATGCACGCAGGGCTTCTGCGTAGGCCCCCTCATCACTGTAGGAGGATTTGTCCGGATGCTCCGGCTCCGAGTCGTACCACCCGTAAGGATCGGCCTCGATCCGCAGGGGCCGCGGATGGCGCAGGTCGGTGAGCACGTTCTCCAGCAGCGGGAGCATGCACGCGAACAAGTCCGGTAGCACGGAGGCCAGTTCGTGATGAGCCTCGGGGTGGATGTTGTTGACGTACGAACGGAAGACGATATCGCCGTCGTCACTGACGTCGACGTCCGTGGGGAGCCACTGGAACCTCTCCGAGAATTCGTACCTTGAGTAACGGTCCGTCGGGTTCCGCCAAGCCCGCTCGGGCGCACCGCTCACCTCTCTCACCAGGCAGAAAAGTGAGGGATGAACCAGATCCAGCACCTGGCCGTCGGATCCGGGATGCCAGTCCTGTTCTGCTTCGGGGACCTGTTCCAGAACCCGGACCGCCTCGCGCAGCCGGGATCTGAGCTTGTCGTCGACCAGCGTGTCCGACTGCCACACCCCGTCGACGGCGGACACCTCGACGCCGGTCCGCCCGTCCCGCAGCGCGGCGTAATGCAGGAGTTCGGCGAGCACGTAACGAACCTGCGCTTCGCTGAGGCCCTGGGCGAGCGCCTCTTGCGTCCACCTGGCGACGATGTCGGCATCGTTCATCTTGTCGAACCACCCGGGCTTTGCCCGAATGTGTGAGCTGCACTGCATCATCTGAAGTTCCCGCAGCGTTCGGGGCGTCGCGAACGATATGGAACGGGAAGCATGAAAAGGCAGCGGGAAAGCAGACAGGCCGGTCAATTCTCTTGGTCCTCCGAGTCGGTGTGCGGTGGCGGGAAGGATACTTCAGCGGACTGACACCTCAGCCGTGTTCCCTGTCGTCGCCGGCCCCGGGAGCCCCGGGAGCCAGTGAGGGCCCGGCACTGCACCACCGGGGTGCGGGGGCGGTCATGGCTCCTCACGGGACGGGGATTCGAGGAGAGCGACCGTACGGAGACGCCCGGCCACGCATGTCAGGAAGCCTGACATGCGTCGTTGCCGTCGTGCCGGAGGCTCTCATGCCATGGAGTTCGCCCGTCCCGGCCGCCCGCGGTCGCACATCCCTGCCTCTACGAGCCCACGTCCTGAGCCCGGCCGCCACGCGACGGGCGCGGTGGACGTCAGGGGCAGGCGGTGGCCGGATCGTCGTGGATGAGCGCGCAGACCATCTGTGCGCCGCGCCGGTGGTCGGGGTACGCCGCGAGCAGCTCGGCCTTGAAGTCGGTCCACTGACGGATGATCTCGGCCTTGGCTCCGGCCGTGGCGTGCCCGAAGTTCTCGTCCGTCTTCGAGCGGGCGGATCCGGCGGTGTCCTTGTTCAGCACGCGGTTGTGGGCGACGCGGCCGTCGCAGTCGGCCGGTTTGACGCCGGTGGAGTCGAAGTCGGTGTAGCAGCCGGTGGCGAGGTCCGCCGGGATGCGTGCGCGCGCCTCCCGGGTCCAGTCGGCGTCCTTCATCGTGCTGTAGCGGCGGATGTCGAGGAAGGGCGCGACGTCCGTCCGCCCCAGTCCGGGCGGGTTGTCGAGGCCGATCGGGCCGGGGGCGGGCCGGTCGGCCCAGTTGGAGTGCGAGTAGAAGTCCTCGATCGGATGCCAGCCGCGACCGAGCTGCTCCAGAACGGCGCATTTGGCCCGCCCGGGTTTCTCCTCCCACGTGCAGGGCGAGGACAGGTCGCTCTGGTCGGCGCGCACCTTCCCGCCGGCGTCGACAAGTCCGTCGGCGGCCCGGACGGCGTTGCGGAAGCGGGTGACGGCAGTGCGGACGCATGCCAGGAGCTCGGTGGTGGCCTCGTCCCGGGTGCGCGGGTAGTCGGCGGCGTAGCGGGGGGCGAGGTAGTCGGCGTTGTCACAGTGCAGGGGGCCGATGTCGAAGTACGGGCGTTTGTCATCGGCATTGATCGCCCCGGCACGTGGATCGGCCATCGCGGTCAGCGTGACGGGCTCCCAGGGCAGCGCGGCCCGGGTGATGTCCTCGTGGTTGTCGCCGGTGAAGGCATGGGCGTGGCCGCCGGGCACGGCGGTCAGGGCCGCCGCCAGGAGGGCTGCGACGGCCGCGGAGGCGGCCCGGGGTACGCCGCGCCCTCGCCCGTGCAGGGAGCGTTCGACGGGGATCCGGGTCCATGGCCGCGGCGCAGGGGGCGCAGGCGGCTGCGTACGGCTCCCCGTCGGCGGGAGGACAGCCATGACTCCATGCTGCGCGCCCGGCCCGGCGTCCGCATGCGCGCAGCGGCTACGGCGACGGCTCCGGCGAGCGGGGCTGGGCCGACGGGATCCGTGGGTGAAGAACGGGGCGATGGGCACGGCCAGGGACAGGATGGCCCGTGCGCCCGCTCCTTCCGGCTCCCGAGCCGGGAACGGCGGAGCACCTGATCACGCTCTGCACGTTCCCGGCCGGGAGTGAGCTCGTACCGGCCGGGCGGCCGGAGGCAGTGCGACGCCACCGGCCGCTGCTCAGGTGGGGGACCGCAGGCTCCCGTCCGCGAAGACGGCCGGCCGCTCCTCCAGCCCGGCCCTGCAGGCCGGCCACCCCCGGGCGGTGACGGAGGACATCGCCGAGTCCCGCAGCAGACCCTCCTCCCCCGGCGCCCGCGAGGGGGACCAGCTCCGCAGGACCCCCTCGAAGCGTGCGCCCAGACCCTCGATCGCCGCCCACGAGCGCCGGTTGCGCGCGTCCGTCTTCAGATCGACACGCGCCCCACCCCAGACCTCGAACGCGTGCCGGAACAGGAGCAGTTTCGCCTCACGGTTGCCACCGGTGCGCTGCGCGGACGCGGCGAGCCAGGCGAAGCCGATCTCGACCGCGCGCAGCGGTCCCTCCCGCTCGTCCCACCACCGCGGGTCCCCAGAAGCCGGTCGCCCCCACCACCCGCCCCGAGGCCGCGTCGAGCTGCGCGTAGGGAGCGAGCCGGCCGGCCGCTGCCCGGGCCGGCTGCCGGTCGATGTACGCGCCGACCCCGTCGGCCCTGGGAACAAGCCCGGGATGCGGCGCTGGGGACGCGACACAAGGGGGCCCCGACCAGCCAGGGGGGGAGCGGCTGGTCGGGGCCCGGGCCCGGCCCGGCGGGGGGGGTGCCGGGCAGGGCGTACAGGGGGGCTGCCCCGTGGCGGGGCAGCCGGCTGGGCGCTTTGGGCTTCGGCGCCCTCCGCTGACCCGACCTCGCCCACGTTACCCCTGCGGTTGGCGCGCAACCCCTCGCCGCGCCCGCCCTCGCGGGCAGACCGAGGGCGGGCGCGGCGGACCGCGGCTTTCCCAGCGACGGGGGCAGGGCCCATCGGCCCCTCGCAGGGGTGCAGGGCTTAGTCCTCGGCAATGCTTCACGAGGACCTCGATGACCGAGTCGCCGTCCTTCACCAGGCAGAACGCGCTAGCCACGGCGTCCGCGATCGGTGGCGGACGAGGACGGCCGGCCCGTGGACGCGGTACGGAGGTAGGTGTTCAGGTGGTGGATGCGGGTCGGTGAGGCCTCACGGACGGCGGCGAGGATCTCGGGCTGGAGCGCGATCGGACGGTCGAGTCGCTGGAGGGTGTGGGGGTGGCCTGGGCGCCCAGGACGACAAACGTGCCCGGCGACACCAAAGACGGCGCATGCCCGCCTGCGTCACGCAAGCCTTCGAGCCAGTCGGGCCAGGCGTCCAAAGCCGCTCGGGCGAGCGCGAACTTCGCTACGGACGCCGGATGGTGGGACGTCGTATCGGTGACCTCCCGAAGCAGTTGAGCATCGCGCCGGCCGCGACCGTCGCCGCACCAGGCCTGGAAACCGGCCCGACCACCACCACCCGAAGCTCCGGGGAACGACGTGCAAGCTCCACCGCGACCGACAACCCGGGCACCCCGTTACCCGCCACCGCCACATCCGCATGCAACCGCCGCACCCCACCAGCCCTTACCGCGCCGAAAGTGTCCCGGAAGCCTCCCCCACACCCCTCACCACAAGCCACCCGCCGAACCCGCAGCACCGGAACCCGGCTGCCGAACCAGAGCCGACAATCCCCCGGCCGGGCGACACGACCCTGTTCGAGCGAGTTTCAGCGCCACCACCACAGGCACGCCAAGCCCACCAGGACCGACCAGAACATTCGTTCACCATTCGCCCCCGATTCGACCGTGACGCACCCGATCGGGAGCCGTTCCTAGAGCACCAGTACCAGCCATGCGCCCATCCGGAGGACCCCGTGAACCCGCCGCCGCCCCACCTCGCAACGCCTGCCTCAATCGAACATCCCAAGGCCGCCCTCTGCCCTCGCCCGGCGCACGGGCGCCAGGTTGACGCGCCCGTCACCCGCTCCCGTGCGTCACGACCGGCTGCCGGGAGGGCCGCATGAGCAAGGACGAGAAGACCGGATCCGGCGCCGCGGAGGTGTCGGAGTCCGAGCGGCTCCTCTTCGGCGGCGAGCTCGCCTACGACATCGGCTGGGAGCGGCACGAGGGTGCCTGGCTGAAGCTCGGGCTGTGGACCATGGCGAAGCAACTGCCGCGCCTGGCCGGGACCGGCCTGCGGCTCGCGCACCTGGCCGACGCCCGAGCCCTGCGCATCGTCCTGGCCTCCGAGGCCGGCCGGGGCATCGCCCAGGCTGTGGGGCTGGTCGCGGTCAACAGCATCCTCGCCCACATCCTCGGCACCGGCAGCACCAACGAGCGGCTCACCCGGGCGGTGCCCGCACTCGTGGTCGTGGCCATCACGGCGTTACTCGGGTCCCTGCTACGGTCTGCGTCGACGGCCGCAACGGGGGCGCTGGAGCCGAAGGTGCAGCGGGTGGCGACCGAGCAGTACCTGGGGCTGGTGCACCGGGTGGAGCTCTCCGCGATCGAGGACGATGAGTTCCACCGGCTCCTGGACGCCGCCCGGTACGGGGCGGACTCCGCACGGCGCATGATCCGCTACTGCACCAACACCCTGAACTCCGCGGTGTCGCTCATCGCCGCGGCCGGTGTGCTGATCGTTCTGCACCCCGTGCTGCTGCCGCTGCTGGTCCTGATGACCATGCCCAGCGCCTGGAGTTCGCTGACGATCGCCAAGCAGCGGTACGTCTCCTTCCACACCTTCGTCCAGCACGCCCGGGCCGGGCATCTGCTCGGTCAGCTGCTGGCCCAGAAGGAGGCGGCGGCAGAGGTCCGCGTCCACGGCGTCGGCCCGTTCCTGCTGGGCCACTTCCGGACCATGGCCGAGACCGGCGAACGCGAGCAGACCCGGCTGGCCCGCCGGGCCGCGCGCATCGGCCTCGTCGCCGACGGCGCCGGCGGAATCGCCACCCTCCTCGCCTACGGCGCGCTGGGTCTGCTGCTGTGGGGCGGGGCGATGGAACTCGCCGTCGCGGGCACGGCCGTCCTGGCCATCCGGACCGGCGCCGCCAGCCTGGACACACTGGTTTTGCAGATCACCGAGTTGCACCAGGAGTCGCTGTTCGTTGCCGACTTCGAGCGGCTGTGCCGGGAGGCGAGGACGCGGGCCATCCCCGTGGGCGGGCAGCCGCTGCCCGAGCGGCTGCGGGAGGTCCGATTCGAAAAGGTCACCTTCACCTATCCCAGCAGCGACGCCGCGAAGCCGGAACCTACACTGCGCGACGTCAGTCTGGCGTTCCCGACGGGAAAGATCACCGCGCTGGTGGGCGAGAACGGCTCCGGCAAGTCCACCCTGGTCAAACTGCTCGCCGGCCTGTACCTGCCCGACGAGGGAAGCGGGACGATCTGGTGGGACGACGTCGACGCCGCCACCGCGGACCGCGACCAGGTCTTCGGCCGCGTCGCCCTGATGTCGCAGGACTTCTACCACTGGCCGTTCACCTTCCGCGTGAACGTCGGCATCGGCCAGCCCGGCCAGGCCATCGACGACCCTGCGGTGGAGAAGGCCTCCGCCTTCTCCGGAGCCGACGAGGTACTCGTGGGGCTGCCGCGCGGGCTCGGCACCCTCCTGGCGCGCGGCTACCGCGGCGGCCACCAGATTTCCGGTGGCCAGTGGCAGCGCATCGGGATCGCCCGCGCCAAGTACCGGCAAGCGGACATCCTCATCGTGGACGAGCCCACCAGCGCCCTCGACGCGGTCGCCGAGCAGCGGGTCTTCGACCAGATCCGGGCGCTCGCCGCGACAACGGGGCAGACCATCGTGCTCATCACCCACCGCCTGCACTCCGTGCGCCACGCCAACCTCATCCACGTCCTCAAGGACGGCCGGGTCGTGGAGTCGGGGAGCTTCGCCGAGCTGATGAACGAGAAGACCGGCACCGGGGAATTCCGTTGTGCCTACCTCGTCCAGGCCGCCGCCTTCGACGCCTCTGTGCCGGCGCAGCCCGCCGGCGACCACGACGCACTGACCGCAAGGGACCGGTCGTGAGCACGGGCCCGTCATCTCTCGTCTGCCACCGGCCGCTCGCCGCTCTACCGGCGCATCCTTCGCACCCCCACCTCAAGGAGCTTGTGATGACCGTGTCGGACGACCCCCGCGGAACGGCCGCGCTGCTCGTTGACTCCCGAGGCCGCTATCTGCTGCACCTGCGGGACGCCAACAAGAGGATCTGCGACCCGGGGACGTGGAGCATTCCGGGCGGCAACCGTGAAGGAGCGGAGTCCTCCCGGGAAGCGGTGGAGCGCGAACTGCTCGAAGAAACCGGCCTGGTGGTCCCGCTGGAGGAGTTCACGGTTGTCGACAGCCGGGGCCCCGACGGGGTCAAGGGCCGGATCCGCGTCTACCTCGGAACCTGGGACGGCGACGCCGACCACCTGCCGTGCACCGAAGGCATCATGTTCCGCCACTTCGATGCCGGCACCATCCCGTATCTGACGATGTGCCCGTGGACGAAGGAGGTCATCGACCTCCACCGGGCACAGGCCCCCGCCCTCGCCCTCGCCCTCGCCCTCGCCCCGGTACCGGTACAGGCCTGCGCCGGAGGGCAGGCGCGCCTCAACGTCGTGGGCGTCCACCTCCATCTGGAGCAGGACGGCAAGGTACTGCTCGGTCTCCGGCACCCCGACTCCTCGTACGCGGCCATGACCCACCACTTCCTCGCCGGGCACTGCGAGCAGGAGTCCGCCGTCGCCTGCCTGGTCCGCGAGGCGCAGGAGGAGGCGGGCATCACCGTCGACCCGGCGGACGTGGAGCTCGCGCACGTCGTGCACGTCATGGACCATCCCGGCGGGCAGCCCCGCATGCAGCTCGTGTTCCGCGCCCGACAGTGGATCGGCACGCCACAAGTGCGCGAGCCGGACTGCTGCGTGTCCTGGGGCTGGTGGTCCGCCGACGCCCTCCCCGACCCGATCGTCCCGTACGCCCGCGCCGCGATCGACGGCATGCGGGCAGGCCGCCTCTACACGGAAATGGGGTGGTGACCACGCCCACCACCCCAGGCCCCAGGCTGTCCCCAGGCCCGCAGCGGCGCGAAGACCGCCTGATCCCATCCGGGATGCCACGATGAGCACGGAGTCCGAGGTGGCGCCCTCGCGCAGCCGGCCACCGCCGCCCGTATCCGCGCCGAGTTCACCCACGTCCTCGACACCCCCGAGGGCCGGCTCGGTGAACTGGCGCAGCTCCTGCAGGTCGCGGGCCGCGGGCCGCGGCAGACACTCCGAGCTCGTGCCGCACCTCGCCCGCCGCGCCTACCACCTCACCGGGACGCCCGTACCCGCACCCGCAGCCTGATCCCTCAGCCCAGCCGGCGAGCACCGACGTGCCCGCCGTCGACCCGACCAGCCAGGAGCCCACCGTGCCGCTGCCCAGTCTGCTCGGCGTCTTCGCCCACTTGTGCACGTTCGGTCACTGACCGGTTGGATGTACGGTCCGCGGGTGTTGAGACGAGACGCCTGGTCAGTGCACTACAGCTCGCGGGACCTGCCGCAGGCTGAGCTGCGGCCCTGGCACCTGCAGGTTTCGTCGGATGAGTGGGAGCTTTGGCTCGATGACCTGGGTATTCCTGATGGGACTCCCTACCTCCTGTCACCGTGCTTCGTCTACGACACGGACCTGAACTCGTACTTCCATCGGGTGAACCTGATGGCAGGACCGCTGAACAGTCAGCTCAACCGGGCGTCGGCCCTCTGCCGGAACCTGAACTTCTCCCACAAGAGCCGGGGCGGGAAGGATTGGCGGGACGCTACCGAGGAAGATCACGCGGCCTACCATCACTGGCGCCGCCGTGATCCGAGGGGGCCACGCGTGGATGGCGACACGTGGAGCCAGGAGATCTCTCACATTCAGCAGTTCTACGTTTTCGCCAAGTCCGAATCCTGGGTCCCGTCAGTCCCGATCCCACAGCGCCCCCGACGCGATGCGAGGGACGAGGAGAAGAAGGGCCGACGGCGCCCGGCGCCGGACGACGTCGTGGACACGGTGCCGGCGACGTACTCCCACGACCAAGGTGGCAAGGAAGCCTTCGAGTGGCTGCCTGCGCCGGCGTACCGCCGGTGGCGGGACATCGGCGTCCTCGGCTACGACCGTGAGGGCCTGCCCCGGGACAACTTCCGCGGACGGTGGGCACCGCGCAATGGCGCCTTCACTGACTCGTTGGTCCGCACGGGGATGAGGCTGGAGGAGCAGGCCAGTCGCATCACCTTGGAAGTCCCGACGGGGCCCGGCCCGGCGGGTTACAGCAAGTTCTGGCTGCCTGGGGCGATCGCCAAGCGGAACTCGGGACGCTGGGTCTATGAGCCTGCGTCGGTCCGACGCGATCTGACCGCCTACGAGGCCGCGGACCGACGGTGGGTCGTCGAGGAGGCCCGTGACGCAGGCCGCTACGGGAAGATCCGGCGCCCTCTCGTGATCGATGATCCGAGAACTCCGCACATGGCTCGGTACACGAGCGGCGTCAACCGCGGCGAGAAGGTCAACGTCAGGCTCCTCGACCCGCGTGAGCGACGCCGACTGCTGGTGGATACCGAGGACGGCCTTGAGCCCGCGATGTTCTGGCTCGGCGAGAGCGGGCTGCCGTTGTCCTTGTCGACATGGAAGGACGTGTTCACCGACGCCAACCGCCGGTGCGAGGAGGCCGGCCTGGCTCTATGAGCTCATGCCCACCTCCTGCGTCACACGTTCGCAGTCATCACACTCGAGCAACTCCAGCGTGGCCACATCGCCCAGCTCGCCGACATGAATCAGGCCCAGCGCCTCCACTACCAGCGGATCTTCGGCGATCCCATGGACTGGATCCGTCGCAGGCTCGGCCACGCTTCGCAGCTTTCGACCCTGATCTATCTGCATGCCCTGCAGGAACTGGAGATGGAGACACGCATGGCCCTGGTCCCTGACGCCTGGGAGGACCCCCGGGACACGCCGCTGATGGATCTCGGGCACGAGACGCCGCCGCAGGATCTGCCCATGAAGGCATCGGCATGACAAGCCGCGGCCGTGGCAGCACTGGTCCAGGACGCCCGTCCGCCCTTCCGCCCGGTGGTTACGAAGCTCCGCCGCCGGTCCGGGAAGGGAACGCGGGCAGTCTGGTCGTCGAGTTCCATGGTGATGACGACCGCCGGGCGAGTTACGACTTCGGACCGTTGGCGATGCCAGGCTGGCATCCGGTTCTGGCCGAGGCCCTGGCATTGAGGGTCGGGCACAGCGGCGGGATCCGAACTCTGTCGGGAAGCCGGACCAGTTGGTCCTCGGCCAAAGCCTGGATCCAATTCCTGGCCTCGCTGGAGCGGCCGCCGGAAGCCGTAGACGAACTGACTCGCGAACACGTGGATGCCCTCTACACTCGCCCCGGCTTTGCCGAAAGTACGCGGCATATCCAGATGCGCGAGATGTGCAAGCAGTTCGAGAACCAGCGGATTTCCCGCCGCCTTCCCGCTGACGCCTGGGATGCTTTCAAGCGCAGGCTGAACAGGCCCAAGCAGGCGGGAGTCGGAGGCTACTCGCATGGTGAGTTGGAGCGGCTGACGGCTGCGGCCCGAGCAGACGTGTCCCGGATCGCCCGGCGCATCCGCGCCGGCGAACAGCTCCTTCGCCAGGCGCGGGACGACCCGGGAGGCTTGGATGCTCAGCAGCGGGAGTTAGGGGCGACTCTCGTCCGGATCGCGGAGACCGGCGTGATCCCTCTGCTGGAGGGCGACCGAAACTGGCTTCGGCGGAGAGCCGATCTAGCGGGACATCTGTTCATGACATGGGCGGACCTGGCACCCGTGATGGCTCTTCTCGCCGTGGTCACTGAACGCAACGGGGAAAGCCTCAAGGAGCTTCCGGTCAGGCACCGACTGCTGGAGGACCGGGCGGTCGAGGTCGTGCTGGTGAAACGGCGCCATGGAGTCCAGCGGTGGTTCGAGACGGTGACCTGGGAAATCGGTCCCAAATCGCGTGAGCTGCATACCCCTGGCGGCCTCTACCTCCTCCTGCTCGAGCTGACGAGCCGCAGCCGGGAGATCTGCGGCTCCTCCTCGGCCATCTGTTTCTGGCGCAACAACTGGGCCGTCGCAAGACGCGGCCGGGCGGAGCATTTCGCTCCGTTTGAGATGGACCTCGCACTCGGTTCTGGGATCGAAATGTCTACTTGGGCAGCCACGAGGACCAAACCGGTACTCGCTGATCCGCGGCCTTCCCCGAAAGCGAAGGCGCCGGAAGATGGCCCGGCGAAAGAACCTCCGGTCCCGCTCACAGTGACGTTCAACAAGATCAAAACGAGTGTGGATGCCCGTCGGACTCGTCAGCTGGGTGGTCACCTGCCCTCCTCCGCGAAGAGCAACACCGCCCAGGTCTTGTTCACCAACTACCTCAAGCCCGATGAATCCACCCGCGAGTGGGCGGAGGAAGTGATCACCGAGGCTCTCAGGGATGCGGAGCAAGCTGCCATGGACGCTCACGCGGCGGTGACCGGACGCCGCGGCGGCGGCCCCAAGGTGATCACCGACGACTCCTCCGCCCAGCAGCTCGAGGAAGCAGGACTCGCCCTGCAGACCGCCCGCGATCTCTCCAACGGGCACCTGGACACCGCCTGGACGGCCTGCGAGGACCACGATCACAACCCGGAGACTGGAGCACCCTGCGACGATTCGTTCCTCGCCTGCTTCCACTGCGGAAACTGCCTAGTCACCCGAGATCATCTCCCCCGGCTCCTGGCCCTGCTGGAAGCCCTGGTCGTCCTACGCCAACGCGTGTGCGAGGACGACTGGTGGAGACGCTACGGCCCTGCATGGGTCGCAGTCCGGCGAGACATCCTCGCCAAGTTCTCCCCGGCCGAGGTCAGCAAAGCACGAGAGCAGTCCTTGCCCGACGCCCTTCTCGACCTGGTCGAACCACCCTGGGAACAGCCGTGAGCATTGCGATCTTCGCCTCCAACCCCACCGCCGTCACGCTCGAAGACCCATACGTTCTCCACGGCCGCCCGCTGCGGCCGGGAACCCGGCTGGAGGACACCTCCCGCTACAGCCACGACGTCTGGCATCTGACGCCCGCGCGCCTCAAGATCCACGAGTACGCGTTGATCATCAACTTCTTGTCCCTGCCTCAGCGGTTTCGGCCGGCGGCCAAGCAGCTGTTCTACACCTTGCTCTCTCTGGAGCCTCCGGACGGCGAAGTACTCCCAACCGTCGCCACCATCCGAGGCATGTTCACTGAGATTCGACGGTTCGTGATGTGGCTCGACAAACGGTGGCCACCGGAGCAGAACGAACTGTCCCTGCTGTCGTCAGGCGATCTCGAGGACTACGGCAAACACCTCCTGGCCCGTTTCCCGAACAATCGCTCTCAGCGAGAGTCCTCTCGAGGCGGAGTGCGGGTGCTCTGGCGTTGGCGCTTGCAGATGGGGGAACATGCGCTGCGGTTCGACCCGCTCCACCTCGACGGATGGAGGGAGTCGACTCATACCGCGCGGGGCGAGAACAAGACTGATCGGCTGCCCGAGGAAGTCATGGGGCCCTTGTTGGTCTGGGCACTGCGTTTCATCGACGACTTCGCCCCCGACATCCTGGAAGCGGATCGGGAATGGCGGGCAACTCGCGACATCCGCGTTGGCCCAAACCGGGACCGAGCCGATGTCGGACCACGTCTGCAGGCGATCCTTGACGAACACGTCGACGCCGGACGTCCGCTGCCCGGCTGGCGCGGACAGCCGAGCCTCAGCCAATTCGGCCGTCTCCTTGGCTGCCGGCAGGGAAGCATCCGTCCTCACCTCGATGCCCTCACGACCGCGGCCGCTGTCGTCGGCGTGGTCGACAGCGCATTCCTCAACGGAACCATCCAAGGGCGTCTGGACGGAGCACCGTGGGTTGACTCGATCGCTACCAGTCACGAGACAGCGAACGGCCTGGCCCGGCTCGGCCGCATTCTCCAGGCTTCCTGCTACGTGGTGATCGCCTTTCTCAGTGGCATGCGAGAAAGCGAGGTCAAGCACATCAAGCGGGACTGCATCGAGATCAAGTACGACGAAGACGGCCGTCCCTACCGCTGGAAACTCAGCAGCCTCGCGTTCAAGGGGGAGGACGAGGTGGAGGGCGTCCCGGCGACATGGACGGTCTGCGCAACTGTCGTCCGCGCAGTTGAGATGCTCGAGAAGCTCCAGCCCACGACCTGCGACTACCTCTTCGCGGGGCTCCTTCACGGCAACGGCACCAAGAAGTCATCGAACGAGGTGGTGGGCAATAGAGCGACCAACACACACCTCAACGAGCTCGTGGTGTTCGTGAACCAGCTCTGCGCAGACCGGGGCCGCAGCGACCTCATCTTGGACAGTGCTGGCCGGCCCTTCAAGCTCAAGACCAGCTACTTCCGACGGACCCTGGCCTGGTTCATCGCGCGGCACCCAGGCGGAGTCATCGCCGGCGCCCTGCAATACCGGCACCGGTCGATCCGGATGTTCGAGGGTTACGCCGGCACCAGCGACTCCGGCTTCCGAGCCGAGGTCGAAAGCGAGCAGGCCATCGCCCGCGGCGAGGTCTACATGGAAATGATCGAAGCCCACCAGCACCTCGACCTCGTCGGCCCATCAGCCGAAGAGGCCACCCGGCGCCTGACGGACTTCGGAGATCGAGTTCAGTTCCAGGGCCAGCTCGCCCTGGACAAGCACCGCCTGAGAAGGATCACGAAGCGCAACGATCCGGCGATCTACCCCGGCGAGTACATCACCTGTGTGAACGACCCAGCCAAGGCCCTCTGCGAGAAAGCGCGCCGCGGGAACAGCGAGGGTCTGCCTGCCCACGGCGGCTGCCTGCCTCTGGCCTGCCGCAATGTCACGCTCACGCCGGAAAATGTCGCCGCCTGGCAACGCGAGATCGCCCGCATCGACAAGCGGCTCGACTCACGGCCGACACTGGCGCCCCGCCTGAAGCAACTCCATCAAAACCGGCGGGCTGAGGTTGTGGCCTTCCTGGTGGCCAACGGGCAGGAGATCCTCCCGACATGACCCGCCCAGTCCCCGATCTGCCCGAAGCGTTGGTCCGCAAGCACCTCCAGGAGATGCTGGACGCCTGCCGGGCAACCAACGCCAGACCCAGCGTCCTCACGCTGGCCCGACGCCTCAACCCGACCAACACAACCTTCCGTCGCCGCTACCCCGAGATCGCACAAGAGATCTCCGAACAGCGGGCCGCACCCGCCACTCCTCGCCGCGGGCCAACTGAGCACGACAAGCTCATCGCCCGCAATGCGAAGCTCCGGCGACAGAACCGAGACCTGGTCACTCAGCTTGCCCTCGCCGCAGCTCAGATCCAGCACCTTGCCCTCCGCACCCAACGACTTCAGACAGCCCTTGAATCCGCCTCGAAGGTGACGAACATCAGCAGCAGGACGAGCCCTCGTTGAACGGTGAAGAGCACGGCTCTGTGCTAGGCACCAGCTCCATCGGTGCCAGAGCATCAAGACGGTCAACGGTCAGTTCACAACCCACTCGGGCCGCTTCTGGAGGCCGTCGGCAAGACCATCCTCGCGGTACCTGACTCGTACGTGACCACCAGCGTCGACGTCACACCGTGGGCCGACATGAAATGGGCGGCGATCCTCGCGCACCGCGGCGAAGTCGCACGCGAGCGACCCCTGCCCGGCATCCTCGCCCGCCTTCCCGAAGCCGACCGGAACCGGATCATCCAGACCGAGCACTTCACCCGCCTCACCCCCGGCCCCGCAAAGGGCGACCCAGTCCAGCTGACCCACTGACACCTCGGCCGCGTGCCGACCGCCCTTTCACCGCGCCCACGAGCAAGCACCTACCCATCGGAGAGCGATGACTACGACTTCTGCCCCCGACGAACCCCTCAGTGTGGCCAGGACATTGCGGCTGGCGGTCGCGCAGAGCACGGTGCCGGAAGATCCCACTGATCGAGGCGCACTGCGGGCAGCCGGGCAAGAGATCCGGGCCCTGACGGTCGAGGCCGCCGAGGCTGGTGCGCGGTTGGTGCAGTTCCCCGAGGGGGCGATCACCTACCCGAGCAAGCACGTAATGGCGGCGGGCCCGGCCGGCGAGCTGGTGCCTGCTGATTGGAGCCGTGCCGCGTGGGATGTGATGCGCGAGGAAGCGGAGTCGATCACCGCGCTGGCGGGAAAGCTCGGCCTGTGGACGGTGTTCGGATCGATCCACCCGCTCACACCGCCGAACCGACCGCACAACAGCCTCTACGTCGTCTCCGACCACGGCCAGCTGGTCGCACGGTACGACAAGAGGTTCCTGTCACACACCGAGGTGTCCTACCTGTATTCCCCAGGACACCAGCCGCTCGTCATCGAGGTGGACGGCATTCGGCTCGGCTTCGCGCTGTGCATCGAAGCCAACTTCCCGGAGGTGTTCGCCGAGTACGAACGCCTGGACGTCGACTGTGTCCTTCTCTAGGGCAGATCCGCGTTGCGTGAGGATTCGAGGTGAATCGATGCAGCTCAGCAGCAGTGCTGAGGACGCTATCCGGTGCAACAGGTGTTGCGCCATCCCTCGCCGGAGTGATGGGCCGGCCGAGGTGGTGGACTGTCTTCGGACCAGGTGCGGCGCGTCTGCCCTTGGGGGTGGGCGCAGGCGGTGTCTGAGCCACGTGAAACAGTCAGGCCCCTGACCACAGGGGTCGAGGGAAGGAGGGACGAGCACGTGTTGCCGGAGATCGTCGGACGCAATGAATTCGCTGCTCTGATCATCAGAACCGACTACGACGACGAGGCGGCATGGCGGGCGATGGTGGCGGAGGCTTCTCGGCCATGGGGGTCCGGCGGCGAGTATGAGGCCGACGTCCACCTGGTCGACGACCCGGCCTGGGCCGCGGCGACGCCTGAAGCAGTCCTTACTGCGCTGAGGCCGGACGAGGAGCTCAGCGTGGTCTTCGTCGCCGACAGCACCACGATGCAGTCCGCCCACCACGCTCTTCTCGCCCTCAACCTTCGCCATGAGGACGAGGATCTCGATCCGATGTACTACCAGGAGCTCATCGACTCTCCGCCGGCCCGCGAGTTCCGGACTGCTCCGGCTGCTGTGCATGACGTGCACGCGAATCTCTCGATCGGGAATATGGATTTCGAGGAGTTTGCCGAGGAGGCGCTCGCCGATCCCGAAGGCATCCTTCGCCCCGCGAGATGAAGCCATCGGGAACTCGCAGCTGGTGTATGAGAGTTGGCTCCGGCTATCGGCCGGAGCCACTCATCTGGCAGCCGACCCGCAACAGCAGAGGCAGGCCGGCGAAGCGTCCCTGAGGCCGAATCAGTTGCGTTGGTTGAGGGCTCGGGTCAGGTCCCGGTTTGCTGCTCGTGCTGCGCCGAGGTCCGCCCGAGCTTCCTCCAGAGCGGCGGTCAGCTCGACGCAGATCCACAGGAAAGGTCCGCATATGCAACTCCGTGATCCGAATGCTGATGCAACAACCCGCCACAGAGCCACACACCCTGAGAACGAGTCCCAGGGCATCAACGAGGCCCTCTCACACCACGTCACACCACACGGAATCGCACCCCAGAGAAGCGCCCTGCTGTCGGTGATGGTCGACGACGCGCCCCGGGCCCGTGTCGCTCAGGCGTACGGAACGCTCTACAACTACTGGCTCGGCTACTCCATCCCGGCACAGTTCAGCGCTACAGCGCCGTCCGGGATCGTGGCACCCGGCGGCCGGTGGCTGAGCGCTGCCCCGCGAACGGACATCCCGCCCTGGCGATCGCGGACATCGACCTCGACTCGCAGGACGAAGACATCACCATGGCCGTTCGCCGCGCCCGCCCCTGGAGGCGCTCTGCCCGAGCCGGACTCTACGACGAACGGACCCCCGTGGGAGACCCCGCAGCGATGTCCGCACAGCGTTCTGAGACCGCCTTACTGCCAGATTCGTCGGCCCCACCCTCTGGTAGCACCCCTAACGAAAACGCCCCGGCTCACCGGGGCGTTTTCGTGTGTGCGCTCAGGTCAGCGCAGGCCGTCGGTGTCGTCGTGCTCTTCGCCGACTGGGAGTGGCCGGCGGTCCTCCCCCGGGTCATCGCTGTAGATGACCGCGGAGACTGCGCTGTCGTAGGCGTCGTTGAGGCCGTTGCCGCTTGTGCCGAGCATGTTCTCCCAGTCGATTCCCATGCCTACGAGCCTAGCCCAGCACCTTGCCCTCCGCACCCAACGACTTCAGACAGCCCTTGAATCCGCCTCGAAGGTGACGAACATCAGCAGCAGGACGAGACCTCGTTGAACGGTGAAGAGCACGGCTCTGTGCTAGGCACCAGCTCCATCGGTGCCAGAGCATCAAGACGGTCAACGGTCAGTTCACAACCCCGGCTACAAGCCCACCCCGACGACGAAGCCCTCGTCGCCGGCGGAGTTCTCGCCGCACACGGCGACTCCGGGGCCCGGACGACCGTCGTCACCGCCACCTGGGCCCCCGACAGCCACCGCGCCACCGAACTGGTCGACGCCACATCGGTCCTGGGCGCAGGCGAACCGCGCATGCTGGGGTACGCCGACCACCGCATTCCCCGCTCCGCCCCCGGCCGCCCGCGCTTGTGCGACGCACCGCTCGACGAGGTGATCGAGGACCTCGTAGGGCACTTCAGGCAGTTCCGGCCCGAGATCGTGGTCACCCACGACGCCTACGGCCAGCTCACCGGCCATCCCGACCACCGCCACACCCACCGCGTCACCACCTTGGCGTTCACCGCCGCCGGGCTGGAGCACCTCTATCCCGATGCCGGGGAACCCTGGCAGCCCGCGGCTCTGTACACCGCAACCCACCCTCACTCCGCCCTCGACGACCTGGGGCCCTTGCTCGCCGGAGTGGACAAGTCGGTCCTGAGCGTGCCGGACGAGATGATCACCGCGACGGTCGACGTCCGGCCGTGGCTCGACAGGAAGTGGCGGGCAATCCTCGCGCACCGCAGCGAGGTCGCGAAGCACCGCCCGCTCCCCGCACTCCTGTCCCGCCTCCCTGAAACGACCCGGAACAGGATCATCGGCACGGAACACTTCTCCCGCCTCCACTCTGAGAAGTCGCCCGGCGGGCTCACACAGCTGGCGGTATAGGGAAGGCTCTCAGACCGTGCCGCCCGGGTTGGCACCGCCCGGGTGGATCAGCGCGCGGCGTCAGATGCGGTGCATCGCAAGGCGGAGGCACATCCTCATACCGGGCGTATCCGGATGTTGCCGACCACGCGGCGAGGTGCCGTAACCGGTGTCGCGCGCCCGCCCGGGATCACGGGACAGGCCTTGGCCTCGCCGTTTCACTGGTGTGGGCAGCGGGTTCTGTGCAGAACGCGAAAGTCTCTTCTGAGCTGGGACGATGAACCTTGTCGAGGGGTTCTGCCGGTCCAAGCGGAAGGGCACTTTCTGCGTGCAGGGTCCGGACCGCTGGTCAACCTATGAGGTGAGAGGTTCCGTTCAGCAACCGGGAACTCGCATGATCGACCTGCCAGGCCGGCCACGGGGGCCGATCCGGCTCTCGGAGAGGAATCCAACGTGTTGGGTAAGAAGTTGGGCACAGCCCTGGCCGCGCTGGCGCTCGCGACGGGCGGCGTCGCGATCACCGCGACTCCAGCGGCCGCAGGCACTCCTTGCACGGTCGAGACGACCGGCTGGAAGGACGGAGGCCGCCAGTACGTCGACGTCAACAACCGCTGCATCGGTCCCGTCAACGTTCGCGTGATCTGGGATTGGGCACACGACTCTTCCTGCAAAACGATCGCCTCAGGGACCACCCTGAGGTTCGACCCGTCCGTCTCCTTCGGCAGGTTCAATCGTACGGAGAGTTGCTGACGTCGTGTATCCACGCAGCCGTGCCGGTGCTGAACGTGACCGGCTGCTATCGGTAGCGCAGTACCTAGCCTCGCCGTTTCGGTCGGGGTGCGGCTGAGGGTCGGGTAGAAACGCAAAAGTGCCTTCCCGAGCTGGGACGATGGACCTTGTCCAGGGGTTCTGTCGTCGCCAGAGCAAGGCACTTTCTGCGTGAAGGACATCGGTTCGCGGTCCCGGCTTGTGGTGTCCACTGACGGGGCGGGGGGGGGTCGGGCACGCCGGAGCACGTTTGCTGGCGGACCTCGCCGAAGCGACCGGGCTGACGGTGGCGTATTCCACCGTGCTCCGGCCGCTTCGGCCGCGCGGCACCGGCCATGACCCAGGCCGGATCGCCACCGATCTCGCAGTGATGCTCGCCGACGGCGGCGAGGCGATCGCGGATCCGGCCGTTCTGCGGGACCAGCGCGAGGTGTTCGGCCCGGTGGTCTCCACCCCGACGGCTTGGCGGCTGACGGCCGCCGTCGACGAACGCGTACTGGACCGCCTGCGGTCGGCCCGCGCCGCAGCCCGGGAGGTAGCCTGGTCGCAGGCCGCCGAGACCCGCACCGCGATACCCGCAGTGAAGGCCGGCGGACGCGAACTACCCGGCCTGGTCCTGTACCTCGACGCGACCCTGATCACCTGCCACTCCGAGGAATACCAGGCCGCACCCACCTACAGAGGCGGCTTCGGGTTCCACCCGTTGCTGTGTTCCCTGGCCAACACCGGCGAGGCGATGTCCGGGCTGCTGCGGCCCGGCAACGCCGGAGCCAACACCGCCGCCGATCACATCACCGTGCTCGACCAGGCCCTCGCGCAGATCCCCGACGCCCACCGCCCGGTGCCGCCTCGATCGACCCCACAGCGACACCTCGTCACCCCAAGCGAAACAGCGAGGTTAGCCTGGGTGCCGGTTGCCCACTGGGCTGAATCGACCAGGAAGAGGTCCATGTGACAACCGTCCTCATCGCCGGAGGAGCCGGCTACATCGGCAGCACCGTCGCCTCGGCCTGCCTGGATGCCGGGATCACCCCCGTGATCCTCGACAACCTCGTCCGGGGCCGCCGCGAGTTCACCAAGGGCCGCACCTTCTACGAGGGCGACATCGCGGACGGCGCACTGGTCGACCGCATCTTCTCGGAGCATCCGGACATCTCCGCCGTGGTCCACTGCGCGGCGCTGATCGTCGTACCGGAGTCCGTCGCCGACCCGATCGGCTACTACGACGCGAACGTGGCCAAGAGCCTGGCCTTCGTCAACCACTTGCACCGCAACGGCTGCGACCGGATCGTCTTCAGTTCCTCGGCTTCCATCTACCGGGCCGAGGACGGCTCCCCCGTCAACGAGGATTCGCCACTGGCCCCACAGAGTCCCTACGCGCGGACCAAGGCGCACTGCGAGCAGATGGTCGCCGACATCGCCGTCGCCGGGCCCCGCGTGCTCTCGCTGCGGTACTTCAACCCCGTCGGCGCCGATCCCGAGCTGCGCACCGGTCTCCAGCTCAAGCGGCCCAGCCACGCGCTGGGGGTGCTCATCCAGGCACACCAGGAGCGCCGCCCGTTCCCGATCACGGGAACGAACTACCCGACCCGCGACGGCACGGGCATCCGGGACTACGTGCACGTCTGGGACCTCGCCGCGGCACACATCGCCGCGATCGAGCGCTTCGACTCCATCCTCACGGACAAGAAGCGCTCGATCGCCATCAACCTGGGCACCGGCTCCGGCACCACTGTCCGGGAGCTGTGCGACGCCTTCAACAACGTCGTCAGCAGGCCCCTTCAGACCATCGACGCCGACCCGCGGCCCGGCGACGTGGCCGGTGGCTACACCAAGAGCGACCGGGCGGCCGAGCTGCTGGGGTGGACGCCGAACCTGTCCCTGGAGGATGGCATCCGGTCGGCCCTGGACTGGATTCCGGTGCGCGACCAGCTGCTCAAGGACTGAGCCAGTAGCCCGGATTCATCGCCTTCCAGCGAGCTGCTCGTGTGTACGAGTCCGGGGGCGGACATCGGCCCCGCTCGGGTCAGTTGGCCCCTCCCCCAGGTAGCTCAGGGCTTGGCGGAAGTCATCGAGGGCGGGCCCGAACTCGCGGGCGGTGGTGTGGAAGGTCGATCGTTCGATCAGGATCCCGGCCAGTGTTCGCGTTCCGTCTACCGGGTCGTGCTGAGACAGCCGACGGGCCAGGCCCACTCCGTCGTCGAACAGGGAACGCACTCGCTCCGCGAACAGTTGGGTGCGGTTCTCCCAGTAGACGGCGGAGCGGACGGTGAGGACCCGCTGCAGGCGGACCAGTTCGGCCAGGTGCTGGCCCGGATCCTCAGTGGCTCGCGGAGCGAGGGTGTCCACCTCTTCACGGAGGGCATGGCGGCTGTCGAAGTAGCGCCGCTTGGCATCGGGCGACCACTGTACGGGGGCCGCCCCCGAAGGCGGACGCGGTATACCGGACTCGGGCCGATCGCCTTCGGCGCCGAAGAAGGTCAGCAGCACCGCCCAGAACGACGCCTGATAGCCACTCCAGGACGGCCGCTCACCGGTATCGGCCAGCTCCGTCAGCAAAGCGAGCGCCTCTTGCCGTACGAGGGCGGCCTGCTCCTTTCGGCCGTAAGAGTCGAGCATGTGCGCGTACCCGATGAGCGAGTAGAGATGGCAGGCCATCGAGCCGTGGTCGTTCGCGGCTTCGGCCGCCTCCATGCTGACGAGTGTCTCGAACGCGGCGAGTGCTTCGCCGGACCGGCCGGCGTCGTGGAGAGCGGCGATCCACTCCAGGAGGGACCAGGCGAGAGACCCGCTGCCGGGCCCGTGGGGCAGGATCGCCGCGGCATATTCGGTCATGGCATCGGCAGCCTCGGCATACCGGCCTTCCTCGGAGAGACCGGCAGCCCAGTCACGGAGCCCTCTGGCCACGGGGGCTCCGGACTGTTCGGCCTGCGCACGGCCGATGGCGAGCATCTCGGCGCGCATGGCGAGCCCTTCGGCGCGGCGACCCAGGGTGTACAGCTCTCTTTGGCACGTGTCGAGTGCCCCGTACAGAACATCTGCACGGGCAGTTTCGGCCGGATCGATGGACCGGGCCACCGCCACCGCCTCCTCGCACAGCGCGAGACAGGATGGATGCTTCTTGCCGGAGCCGGTGTCGTAAGTCAGACGTTGCAGCGCCCTGGCCAGGAGCGGCAGGTACGAGGCGGGGCTGACCTGGGCGAGCACCCGGTAGGCGTCGACTTCCTCGCGCGGAGTGCGGCGTCCCGACGCGAGCAGCACATTCCGTGCCCGCACGATGTCGTCCTGATCGACTTTCCCCGAGTGATTCATAACGGAGATTCTGGGTTCCCCGCAGAGGGCTGAACAAGGCCGGCAACCTGTGCCGTTCATCCTACGAAAACGCCCTTTGACCTGTCATGATGGGTGTGACATCACTGCCCCGGGGCTGCCGACCCCTCGAGGGGGCCAGCGGTCCACCCGCCACCGGAAGGACCGCCCTCGCCCACAGCCTCGCCCGCGAACTCGGACGCCCCGCGATCATCCGCGACGAGATCAAACAGGGCATGGTCACGAGCACCGGGACCCACCAGCCCGGCGGCGACGACCCCCTCGACATCCCGGCCATGCACGTCTTCTTCGACACCCTCGGCGCGCTCCTCCAGGCCGGCGTCACCGTCGTGGCCGAGGCCGCCTACCAGGACCGGCTCTGGCGCCCCGGCCTCCGATGGCTACCGAGGACTCAGGCACCGCCGGGCGGCGGACTGCCGGGTCGGTGTCTTCCTCGCCTGGATCGGCGAACGCGGCCGCATATCCGCGGGCATCGACGAGCACATGGACGCCCTTCGGGACGACAGTGGTCATCGCCAAGGCCATGGTCCGCGGGGCGATCGCGGAGAAGATTCCGTTCGGGTGGGTTGACCGCGGACGCCGCCTACGGTTTCTCCAAGAGCCGGCGGTAGCCGAACGCAGGGCGCGCACGCATGTCCGCACGCCCCCAACGCGCTTCCAAGGGCAGCCGCGCGCCCTTGCCGCGCATTTCAGACGGTCACGGGCTGTCGTCGGCGGGCCGGGGTGGGGGCCGGGGGTGCATGAAGACAGCGAGCGGCAGGGCCGTAGTCTGCTGACGGCAAGACTGGCGCTGCTGATGCGACGTAGCCGTCCGTTGCAAGTCGGTGACCGGTTCGCATCATGTGCCCGACGAACGACCAGGAGGTTGACCGGTGATCGCTCTGACCGCAGTCGCAGGAGTGGCCCTGGTCGAACTGGGCATGGCCCTGACTCCGGGACCGAACATGATTCACCTCGCCTCTCGCGCGATCACCCAAGGCCGCAGGGCGGGCCTGGTCAGCCTCAGTGGAACCGCCGTGGGATTCGTGTGCTATCTGCTGGCCGCGGCTGCGGGCCTGTCGGCGTTGTTCGCTGCCGTGCCGGTGGCGTTCATGGCGGTCAAACTTGCCGGAGCCGCCTACTTGGCCTACCTCGCTTGGGACATGCTCAAGCCCGGCGGGAGCTCGCCCTTCGCCCCGGCCCAGGATCTGACTCCGGTCTCTGACGCCCGCCTGTTCTCGATGGGGCTGCTGACGAACCTGCTCAACCCCAAGATCGCTCTTATGTATGCCGCCCTACTGCCCCAGTTCCTGGACCCCCAGGCAGGTCCGGCCTGGGGACAACTGCTCCAGCTCGGTGGGGTGCAGATCATCGTGGGGATCTCGGTGAACGCTCTGATCATGTTGGGCGCAGCGCGGGTGTCGGGATTCCTGACCGCCCGGCCTCGTGCCATGACTGCCCAGCGATTCACGGCGGGCGGCCTGCTCGGTGCCTTCGCGATGCACACCGCGCTGTCCCGTACTCCCGTCTCGACCTGAACCCGGCCCGCGTCGCCGTGACGCCGTGACCAGGGCCCAGCGGTGGAGGTCCGGTGCGTGGCGGCGACGGGATGTGCGCGGTCTTGTAGCCGGGGCCCCGGGTCGGCTACGGGTTGGTGTCGGCGCCGGATATCCGGACCATGTGGGCGTCGTGAATGCTGGACTGCATCGCCGCGGACACCGGGGAGTCGGAGGCGCCGACCACGGGGCGCCTGGTCGTCCTCGGCGACGAGTTTGAAGGAGAACGGCCGCCAAGCGGCCCGCCGCGGATCGTCCCGTCCCCGGCCCGGCCTCGCCGCGCGCCGAGTCCTTCGGGCACGTTTCTTCGCGTCGCAGTCGGGGGAGGGCTCGGGCGTCGTGCCGTTCTCGCCGCCCGGGGGATCAACAGGGGTGAGCGGGTGCGTCCGGCGCCGTATCAGTCCGAGAAGACAGGGGAGATCTTCTTGATACCCGTGGTGGTTTCCGCGATGTTATCCGTGATGGTGGCGCCTTCCGCGCCCTCCGGCGTCACCGTCTCGATGTACGAACTGCCGCTCCTGGCAGGCCATTCCAGTAGTTCGGCCCAGGCAATGAACGACGCCGGGGACGTCGTGGGGCTCTCGCTGGACGAGAACGAAGACGGTTACCTCGTGCGGTGGGGCGCCGACGGCTCCCTCACCCGTCTGCAGGCCGTCTCCGGAGGTTCGGGCGGGCAGGCGGTCAAGATCGTCGAGGACGGCACCGTGGCCGGCTTCACCGCCACACCGGACGGCGTGCGGCATGCCGCCCGATGGGACGCGTCAGGTGCTCTCACCCGGCTCGCGGAACCACCGGGCTACGTCGACGGCGAAGCCCAGGACATCAACGACTCCCAAGTCGCCGTGGGGCGTCTGTCGACGGCCGGTCGCACGCACCCGGTGCGCTGGGGCCCGGACGGCCGGGCGACCGTACTGCGCCTGCCCCCGAAGGCGGAGGGGGGCGTGGCCACCGGGATCAACAAGCGCGGAGAGATCGCCGGCCACGTGTTCGTGCCGGGCGAGAAGACCCGGGCCGTACGCTGGGACACTGCGGGCCGTGTCCACGATCTCGGCTCGCTCGGGGGCGCGTACAGCGAGCCGGCCGCGATCAACGACCGCGGCACGGTGATCGGCCGGGCGACCGACGGGGCCGGGGAGTGGAAGGCCGTCCGTGCCCCGCGCGGGAAGAAGTTGAAGGCCCTGCCGTCGCAGGGGATCGGCGCGCGGTCCGTGAGCGTCAACAACGCCGACGTCGTCGTCGGGAACGTCAAGGACCACGCCGTGAGGTGGGACGGAAACGACACCACCGAACTCGACGTGCTGCCCGGCACGGGCCGGGCCTTCGTCAACGGGATCAACGACGCGGGGACCGGCGTCGGCACCTCCGACGAGCGTGCCGTGACATGGGACCCACTGGGGCGGGTCACCGCCCTTCCCCTTCCCCCCGGTGTCGACACGACCCAGCCGGTCGCGATCAACGCGACCGGGAGCGTCGCGGGCGACGTGGGCAGTTCGAGGAGCTGGCCGGTCCGCTGGCGCGCCGTCATCTGGCGGTAGCCGACGCGGCGCTCGACCTCCTGCTGCTACCTGCCCGGCCGGGACCGCCCGCGCGGCGGTCCCGGTCCGGTACCGGCGGGCGCTTCTGGGCGACCACGTGAACGTTCACGATCTTCCTGACCCATGTGGGACCGATCGGGCTCTCCTTGCCCGAGGTGACGTGGACCTCCGTCCGACACCGGCATCCATCACGGCTGCCTGGCACGGGAGTTGGAGCACGAGGCAGCAGTACTGGCGGGTCCTCGTCGGCGTCGGCCCCGAGGGGCTGCGCCACGTCGCCGACGTCATCCGCACGCAGTACCACCAGGAGTCGGTGGTGACGTTCCGCTGCCTGCCGCGGAGCTCGCCGGACACCGACGCCGTGGAAGTGCGCCACGGGGACGAGGAGTTCGTGGGCAGTTCAACCTCTTCCGCTCGCGCACTGTCCTGGGCAACGTGCTCTACCCGCTGCGCCTCGCCGGGATGGACCGCACCGCGGCCCGGGCCCGCGCCGAGGAGACGCTGGACTTCGTAGGTCTCGCCGGCCACGGGAAGCGCTACCCCGAACAGCTCTCGGGCGGCCAGCGCCAGCGCGTCGGCATCGCCCGCGCGCTCGCCACCCGCCCGAAGGTCCTGCTGTGCGACGAGGCGACCTCCGCCCTCGACCCGCATACCACCGGCGAGGTACTGGCCCTGCTGCGCCGCGTCAACCGCGAGCTGGGCGTCACCATCCTCCTCATCACCCACGAGATGGAGGTCGTCCGTACCCTGTGCGACCGCGTCGCGGTCATGGAGGACGGCAAGGTGGTCGAGAGCGGCGAAGTCTACGAGGTCTTCGCGCGGCCCCGCCACGCGACCACTGCCGCCTTCGTCCGCTCCGCACAGCACGGCGAGCCGGACGCCGGACTCCTGGAACAGTTTGGCACCCGCCACCCCGGCCGCCTGGTCACCCTGCCCGTCGTCGACGGCAACCCCGCCCTGGACGGCCTCTCGGAGCTCCTGCGCGTCCACGGCGTCGACTTCACCTTCGTCCACGGCGGCGTCGCCGAGGTACGCGGACGCCCCCTGGGCAGTGTGACGCTGGAACTGCGCGGCGAGGCCGGCGCGGTCGAGGCCGTCGTCGCCGGGCTGGGCGTCCCCGACCGCACGGAGGCGGGTGTCCGGTGAAGGCGGACTGGAGCACGTTCTGGCCCAAGGTCCTCGACGCCACGGGCGAGACCGTCTACATGGTGCTGATCACCCTGGCGCTGTCGACCGTCAGTGGACTGGCGGTGGGACTCGCCCTCTCCGCCACGCGCAAGGGCGGTGTCCTGCCGAACCGGATCGTCCACACGGTCCCGGGCCTGCTCATCAACATCATCCGGCCCGTGCCGTTCATCATCGCGATCGTCGCCCTCGCCCCGGTCACGCGCGGGGTGGTCGGCACGATGATCGGCACGAACGCCGCGATCTTCCCGATGACGGTCGTCGCGACGTTCGGGGTCGCCCGCATCGCCACCCCAGGCACGCCCGAACGAGTGCACGACCTCCGGCACCCGACTCCCCTCATGACACAACCACAGTTCAGCGCACCCTTCCCCTGGGCTTCAAGCGGGTCGCGGGGAGTTCAGGGGCAGGGATCGGGGGGCCGCCGTAGCCTTTGACCTCGCCGTAGTGGGTGCCTGTCATCCAGGCTTCGCGGAACTCCTCGATGTCCGCCTGGCTGCGGCCGATCCAGTTCCAGAACATCACGATCTCCTCCTCGAACGGCTCGCCGCCCAGGAGCATCAGGCTCGCGTCCGACGTCGCCCGCAGGGGGAGGTCCGTGCGGCCGCAGCCGAGGTAGAGCATCGAGCCCGGGAGGACCGGGACGTCGTCGACGTGGGCCTCGCCCGACATCGACAGGACCGCGTACTCGAAGTCCGGGTCCAGCGGGAGGCGGGTCTCGGTGCCCGACGCGAGGGTCAGGTCCGCGCCCACGATCGGGGTGTACGCCGTGCCCGGCGAAGCCGCCGTGTCCAGGGTGCCCAGGATGACCGTCGCCGTCAGGCCCGGGGCCGTCACCCGCGGGAGGTCGGCGTGGTGCTGGAAGTGCGGTTCCACGTTGCGGTGGGCGTCCGGCAGGGCCACCCACAGCTGGGCGCCGTGCAGGAAGCGGGCGTGCGGACGCGGGCTCTCCTCCGAGTGGCTGATGCCGCGGCCGGAGGTCATCAGGCCCAGTTCGCGCGGCCGGATCGTCTCCAGGCTGCCCACGCTGTCGCGGTGCAGCACCTCGCCCTCGTGCAGCCAGCTCACCGTCTGGAGCCCGGAGTGCGGATGCGGTGCGACCTGCATGCCGGGCTCGTCGGCGATGTCGTCCGGACCGTAGTGGTCCACGAAGCACCAGGCGCCCACCATGCGGCGGCCCAGGTTCGGCAGGAGCCGGCGGACCTCGGAGGACTCCCCGAGCTTGACCGTGCGCGGGCTGAGGAGCTCGCGCACCGGTTCGGCCACGACGAACCCGCGGCCGCCGCAGGTGGAGAGAGCGGGCTGGCGATCGAGATTGCTCATGTGGACAACCTAGCGCCGGGGCGGTGGCGCCGGAGAGCGGAATGTTCCACGGCCAGGGCGTGTTGGAGGCAGCGGACAGACCCCCTGAACGGCGGAAGGGACGCGATGAACGCGCCGACGACGTACTTCGAGCACGGGACGGCAGCCGAGCGCTGGGCGCGCGCCCGACTCTTCTTCGACGCGAAGGAGTACGCGACGGCCGCCCGCATCCTGGAATCGCTGGCGGGCGAGGCCCCCGAGCAGCTGGCCCTGCGGCTGCTCCTGGCCCGCGCCTGCTACCACTCCGCCCAGCTCTCCCGCGCCGAGCACGAGCTCCGCGCCATCCTGGAGCGCTGGCCGGTGGAGGACTACGCCCAGCTGATGCTCGGTCGCACCCTGGAGCGCCTCGGCCGGGCCGCCGAGGCCCGCCCCCACCTGCGGATGGCGGCCGCCATGGCGGGCGAGTTCCCCGAGTAGCGCGCCGCCCGGCCCCGCGCATGCGGGGTCGGGCCTCCGGCTCGGATAGCCTGGGGCCCATATGAACCGCCTGACCACACCCTTCGGCTCGTACGAGCTCACCCGCTTCCCCGAGGACCCGCGCGACCGGCTCCGTGCGTGGGACGCCGCCGACGAGTACCTGCTGCGCCACCTCGAGTCCGGTACCGGCGAGCGCGGTCCGGTGGACCTGGCCGCGGCCGCCGGCCGGATCACCGTGCTCGGGGACCGCTGGGGGACGCTGACGACGGCGCTCGCCGGCTACCGCCCCACGCAGATCACCGACTCGGCCCTGACCCGCGCCGCGACCGCCGGGAACCTGGACCGGGCCGGTATCGGGACGTCCAAGTCGACGGTGACCCTGCTGACCACCCAGGACCCGCCGCCCGAGCGGATCGACGTCCTGCTGGTACGCGTACCCAAGAGCCTGGCGCTGCTCGAGGACCAGCTGTACCGGCTGGCCCCGCACGTGCACGCGGGCACCGTCGTGGTCGGCACCGGCATGGTCAAGGAGATCCACACCTCCACGCTGCGCCTCTTCGAGAAGATCCTCGGCCCTACGAAGACCTCGCTCGCGGAGAAGAAGGCCCGGCTGATCTTCTGTACGCCGGGCACCCCCGGGGCGACCCGCCCGACGTCCGCCGGGCCGTGGCCCCTGACGTACACGGTGGACGAGGACGCCGGCTCGGCCTCCGGCCTGTCCGTCGTCAACCACGCCGGGATCTTCTGCGCCGACCGGCTCGACGTCGGCACCCGTTTCTTCCTGCAGAACCTGCCGACCAACACCGACGGCGCCCGGGTCGTGGACCTGGGCTGCGGGAACGGCGTCGTCGGCACGGCCGTCCAGGTCCACGACCCGGATGCCGAGGTCGTGTTCACCGACGAGTCCTACCAGGCGGTCGCCTCGGCGCGGGCCACCTACCGGGCGAACGTCCGCGAGGGCCGGCGGACCGCCGAGTTCCACGTCGGCGACGGCGTCGCGATGCTCTCCCCCGCCTCCGTGGACCTGGTGCTGAGCAACCCGCCCTTCCACTCCCACCAGGCCACGACCGACGCGACCGCCCTGCGGATGTTCGCGCAGTCGCGCAAGGTGCTGCGGCCGGGCGGCGAGTTGTGGATCGTCGCCAACCGGCACATGGGCTACCACACCCACCTGCGCCGGCTCTTCGGCAACAGCGAAGTCGTCGCGAGCGAGCCGAAGTTCGTGGTCCTGCGCGCGGTCAAGCAGGATCGTCCGCGGCCCATGTGACCTGCCGGTACGTCCTACACTCTGGCGCGTGAGCAGCCAGGTGGGGGACGGAAGCAGTGACGGAAGCAGTGACGGCAGCGGTGAAGGCAGCGCCGGCAGAAGCGGTGGCGGGCGCTACCGTCGGGAGGACGTGGCCCGGGCGGCCGGCGTCAAGGTGCGCAACCTGCGCTACTACCAGGAGCGCGGGCTGCTGCCGCCGCCGCGCCGGGAGGGCCGGATCGCCTGGTACTCCGACGATCACCTGACCCGGCTGCGCCTGATCAGCGATCTGCTGGGCCGCGGCTACACGGTCAACGGCATCGCCGAGCTGCTGCACGCGTGGGAGGAAGGCGGCGGTCTGCCCCAACTACTGGGCCTGGAACGGGAGATGACCCGGGACTGGGTGCAGGAGGAGCCGGTGACGATGACCCGGCGCGAGCTGCGGGAGCTGTTCGGCCCGACGGCGACCGCCGCTGACACCCGGCGGGCCGCCGAGCTCGGCTACGTGACGGTCGACGGGGACCTGGTCACGTACCCGAACCGCCGACTGCTCGAGGCGACGCTGACGCTGGTGCGGCAGGGCGTGCCGCTCACGGAGATCCTGGATGCCGGGGAGTTCGTACAGGCGCAGGCCGCGGCGGTCGCGGACCGGTTCGTGGGACTGTTCCGGCGCTATGTGGTCGACGCGGCGGGTGGGGACGGCCTGGAGGGCCTGGAACGGCTTTCAGCCACGCAGCTTCGGCACATCACGGCGGCGGTGGCGGCCCTGCGGCCGGTGGCCGGCGAGGTGGTGACCTCGGAGTTCGCGCGGGCGATGGCCCGGCGGGTGGACGCGGAGGTCGCCGAAATGCTGCGTACGGAGCAGTAGGAGTCGGCTCAAAGGGTGCGCTCGCACAACCTTGCCAACCTTCATTGGCACTCTTACATTCAACTCGTCGGTAACAACGGTGCACAGCCGAAATAAGGGACGACCTCATGACCGGTTCCCCCCATTTATCCGACCCTTCCGACGGTGACTCCGGCCGCGTCCGCTGGCGCCGGTTCGCCGTCCTGACCCTCCCCGCCGTCGCCGTGACCGCAGGCCTCGGCATCGCCCTCGCGCAAGGCGCGCTGGCCGCCTCGTTCGCCGTGTCGGGACAGCAGTTCAAGGTGTCGGCGAGCAGCCTGGAGGGCGAGGGCTTCGCCCAGTACGGCAGCGTGGACGTCAACGCCCGCGAGGAGCTCATCCCGGTGGCCGTCACCGCCATCAGGGAGGCCAAGCTCCACAGCCTCTGCCAGTCCGTGGTCACCTCGCTCCCGGTGATCGGGGACATCTCGCTCAACCTCACCGCCGGCCGCAAGACCCCGGTGGAGGCCAGCAACCTCTTCGTCGACGCGACCCAGCTCTCGGGCGACGCCGTCTTCAGCAACATCGAGATCGGGCGGGACGCCTCCACCCTCGACAAGGGTCCGGCCGAGGCCCAGGGGATGCAGGACCTCTTCGCCCAGCAGGCCGACACGGTCCGCATCACCGATCTCCAGCAGACGGCGTGGGCGACGAACGCCGGCACCTTCAAGCTCTCCGGGCTCAGCATGAACATCAGCAAGGGCAAGAAGGAATGCTTCTGAGCCGCCGTCCCCGATGGTCCGGGTCCCGGCGGTGGCGGCGGTGGCGGCGCAGCAGACCCTTCTGGGGCGGGCTGTTCGCGATCCTGGCCGGGTCGTGGATCTGCGTCCTGCCGCTGGCACCGCTGAAGATCATGCTCCAGCAGGGGGTGGCGGGAATCCCGTCCGTCCTGATGGGCATCGTGATGATCGTCCTCGGGCTCACCGCCTGGTTCTCTCCCCCTCAGCGCTCCCTCGCGGGTGTCCTCACCACCCTGATCGCCACCGCCGCACTGGTCCTGTCGAACCTCGGCGGGTTCCTGATCGGCACCCTGCTCGGCATTCTCGGCGGCGGCCTGATGTTCGCCTGGCAGCCGTACGCCGCCCAGCGCGGCGGGAACGCGGAGTCCGCCACGGCCGCGCCCCCTCCCCCCACCCCGCACCACGATCCCCAAGGAGCACAGCCATGAGCCGTACGCGCACCGCGCTCGCCCTAGGGACGGCCGCTGCCGGAGCCATCGCGCTCGCCTCGGTCACCGCATCCGCCGCACCCTTACCCCTGGCCGGGTCGACCACCGTCACCCCGGCCGGGCACGCCTTCCAAGCCACCCTCAGCGGGAAGGCCACCTTCAAGGCCGGTTCGGTCACCGTGACCTGTACGGTCTCCGTCGCCACCGGCAGCGTGCCGGGAGCCCCCGGCAACAGCAACCCCGCCGGGCCCGTGTCCTCGCCGATCTCGGCGCCCACGTACAGCTCCTGCACCTCGAGCATGTGGGGAGTCACCCCCACGGTCACCACCAGCGGCGCCTGGTCGGTGTCGATGCAGAACGGCGCCCCGGTCACCGCCACCATGGGTCTGCCGGTCGGCGGTCTGGTGGTCCAGACGAGCGGGCTCGCCTCCTGTACGGTCACCGCCGCCCCCACCGCCCCCGCGAACGTCGGCGGCACCTGGACCAACGGGGCCCCGTCGACCCTGACCTTCACGAACGCCTCCGTACCGGTCACGGTCACCGGCGGGTTCGGCTGCCCGACGAGCGCGACCACGTCCACCTTCAACGCGGTCTACAAGGTGACCGACACCACCGACCCGGCGCAGCAGATCACCGTCGGTCCCTGACCCACCGCTCGCCGACCGAACGCCCACGCCCGCCCGGCCCCGGTGCAATCCGGTGCCGGGCGGGCCGCTGGGCAACCGGCGGCGCCCCTCCACGGACAACGGTGCGTTCGCGTGGATCATGGTGTAGTCGATGCTGCTGTACGGGACGCGTGGTGCCGTGCGCCGGTGAAGACGAGTGAGACGTTCTGCCCACCGAAGCCGAAGGAGTTGCTGAGCACGGCCTCCTGGAGGACGTCTCGTCGCTCTGCCACGACATCGAGGTCGATGTCGGGACCGACGCCGGCCTCGGTGAGGTTGCGGGTCGGCGGGATGACGCCGTGTTCCACGCTGAGGACGGCGATGAGCGCTTCGATCGCGCCGGCTGCGCCAAAGAGATGGCCGAGCGCCGCCTTGGGGGCTGTCACGGTGGCGCGGCCGAAGACCTCCCCGATCGCATGCGCCTCGGCGACGTCGCCGACCGGAGTTCCGGTGGCGTGGGCGTTGATGTGGCTGATCTGCTCGGGAGCCAGGCCGGCTTGCGCGAGGGCCTTCCGCATCGCGGAGATCTGACCGGAGCCGTCGGGAGCGGGTGCGGTGATGTGGTGAGCGTCGGCGGCGATGCCGGCTCCCGCGAGCACTGCGTGGACGCGCGCGCTCCGGGCGTTGGCATGCTCGGCGCTTTCGAGCACCACGACGGCCGCGCCTTCACTGAGGACGAATCCGCTGCGGTCCGCGGCGAACGGCCGTGACGCTGACGCGGGTTCGGCGGTGTGCCGCGACAGTGCTTGTGCCTGGGCGAAGCCGGCGACGGTGATCGGGGTGATCGCGGCCTCGGTCCCGCCCGCGATGACCACGTCCGCTTCGCCGGCGCGGATGAGCCTGGCCCCCAGGGCGATCGCCTCGGCACCGGAAGAACACGCCGAGACGGGCGTGTAGACACCGGCCCGTGCGCCGTACTCGATGCTGATCAGCACCGCCGCTGCATTGGGCATGAGCATCGGGACCGTGCGTGGCGAGACGCGCCGAGTCCCGGCCGCCTCCAGTGCGTCGTCTTCCTTCAACAGCGTCCGTATGCCACCGATGCCCGTGCCGATCGCCGATGCGAGCCGGTCCGGCGGACCGCCCGCCAGTCCAGCGCAGGGGGCACCACCGGGAGCAGGGCGACGTCCTCGGCCCCTCAGGACCACACACCCGTTCGCCTTCCCCAGTCCACCTCCGCCGTGGCGACCGGGGAGAGGGAACCGCGTCGCACTACGTGGTCGTCATGTCCGTCCTGCGTACGCCCAGCCTCGCCGCGGCCTGGTCCGGCAGCGGCACATGCCGGTCCGCGGCAATCTGGTGCCGGGGACACCGATGAGTTCTGCGGCGTCCGGCTGTCTCACTCTCTGCAAGCCCGAGAAACCCATCAGCCGCCCTGGAAGGGTGAGGAAAATGAAGTACATGATCCAGATGAACGTGCCTGCCGATCAGTGGGACGCCATCATGTCGGGGTACTCCAAGGAAGACATGGAGGCCATGTTCGCCCACATGAACGCCCTCAACGAAGACCTCACCGCTGCCGGGGAGTGGGTGGAGGGGCAGGGCCTCGGCGGCCCTTCCCTGGTCAAGACGGTGCGGGCTGGAAGCGACGGGCGGCCTCAGGTGACCGACGGGCCGGCCCAGGCGGGCCCCATCCTGGCCGGGTACTGGGTGGTCGACGTCAAGAGCGAGGACCGGGCCCTGGAGATCGCCGCACGGGCATCCGCGTGCCCCGGGGCAGGCGGGAAGCCCGGCAACGACCCGGTCGAAGTGCACCCGATCCCCGGGGACCCGACCCAGGCCTGAACCGGGCGGAGCCGAGCGGGGGCCGGCGGTCTGTGGGCCGGTGCCTCGCTTCGCCCCCTGAGGCTCATCACGGAGTCACGGCCGCTCTCGGCTGGACCGAGGCGGCCCGGTCCGCCACGAGGCGGATCGCGGCGATCGTGAGGTCCGCGTCGCGTGTCCTCCTCGCCGGGAGGCTTGCCCACCGGGTCTGACGTGCAACAACAGACCATGTCCGATGCGTGAGGGTCCATACCTCCGGTCACACGGTCGGTCCCCCGCTGAAAGCAACCGCCCAGCCAACGGTTCAGCCACCCTCCGGTGCACCCCCTGCCCGGCCCCGCACCACCGGCCGAGGCCGGGCATCAGCGCCTCGTACCGCCGCCGGTGAGCGGCGGGCCAGGATGGTGGCCCCGCGGGCCTTGGTGCTTGGTGCCTTCGGGGAAGGAGCCGGATGATCAGCACGGACGTCCGGCGCTGCGGCAGCTCGGTCCTGGTCAGTAGGGGCGGGGAACTCGACGAGCAGGCGGGGCCGGTGCTCCGGCAGGCGCTGGACGACATCGTCGTCGACGCGCGAGACCTCATGGTCGACCTGCACGGCGCGAGGTCCATGAACTCCGCCGGTCCGCTCCACCTCCTGGACCTGCACCGGCACGCGGAGTGCGTGGGTCTGCGGGGCATGGCCATCGGCCGGCATCCCCGGCCCGGGCTCCTCCACCGGAGAGCGGTACGCGCCGGCGGGCTTCCACCGCCTCATCGAGCACCGCGCACAGGACGCACAGGACGCCGACTCCGGTAACGGATCGCTGTCCCCTGCCTAAGGGCTGTCCCGTAATCCCCGGTGGATCAGCGCACGGCGTCAGATGCGGTGCATCGCAAGGCGGAGGGGCGTCCTCATACTGTGCGTATTCGGGCGTTCCGACAACGCAGCGAGGTGCCGTAGCTGTCGTCGTGCGCCCGCCGGGGATTACGGGACAGCCCTTAGCGAGGCGGAGGGCGGCCGGGGTGGGTGGCAGCTGTTACAGGGCGGGGCCGCCTCGGTGCTGGCGGCGGTCGTCGGGGCCGGGCCGGCGGGCTCCGCGCTACCCGCATGGACGGCCGCGGAATGCTGCCGTGAGGCAGGTCTGCCAGGGTGGGAAGACGCCGCCCGGAGCGAGTGACGGGGGCGGTCCGGGTTCGCTGAGGGCCGTCGGTGAAACCACGTATCCGGTCCGGGTCGCGAGGAGGCAAGGCGCATGCCGGTCCCCAAGGCAGGGCCCACGGACGCGTCACCGCCGGATCCGCTCACCATCCTCCGCAGCCGCGGCTATGTGGTGCTCCTGGTGATGGCCGCGGTGGTCGGCGTACCGGTGTCCGCGGTGGCGTTCGGCTTCCTGGCGCTGGTCGACGTACTTCAGCCGATGCTCTACACCGATCTGCCCAGGGCGCTGGGATTCCGCGGCACGCCGCCGTGGTGGCCGCTGCCCCTGCTCGCCGTCGGGGGACTGCTCGTGGGGCTTACGGTGCAGTACCTGCCGGGGCGCGGAGGCCACGAACCGTCGGGCGGGTTCAAGGCCGCCGGCACGCCCACACCCATCGAGCTTCCCGGCATCCTGTTCGCCGCGTTGGCGACTCTGGCTTTCGGTGCGGTCCTCGGACCGGAAGCGCCTCTCATCGCTCTCGGTGGCGGACTGGCCGCAGGCGCCGTGCGCCTCGTCAAACGTGACGCCCCGGAGCAGGTGATCGCGATGATGGGCGCGGCCGGAAGTTTCGCGGCGATCAGCTCTCTGCTGGGATCACCCCTGCTCGGCGCCTTCCTCCTGATGGAGGCTTCGGGGCTGGGTGGGGCCATGCTGGCCCTGGTACTGGTGCCCGGCCTGCTCGCCGCGGGCATCGGCGCGCTGATCTTCATCGGCCTGGGGTCCTGGACCGGGCTGGGCACCTACTCGCTGGCCCTACGCGACCTGCCCGAGGCCGTGACACCGACGGCGGCGGAATTCGGCTGGGCGGTGGTCGTCGGGCTGTCGGCCGCCTTCGTGGGCGTGGGCATCCGATGGCTCTCCGTTCGCCTGAAGAGTCAGGTCGAACGTCGGCGGGTGCCGGCCACGGTGGTCATGGGCCTGGTCGTGGCGGGGCTGGCGATCGGCTATGCGCAGAGCACCGGCAAGCCGGCGACCGACGTGTTGTATTCGGGCCAGTCGGCGCTGGGGCCACTCCTCACACAGAGCACCGCGTATTCGATCGGAGCACTGCTGCTGCTGGTGTTGTGCAAGGGCCTGGCGTACTGCGCTTCGCTCAGCAGCTTCCGGGGAGGTCCCGTCTTCCCCGCGATGTTCGTGGGCGCGGCGGGCGGCATCCTGCTCTCCCACGTCCCCGGGCTGTCCCTCGTCGCGGGCTTCGCCATGGGCGTCGGAGCGATGAGTACCGCGATGCTCAGACTTCCGCTGATCTCGGTCCTGCTCGCCACCCTGTTGCTCGGGGCACAGGGGCTCACCGTCATGCCGTTGGTGATCGTCTCGGTTGTGGTCGCGCACGTCGCGACCGCCATGCTCACACCTCCTGCGGCCCCGAAGACGGAAACGGAACCGAGCCCAAGCCCACAGCACCCCTAGCTTCTGTCTCTTGTCGGTTCGGATGGCCAGGCCGCGCCATTGTGCTCGAGGCGGTTGATGCAGCGTTCGGCGGCGTTCCGCTGCCTGTAGGCCTGGCGGTCGAAGCGGGGCGGGGGGGCTTGGCCCGGGGCTGCCCGGACGGGTGCGGGCACACGGATGAGGGCCGTCACCGTCTCGAAGGCAGGTGCGTCACCGCCTGGCCTGCGGTGAGGGTGAGGGCCAGGGAGGCGGGCCTGGCCGTCGGCCGCCAGGTGAACACCTTGGTTCGATCCGGCCATCACGTTCGGGGAGGCGGTCTCTCCGTCCGGCTCGGTGCCTCACTCTCCGCTGCCCGCCTGGGGCCGGGTGCGATCGCGGCTCGTCCCCGGTCCCGTGCCGCTCTGTGGGGCGAGGACATCGGGTTCACTCCTGGGCGCTGTTTGGGTGGTGAGGGGGAGAGGGGAGTATCGGTGTGCTGCCGGCCGCGGGTTCGTGTGCTGGTTCCTTGATGTGGAAGGCGTGTCATGGCTCAGGGGACAGTGAAGTGGTTCAACGCGGAGAAGGGGTTCGGTTTCATTGCGCCGGATGACGGTACTCCGGACGTGTTCGTGCATTTCTCTGAGATCGATGCGGCCGGCTTCCGGTCGTTGGAGGAGAACCAGAGGGTGGAGTTCACCACCGGCCAGGGCCCAAAGGGTCCCCAGGCCCAGCAGGTCCGGCCCATCTGAGCCCGGACCGCTGCCGGACCGGCCCCGTGTCAGCGGGGCCGCCGCCCGGCCGGCCACCTTCCGGGCCCGGTCGGCATCAGGGGCAGGGTGCAGGGCCCTTCGGCCTTGACCGTGGAAGGTGGCGCGCGTGGTGAGGTCGTGCGTGCCGGGCTTCGGTTTCCGTACGCGCGCCTTCCAGTTGCGGTCCAGGACCTGCTTGCGGCCCGCGCCGGCTCCCGGCCTCCACGAGCGGGCAAGCACCACCGCCCCCGCCGGCGTGCCGCCCCTTACCGGGAGCGGCCTGGTGTCGATGGGCCGGGACGGCCGGCTCGGCCGGGGCCTCACCTGCCGGGCCGGGCGCGGCGGCGGATGTGTTCCGAGGGAGGGCTGCTCGCCAGGAGCCGTCCTCGGTCAGGCGGGCCGGTGTCGGCCGGCCGGCCTCGCTCATCTTCAACGCCGCAGGCGTGGGTGAGTGTTCGAGATCTCTGGGCAGGGGTCTGCGCGGCTGGACCGTGAGGCTTGTGGTGTCCGGTGGATCGGCCCGGCGGTACTGCCGGGAGAGGCCCACCTGGCCTGGGCGCTCATCACTCTCATGACCAGACGCCTCACCCGCAAGGGCTCCGCGCCGAATGGTCGAGAAGTGGTTCTCCTTCGGAGGGCCGAGTGCCTCGATCGGGAGGGGGCCGTTTCTGTCCGGGCGGTGGTCACGCGCTGGCCGGGCATGCCGCGGGTGGCATCGGCCCGCGTGCACGGTGGCCCCAGTGCGCCGGCCCGACGGACTTCGCCGCCGGCGCGGTGGTCGCGACGGTTCAGCGCAGCAGTGCTCCGCGCAGGGTGATGCCGTGGCGCGTGCGCAGCCGCCGCAGCTCCCACAGCGCCACGGCGGTGACGGACAGCGGTGCTCCCAGCAGGAAGGCCAGCCGGACCCCGGGGGACACGCCGTCGTAGGCACCTCGGAACAGGTCGAAGAGGGCGAGTTCCCATACCAGGAGCGTCGCGAGCAGCGGTGGCACCGTCTCGTGGAGGTCCGCCGTCCGGAAGACGTGGACGAGCGATTGCCCGATGCCGTAGAGGGCGAAGGGGGCGAGCCACAACAAGAAGGCGCCCAGGGCGAACAGCAGCACCACCCGCCCTGCGGACGCCGTCCAGTCCGTGTGCTCGTCCACATAGCCGAGCCCTGTGATCAGGCGCGGCACGGCGAGCGTGACGACCAGCGCGAGCAGCGCCCCGGCCGGCTTGACCGCGCGGCGCAGGAACAGGCGCCGGTGGGGCGGGCGGGCCGCCGCGATGAAGGCGGCGACGGCGACCGGGAAGGTCACCGCCAGCACGATCAGGGCGGTACGGATCTGGCCGAAGCGGTCGTCGACCACGGCGTCGGCATCCGCCGCCAGTCCGTAGGACAGCAGCATCCAGGTGATGGCGACCAGTCCGATGGCCGTCCGCAGGATCTGCACCCTCTTCACCACCGGATCGTGCACGCGGTCCGGCCGGGACGGCGTGAACACCGTGCGGCCCACGGCGATGGGGTTGAAGAGCCGTCCGAAGGTCAGCCGGCGCGCGGCGGCCGGCGGTACCGGGGCCGACGGGCCGCCCGCAACGGGGGGTTGTCCTGCTCCGTACGGATCCCAAGGCCCACCGCCACCCCCGCTTGCGCTCATCCCCGTGCCCTTCGTCTCACCGTGCCGACAACCCCAAGGAGCATAGGCGGATCTCGCCGCGCCGGGCACGGCCCCTCACGTGTGGTGTGCGGCAGGGTGCCCTGGGGTCGCACGTGCCCGGGGCGCCCTACCGCCTTTCCGCTACGGCGCGCGACCACCTGCGCCGGTGGCTCCGCAACCGCGGCATCCGCCACCGCATCGCCCGCCGCGGCATGGAGTCCTCCAGGCGGCTCGGCCGCCACCGGTGGGTCGTACGACGGACCGTGTCCTGGCTCGCCGGCTGCCGCCGACTACACCGCCGATACGAGCGCAAGGCCGAACACTTCCCCGCCTGCGTCGTGGCAGCCGCAGCCTCATCTGCCACCGCCGCCTCACCCCATGAAAGGGCGCCCCTCCCGGCTACGCTCGCGCGGGAGCGCCCCGCGGCGCGTGGCTGCGGGGCGCCTTGTGGCGTTAGTCGATCTGCTCGCCGTTGCGCGTACCACCCTTGCAGTAGTTGCCCTCCTCATTGATCGCGGGCGTTCCGCCCCCCTGCTTGCACTCAGAAGGGGTGACGTAGGACGGGGCACCCTGTGCGGTGGCGGCGGTGGCGGCGCCTGTGAGGCCGAGTCCGGCGAGGGCTGCCGTGGCGATGACGGCGGCGAGGATTCGTCGAATGCGCATGTGGTTTCCCTTTCACGGATTGCCTCGGTTGGGGCACTAGCCAGTGTGATCTTCACCCATGTGGGTGGCGCGTCACGTTGCGCCATTCGGGTGACAGCGCTGTCGGGTGCGGGGTAAGTGAAGCGACCCGCCGGACCGGGCCTAGACCCGCTCGACAAGCAGCTGTACCGCTATCGGCGTCGATGCTGACGAGGCCGCTCACGGACGGGCCTACCAGGGGGTGGCTGCTGCCGTGACCGGGCAGCACCCGGCACCCGACACCTCTTCGAGGGGCCCGGCGCCGTCCGCACCTGCCGGCTCCAGCTTCTCCACACCGGCGCTTCCTGCTCCGAGTGGCGTCGGGCGAGAGGTTGCCGAACGTTCTGACCGCCCGAGGCACCAGCTGCCGCGCCCCGGCGCTCGTCACAACAGGCCGAACGCTGCCGGAACTGCACGGGTCAGCCTCGCGGCCCCCGAGTCTCCTCCTCGCGGCGGAAGGCCTTGTCGCAGGGCTCCGTGGAGCGCCTGGCGACCAGGGTGGTGGTGTTCAGGAGCCCTCCGTTGTGCAGCTCCAGCCGCCAGGAGCCGCTGCTCAGGGCTATTTCTGGGGCATGTCCCCCGCGGCGGGCCATGACCTGCCAGCCGCGTTCCTCCAAGGCGGTCTCCAGGGCGGCCAGTCGCGCCTCGTCGGAGGGGCCGTCGCCGGTCCAGTCCGCGATGCAGTCGCCCGTCCCGCCCTCCTCCACGGGGTGGACCGGGCCTGCGGTGAGCCCCGCCGCCGCTGCGGCGGCGGCGAGTTCCGCTGAGACCGCAGCGCGCGAGGGGTCGCCCGCGGCGCGAGGCGGGGCCTTCGACGCCTCTGGCTCCCGGACCCAGCCGTCGGTGGCGGGGTACTCCTCGGCCGGGGCCGCCATCAGTGCGACCCCGCCGGCGACGGCCGCGATCGCGAGTGCCGCGACCCCCGCCCACTTCGCTCCGCGGCGGCCGCCTGCAGTGCTGCCCATGTGTTCCCCGTCTCGTACGACATGCCGGAGCGGTGTGTTCCGGCGCAGACACAGGCTAGTTCTGGCCCTTCGGTGACCACCGGCCGGAGTGCGTGAGGGCTCGGGGCGTCTGTAACACCAAGGGTTCAGCCTGCCCGCGCCGTGGTTGACGGCCGGCAAAACACCCTGGGAAGAGCTGAAGGCCCTTACCCGCAGGATGGTAAGGGCCCTGAAAAGTCTGACCCCGGCCGCGGTGTGCCGGGAGTCCCGGTACGCCTCGACGGCGCGCGCCCGGCCCTCAGCGGTCGGCTGCCCCACGGCCGTGGCCAGCCGACTCCGCCGGCGTGCCGGCCATGCCTGGGAGGGGCGGATCGTCGCCGGGCTGCAGCCCTAGCATGTCGAGCAGCTGTGCGAGATCTGCCCGATCCGTGGCGCGCTGGGCGACCGCGCGGCGCGCGGCGTCCCGGTCCACGAACCCTGCCGGGGCAAAAAGGGTCGATACCTCCGCGGAGGAGAAGGGGTCTTTCATGGCGTGATGCCACCACAGGCGGCGTCACCCTGCAGGGCGTGCTGCTCCAACCGGCCTTGACCGGGCTCCCCGGTTGAGTTGCAGTAGTGCTGCGGCCGTGGACCATCTGTTTTCGCACCCGGCATCCGTGATGCCCTGGTCCTTGGCGGATCAAGGGGGTGGAAGTGGTGGACAAGGCACGCCTGTGTACCAGCACGGCACGGATAGACCGCCCTCGTCGGGAGCCCGGTGACTCCGGCCGGTCCTGGCGGTCGGCCGGGTGGGTCTGATGGGGAGGGTCCGCTACGAGTGAGGCGACCGGTGGCGGGCAGACGCACGACAGCCCCGGCCGACTGCCGGCAGGGCGGGCGCGGCCTTCAGGGCGAGGCGGCAGTCAAGTGCAACCCCGTTCCGGACCCGGCCCCGCGGTCCCGCCCACCGCCGACAGCGGCTCGGCCGGCCCCGGGTGCAACGGCGCCACCGACAGGGCGGAGCCCAGGACCCCAGCTGACGACGACAGCCAGGAGCAGAGTCTGCACCGGATCCCAGCTTGACCCGGTCCCGCAGGCTCCCGGGCCTGCGGGATGGTTTCTCCTCCGTAGGGGGCAGGAACCGGTCGCGGGGAGGCACTGGCGCGACTACCGATCAGCAGGATGAACGGCCGGCGCTTTTTGCGCGGAAGCCGCCCAGGCAGTCACCCGGCGTCTGGCGGAAATTGCGTTGCCCGCACCGCCGTGCCGGGAGAATCTTCCTCCCATGGCACAGAACACCGAACAGCAGCCCGCCCGCCCCCGGGACGTCAGCGATCTCTTCTCCGGCGGGCGCCTCACCGTGATCCCCCGCAAGGCGGCGCGGCGCGAGCAGTTGCTCGCCCATCTCGCGCAGACCCTCTTCGCGGAGGGACGGGAGTACTCCGAGCCCGAGGTGAACGAGGCGCTGCGCACCGTGCACGAGGACTGCTCCGCCCTGCGCCGCTACCTGATCACCTCGGGCCTGCTCACACGGACCCGTGACGGCCGCGCCTACCGGCGGTCGACGACCACCCGGTAGTGGGTCGTCAGCCGGCCGTCGTCACCGATCAGGTGGAAGGCGACGGCCGGCGGCTCGTCGAGGTGGACGTGCTCGGAGGACCCGGTCGACGCCTCCCACGGCAGCCGGAGGGTGGAGACCACCCCGGGCGCGACCAGCACCGGCCGGCCGGCGAAGGTGGTGGCCGCGGCGGTGTGGGCGTGCCCGCACAGGAACGCGGTCAGGTGCGGATGGCGCTCGGCGAGGGCTGCGAGCCGTTCCTCCCCGAACTGGCGGATCTCGTCCACGTACGGGGTGTGCAGCGCGACCGGCGGGTGGTGGAAGGCGACCAGGACCGGGGTTTCCCGCGGGGTGCCGGTCAGTACGCCGTCCAGCCAGCCCAGGGTGGATTCCTCCAGGAAGCCGTGGTGCGCGCCGGGGACGGACGAGTCGCACACGGCGAGGACGAAGCCCTCGCCGCGCAGCACCTGGTCGACGGGCTCGGTGGAGGGGGACTCCTCCCCCAGCAGGCCGCGGCGGAACGCGGCGCGCTCGTCGTGGTTGCCGGGGCAGACCACCAGCGGGTGGCGCGAGCGCAGCAGCTTGGCGGCCTCCTCGTACTCGGCTTCCGCGGCGTAATTGGCTATGTCCCCGCTGACGAGTACGGCGTCCAAGTCGTGGGGCAGGGCGTCGAGATACTCCATGACGGCGCGGGTGCGATCGGCCGCGCGGCGGTCACCGTCGAGATGGACGTCGCTGAGGTGGGCGATCACGATCACGTGCGGTGTCTCCTTCGTCTCTGGTCGAGAGATGTGGTGGACACATTCAACACGCGGGCCACGGAGGCTCAGGGGTCACTGCGCCGCCGGGCGCGGCGCAGCAGCACCCACCCGGCTGCCGTGAGCACGACGGCACGCCCCGCGAGGGAGGCCACGGCGACTCCGGTCGAGGCGAGCGCGCCGCCGGTGGGGGTGGTGTGCGTACCACCGCCGACCGTGGCGCCGGCCGAACCGCCGCCTACGGTACCGGGGGTGCCGGCGTCGGACCCTCCGGCCGTGCTCCCGGCCGATCTGGCCGATCCGGCCGATCCCGTACCGCCGGCGCTTCCGGTGCTCCCGGTGCTTCCGGTCGTGGCGGAGCCGCCGTCGCCACCACCGCCCGTCGTGGTGTCCGCGGCGGTCACGGTGTGGCTCACCCCGGCGTCGTTGGTGAACTCCGCCCGGTAGCGGTGGCCGTTGTCGGCGGCCGTCGCCGTGAGGATGTGGGTCGGCGAGATCGCGCCCGCCACGGCCCGCCAGGTCCGGCCGGCGTCCGTACTGCCCCCGTGGCCCAGCCGAGAGGGCCCTGGCCTCAGCCCCTAAGGGCTGTCCCGTAATCCCCGGCGGGCGCACGACGACAGCTACGGCACCTCGCTGCGTTGCCGGAACGCCCGAACACGCACAGTATGAGGACGCTCCTCCGCCTTGCGATGCACCGCATCTGACGCCGTGCGCTGATCCACCGGGGATTACGGGACAGCCCTTGGCCGAGGGGCCCGGCCCTCAGCCCCGATAGGTCTCCAGGAGCCGCAGCCAGATCTCGCTGATGGTCGGGAAGGCCGGCACCGCGTGCCACAGCCGCTGGACCGGGACCTCCCCCGCGACCGCGATCGTGGCCGCGTGGATCAGTTCGGCGGCGCCGGGGCCGACGAAGGTGACCCCGAGGAGGACCTCGCGGTCGAGGTCGACGACCATGCGGGCCCGGCCCTTGTACCCGTCGGCGTACAGCCCGGCGCCCGAGACCTTCGACATGTCGTAGTCGACCGCCCGCACCCGGTGCCCGGCCCGCTCCGCCTCGGCCAGCGTCAGGCCGACCGCGGCGGCCTCCGGATCCGTGAAGACCGCCTGCGGGAGGGCGCGGGTGTCGGCGGTCGGCGTGTGCGCACCCCACGGCTCGGTGTCCGGCGAGGTACCGGCCGCACGCGCGGCGATCACCGCGCCCACGATCCGGGCCTGGTACTTGCCCTGGTGGGTGAGGAGCGCTCGGTGGTTGACGTCGCCGACGGCGTACAGCCAGTCGTGCCCCGGCACCCGGCAGGTCTCGTCGACCTCGATCCACTTCCCGGCCGGCAGGCCCACGGTGTCCAGCCCGATGTCCTCGGTCCTCGGCACCCGGCCCGTCGCCATCAGCAGCTCGTCGCCCTCCAGCGTCTCGCCGCCCTCCAGGACCACGCTCACGGGCCCGGTCGAGCCGTCCCGTACGACCGCCTCGACATCCACCCCCGTACGGACCACCGCCCCGGCCTCGCGCAGTGCGTCGGCGACCAGCTCCCCCGCGAAGGGCTCCATCCGCGGCAGCAGCCCGGGGCCCCGTACGAGGACGGTGACCTGCGATCCGAGGGCCTGCCACGCGGTGGCCATCTCGACGGCGACCACCGAGCCGCCCACGATCAGCAGCCGGCCGGGAGCCTCCTTCGCGGAGGTCGCCTCGCGGCTGGTCCACGGGCGGGCCCCGGCGATCCCGGGAAGGCCGGGGATCATCGCGCGGGTGCCGGTGGCGACGACCACCGCGTGCCGGGCCGACAGGATGTGGTGCTCGCCCTCGGGGCTGGTGACGGCAACCTTGCGGACCCCGTAGAGCCGGCCGTGGCCGCGGTAGACGTGGGCGCCGGTCGAGTCGATCCAGTCGATCTGGCCCTGGTCGTTCCAGTCACCGGTCCAGTAGTCGCGGTGCGCCAGCACCGCCGCCGTGTCCAGCGGGCCCTGGACGGCCCCCGCAAGGCCCGGCACCCGGCGGGCGTCGGCCCGCGCCAGGGCGGGGCGCAGCAGCGCCTTGCTCGGAATGCAGGCCCAGTACGAGCACTCGCCGCCCACCAGTTCGCTCTCGACGAGCGCCGTGCTCAGTCCGGCGGCGCGGGTCCGGTCGACGATGTTCTCGCCGGCCGGGCCCCCGCCGAGGACCACTACGTCGTACTCCACCGCTTCAGTCATACGGACCAGTGTCTCCGCCGGTCCGGCCCGGCGGCGGATCATCAGGCCTCCGGCGTGCCGGGTTCCTCCGGAGCGGCGCCCTGGGGGCCCTTCTGCTCCGCGGCGATCTTCGCGCGGACCTCGTCCATGTCGAGGGCTCGGGCCTGCTGGATGAGGTCCGTCAGCGCCGCCTCGGGCAGGGCGCCGGGCTGCGCGAAGATGGCCACCTGGTCCCGGACGATCATCAGCGTGGGGATCGAGGTGATCTGGAAGGCCCCGGCCAGCTCCTGCTGCGCCTCGGTGTCCACCTTGGCGAAGACCAGGTCGGGGTGGGCGTCGGAGGCCCGCTCGTACACGGGGGCGAACTGCAGGCACGGCCGGCACCAGCCCGCCCAGAAGTCGATCAGCACGAACGGGTTCTCGCTGACCGTCTGGTCGAAGTTTTCCTTGGTGAGCTCGACTGTAGCCACGGTTTCCTGACCTCCTGATTGAGCCGTCTGCTCCTTGAACGAACGGCCTGCCCTCCGCATTCCACACCGAAACGGGCAGGGCTTTGACGACCGACCGACGAGAGCGCGCGGCGTGCGTGCGTGCGTGCGTGCCAGGTGACGCGAGCCCGGCCTGACCGGCAAGACACCTTAGAAGGGGTGGTCGGCGGGGGTGCTGCGGGCCGTGGTCCAGCGGAGCTCCGTGAAGGCGTCCAGGTTCGCCTCGCCGCCGAAGCGGGCGCCGGTGCCGGAGGCGCCGACTCCGCCGAAGGGGGCGACGGCCTCGTCGTTGACCGTCTGGTCGTTGATGTGCGCGATCCCGGTCGGGATCCGCTCGGCCAGGTCGAGCCCGCGCGCCGCGTCCCGGGTCACGATCCCGAGGGAGAGGCCGTAGGGGCCCGCCGAGGCCAGCGCCACCGCTTCCTCCTCCGTCGCGAAGGACCGTACGGGTGCGACCGGGCCGAATACCTCCTCGGCGTAGGCGGGGGTGTCGTCGGCGACGCCCGCCAGCACGGTCGGCCGGTAGAAGAGGTCCCGGTACGTGCCGCCGGCGACGAGCTTGGCCCCCTGCGTGGTGCTCGCCTCCACGAGGGCGTGGACGCGGTCGAGCTGGGAGCGGTCGATCAGCGGACCCAGGTGGACCTGTTCGCGGTACGGGTCTCCCACGGCCAGTTCCTCGGCGCGCGCGGCGAGCCGCTCGACGTACTCGTCGTAGAGCGAGGCGTGGACGAGGTGCCGCCCGGCGGTCATGCAGATCTGGCCCTGGTGGAAGAAGGAGCCCCAGGAGGCCTGGGCGACGGCGGCCTCGATGTCGGCGTCGCGGAGCACGACGAGCGCGGAGTTCCCGCCCAACTCCAGGTGGACACGCTTGAGGTGACGGCCCGCCAGTTCGCCGACGGAGCGGCCCGCGGCGGTGGATCCGGTGAAGGACACCGTCCGGACCCGCGGGTCGGCGACCACCGCGGCGCCCGTCCCGGCGCCGCCGGGCAGGACCTGGAGCAGCCCGCCCGGCAGCCCGGCGGCGGCGAGGACCGCGGCGAGGGCGAGGCCGCCGCAGACGGCGGTGCGGCGGTCCGGCTTGAGCAGCACCGCGTTGCCGAGCGCGAGCGCCGGAGCGACCGAGCGGATGGCCAGGATCAGCGGGGCGTTGAAGGGGGCCACGACCCCGACCACCCCGGCCGGTACCCGGCGGGTGAAGGACAGCCGGGGTGCTTCGCTCGGCAGTACGTGCCCGGTGGGGCGCGAGGCCAGCGCGGCGGCCTCGTAGCACTCCTGCGCGGCGACGTGCAGCTCGAAGTCGGCCTTGCCGGGAATCGAGCCGGACTCGCGGACCAGCCATTCCCGCAGCTCGTCGGCGTGGGCGGTGAACAGGTCCCCGGCGCGGCGCAGTACGGCCGCCCGCTCCGGGTGGATGGCGCGCGCCCAGTCGTGCTGCGCCGCGCGGGCCCGTACGGCGGCCTCCGCCACATCGGCGGGCGCGGCGAGGTCGACGGTGGCGAGGGTGCGGCCGGTGGCGGGTTCGACGACCGGGGCGGCGCCGCCGGTGAGGGTGGGTCCGTCCTGCCAGAGCGTCGGGTCGAGGAGCGGCATGGCGCGGGGCCTCCGGGTGGGGATGGGCGGGGGGGGGCGGCAGCACGCGCCATCGTGCCAGACCGGAGGCTCCACTTCTGTTCAGTTATTGGGCAGTTGACACCGAGCAGTGACCGGAAACGATCGACGCGCAGGCGGCAGGGGCGCCGGGGTCAGCGTTCCAGCACGAGTGCGATGCCCTGCCCGACCCCGATGCACAGGGCCGCCATGCCGGTACCGGAGCCGGCCGCGGCCAGCTGGTGCGCGACCGAGCCGGCCAGCCGGGCGCCCGAGGCGCCGAGCGGGTGGCCGATCGCGATGGCACCGCCGCGCGGGTTGACCACGGCCGGGTCGAGCTCCGGCCAGGCGGCCAGGCAGCCCAGCGCCTGCGCCGCGAAAGCCTCGTTGAGCTCGAAGGCGGCCAGATCGGCGAGGCCGCGGCCGGACTTGGCGAGCGCCCGCTGGACGGCGTCGACCGGGCCCAGGCCGAAGAGCTGGGGTTCGATTCCGGTGACGGCGGAGGCGCTGATCCGGGCGAGCGGCTCCCGGCCGGTGGCGGCCAGACCCTCCTCGTCGGTCAACAGCAGGGCCGCGGCGCCGTCGTTGAGCGGGGAGGCGTTGCCGGCCGTGACCGTGCCCGTGCCGTCCGCCCGGAAGGCCGGCTTCAGCCGGGCCAGCGCCTCCGGCGTGGAACCCTCCCGGATGCACTCGTCGCGCACCAGGTCGACACCGGTGTACGGGACGACCTCGTTGTCGTACAGCCCCGCGGACCAGGCGGCCGCCGCCTTGCGGTGACTGTCCAGGGCGAAGGCGTCCTGCGCCTCGCGGGTGATGCCGTGCTTGTCCGCGACGAGCTCGGCGCCCTCACCGAGCGAACCGGTCCACTCCTCGGGCATCCGCGGGTTGGTCATCCGCCACCCGAGGGTGGTGGACCACATCTGCTGGTGCCCGGCCGGGAAGGCGCGCTCGGGCTTCTGGACGACCCAGGGGGCACGGCTCATCGACTCGACCCCGCCCGCGATGGCCACGGAGGCGTCACCCAGCGCGATGGCCCGGGCGGCCTGGATCACGGCCTCGAGGCCGGACCCGCACAGCCGGTTGACGGTGACCCCCGGGACGCTCACCGGCAGGCCCGCCAGCAGCACCGCCATACGGGCCACGTCCCGGTTGTCCTCGCCCGCACCGTTGGCGTCACCGAAGACGACGTCGTCGATACGGGCCGGATCGAGGTCGGGCGTACGGTCCACCAGTGCGCGCACGACGTGCGCGGCCAGGTCGTCCGGCCGGACCCCGGCGAGGGCGCCGCCGAACTTGCCGATCGGGGTGCGGACGGCGTCGACGACGTAGACGTCGCGGACGGTGCGGATGCTCATGGGGTCTCTCCTGGGCGGATCCGTACGGGCGGTGGCGCGTCGGTGGAGGGTCGGCGCCGGTGTGGGGCGCCGGGGCACGCCGCCGGGCACGCCCGGTGGGGCGCGCCCGCAGTCTCCGTCCGCACGTCACCGCCTGTCAACGGCTCCCCGGGGCCGACCGGCCCGACCCGGCCCATGTGACCCCGGGTGCGTGGCCCGGTCCCCGGGTGCCCGGGTGCGTGGCCCGGCCCGTGTGCCCGGGTGCGTGGCCCGGGCACGGGAGCCCGAGCCCCGGCACGGGCGCGGAGACCGTCAGGTCGACTCCCGCTGGATGGCGGCGGCCGCCATCAGGTCGTGCCGCTCGGTGACCTCCGACGGCTCGCGCACGGCGTGGTCCACCAGCGAGGCCAGATGGGCGCCGGTCGGCATCTCCAGTCTCACCGTGCTCAGCCGGGGACGCAGCAGCCGCCCGATGAGCAGGTCGTCGGCGCCGATGACGGCGACGTCCTCGGGAACCCGGAGCCCCTCGTCCTGGAGGGCCCGCATCAGCAGCATCGCGTACTCGTCGTTGTACGCGAACGCCGCATCCAGCCCGAGCCCGCGCCAGCGGGCCGCGAGGGCCGCGGCCGACTCCTCGGAGTAGGCCATCGGGAGGGCCGAGACCTCGGCGCCCGCCACCGAGCGGGCTCCCGCGAGGCGGGGCACGGAGAACAGCTCCAGGCCCTCCTCCTCGGGGACGACCACACCGATCCGCCCGCGCCCGCGCTCGACGAGATGGGCGGCGGCCCGGACGCCGACCTCCTGCTGGTCCATGACGAGCGCGTGCGCCCCGGGCACGCCGACGGGCCCCATGGTGATCACCGCGCGGGCTCCGGCCCGCTTCAGGGTGGCGACGTTGCGCGCGGAAAGGTTGATCTCGCCGAGGGAGATCACGGCGACCGGACGCAGTTCCGCCCATGCGCGTACGGCCTCGTCACCGCTGAGTCCGAGGCTGCCGTACTGCACCACGGTGTAGTCGAGGCGGCGCAGCGCCCACTGGAGTTCGTTGAGGAAGGTGCTGTAGAGCGGCCCGATCGGTACGTGGGAGGTGGGCAGCAGCACGATCCTGGTGTGTCCGGCGCGCAGGCTGCGGGCGGCGGCGTGCGGGACGTACCCGAGTTCCTCGGCGGCCTCGCGGACCTTGCGGCGGGTCGGTTCGCTGATGCGTACGGCTTCCGCGTTGTTCAGCACGTACGAGACCGTCGCGCGCGAGACGCCCGCGAGGCGGGCCACGTCGGCGCTCGTCGGAACGGGGGGCGGCGGGGTGGTCGATCCGGAGGCCGGGGAGGGCGGCTTCGGTGCTTTCGATGACTGAGACATTGCCGTGGCATCTTTCCAGACCGATTACGCCCGGGGGCTGGCGGATGGCCGGAAACGAATGCTACACAGTGGTTACACGAGTCATTGACTCGTGTAACCACGGCGTCACATCGCTCTTCGACCGATGACCGATGTGCCCACGCCGTGTCCCGTCGTGCCGCCGCCCCGTCGCGCTCCGACGCACCCCCGCCGTCGCGACGGGGCGGCGCGCACCCCGTCATCCCTCACCTCCCCCTCCCACTCCCCCCTCACCCACCCCTCAACCCGACCCTGGTCGGCGGATACCTCTCCGACCGGTTCGACCGCCGCAAGCTCTTCGCCGGCGCCTCCGCACTGCTGTCGGCCGTCGCGCTCGTCATCCCGGCGGTGTCGACCAGCTGGGCGGCGATGCTGGCCTTCGCCGTGGTCAACGGGCTGGCCTTCGGCTGCTACATGGCGGTGGACACCGCGCTGGTGACGATGGTGCTGCCCAGGGCCGAGGACGCCGCCCGCGACATGGGCGTACTCAACATCGCCAACGCCGGCCCGCAGATCATCGCGCCGTTCATCGCCTCGGTGATCGTCTCGATCAGCGGTGGGTACACCGCGCTGTTCGTCGTCGCGGCCGTGCTGGCCGTGGCGGGAGCGCTTGCCCTGAAGCCGATCCGCAGCGTGCGCTGACCCGCACCGCACATCCCTGGTCCGTACCGTCGACCGAATTTCGCTGCCAAGAGCTGTCGGAGCCATCAAGAAAGGCAACACCACCGTGCACCTGCACACCCAGACCTGGGGCGAGGGCGACCGCGTCGCCCTCCTGATCCACGGCATGATGGCCGACCACCGGACCTGGCGCCGGGTCGGCCCCGCCCTCGCCGACCGCGGCTACCACGTCATCGCCGTCGACCTGCGGGGCCACGGCGCCAGCGGCCGCGGCGAGTACAGCCCCGCCCTGTACGCGGAGGACGTGGTCGAGACCCTCCCGGTCGGCGCCGAACTCGCCATCGGCCACTCCCTCGGCGGCCTGACCCTGTCGCTCGCGGTGGACCGGCTGCGCCCGGCCCGGGCGGTGTTCTCCGACCCGGCGTGGCACCTGGCCGCCCCCGCCGCAGGCTTCGGTCCCGAGCTGTTCGCGCGGTTCAAGTCGGCAACCAAGGAGCGGATACGGGCGATGAGCCCGCGCTGGGAGGAGGTGGACGTCGACATTGAACTGGAGACCCTGGCGGTCTGGGACGAGCAGACCGCGCTGAGCCTCGCCTCGCTGCTCGGCGCCGACCTGATGCCGCCCGCGCCGGTGGTCCCCTCGCTCGTGCAGCTCGCCGACCCGAGCGCCCTGATCACCGAGGAGCGGGCGCAGCTGCTCAAGAGCCGTGGTTTCGAGGTGCGTTCGGTCCCGGGGGCCGGACACACCATCCACCGGGACGACTTCGACGGATTCATGGCCTCCCTGGAGGGATGGCTCTAGAAAGGTTCAGTGTGGCTCCACCCAGCCGTGCCGGACGGCGTGGGCGCCGAGCTGCATCCGGGTCCGGACTCCGGCGACTTCCATGAGGTGGCGCAGGCGTCGGTGCAGCGTGCGCGGTGAAAGGCCGAGCTGTGTCGCGACCGCCTGGTCGGTCAGGCCGGCCAGAAGGAGCGCGAGGATCCTTCGGTCGAGGTCGGTCGGGCCGTCCGGGCTGCGCTCGGCGGTGGTCTCGGCTTCCGCGCCGGTACCCGACAGTTCGAGCGGGTGGGCGGTGCGCCATGTCGTCTCGAACAGGGCGTCCAACGCGTCCAGCAGGCCGCTGCGGTGCAGCAGCACGGCGCCGGGCTCTCCGTCCGGTGTGGTCGCGAGCGGGACGAGGCCGAGGTCGGCGTCGGCCAGTACCAGTTTCATCGGCAGCTGGTCGGCGACGCGCAGTTGCACGCCGTTGTGCAGGGAACGGATCGCGTCGGTGACGATGCCCGGCTCAGCCAGCGCGGCCCGGTCCAGTATCGCCCGGAAGTGCACGCCACGGCCGATGGCCACGGGTTCGGCCGTGTTCTCGTCGGGCGGCACGGCGACGAACGGCGCGGTGATGAAGGTGCGGACCTGTGTGCGGGCCGCGTGCTGGACCTGGAGGAAGCGGTGCCGGATGGCGTCGACGCCGGTGACGACCTCGATCAGGTCGTGGATGCTGTCCCCGGTCATCGCCGCCCGGTGCTCCTCGGCGAAGGTCACCAGGGCCTGCTCGGCCATGCGCAGCCCGTCCCGGCGCTGGCTGATGAGAGAGCCGAGCGCCATGGCCGGCGGCGCGGCCGTGAACCGCTCATCGGCCGACCTGGTCACCAGTCCCCATCCGACCAGGCGGGACAGGGCGTCGTCCACGTCGCCTCGCGATGCGAGGAGCACGTCCGACAGCAGCGTCGCGGTGGCGTTCGGCCGTCCGAGGAGCGCCCGGTAGACGCGCTCGTCGTCGGGTTCGAGGCCCAGGACATCCAGCATCGGCGACCGACTCCGTTCCGCTTGCCGCAGCGGGGAGAGTATGCGCCATGGTGGCGGATTCCGTGTAGTCGCTGCGGGGAGCGGGTGGGCGGGGGGCCCCGGGCAGTCGCCTGCCCGGGGCCCGGAAGTGCGGTTCATCGCAGGCCGTACGCCCGGATGATCTCGCTCTTGACGCTGTAGCCGCTGTTCGTCTCGGCTCCCGCGCGGACCGAGAGGAAACCGCCGGGCTTCTTCGCCGTCCTGAACGAACCCTTCCAGTAGCCGTCGGCGCCCTTGGCCAGCGTCACCTTCTGCCAGGTGGCGCCGTCGTCGTACGAGACGTCCAGCTTGACCGACTTGACGGTGCCCGGCAGCGTGCTGCCGCCCATCGACACCGGCTTGAGCCTGATCTGCTGGGGCGCGTCGGCCTTGACGTCGCCGTGCAGGTCCGACTCCAGCGCGTAGTCCAGGTTCAGTACCGAGAACCGCTCGAAGAAGTCGGAGTCGACGGTGTCGGACATGAACGTCCACTCGGTGTGGGTGCGCGTCGAGAGCCGGAAGATGTCCCCGGGCCGTTCCGCGTCGAGGACGGCGCGATAGGGCAGGTTGCCCTCCGGCACCTCGATCCACTGCATGTCCGTGCTGTGCGGGTTGTCGTGGATCAGCGTGTCGCCCTGGAAGACCCGCAGGTGGGTCGGCGTCTCTCCCCACGGCAGGTAGCCGCCCAGCCGCATGGTGTCGCTGGCGGAGGCCCATGCCTGCACGTTCCAGGTCATGTGGTTCTGCCAGCGGGAGTTGTACACGCCGAAGGACTCTCCCTGGCCGGGCCGGGTCGCCGGAGCGAACCAGTCCAGGCGGGTGGTGCGGCCCTTGGCGTAGGTGTTGTCGCCCGACACCATCACCCACGGCATGGCACCCTCGACGCCCTGGGCGTGGAACTCCCGCCAGACCTGGCCGGGGGTCACCCATTCGGTACGGGTGCCCGGGTGCCACTCGCGCTCGGGGAGGTTGAACGACGGGTTGAGCGTGAAGTCGGAACGGTAGCCTTCCGCCGCCCCGCCCTCCGTGGCCGAGTAGTAGCGGGCATCGATCCGGGCGAGATCGCCGTGGGCCGGCTTGTAGACCAGGGCCCGGTCCGGCACCTGGCCGGGGTAGTCCCGGGTCAGGTCGTAGACGAAGGGCGTGAACTCGGTCTGCTTCGCGGTCAGCTTGAAGGTGCCGGCCCTGGCCATGGCGATGAGGGTCCTGCCCTCGTCGCGGTGCACGGTGGCGACCGGGATGGCCGACTCGCCGACGTACTCCATCAGGGCGCCGACGCCGTCGTTGACCACGATCAGTGCCTTCGCACCGGCCGCGACCGCTGCCTCGGCGCGCGCCTGCGACGAGACCTCGTCGCTGCGCTCGACGACGACGGCCTTGCCCTTGGCCCTGACCTTCGCGTACGCGGCCGACGCGCCGTTGCCCGCGTAGACCACGTCCAGCCTGTCCGTGGCCGTGCCGAGCGCGCTGCCCGCCTGCACCAGCGCCTCGAAGCGGAGCCGACCGCCCAGCGCGCTCAGGGTGAGCGGCGGTTCGCCCTTGCGCCAGCGGGTGATCAGCATGAACTCGCCCTGCGTCATCGGCTCCGTCGGTGAGACGTAGACGTCGTCGTACGCCGGCGGCACCACGTATCCGCTGCGGAAGTCCGTGAACGCGTCGAGGCCCTTGTAGTGGACGTTGAAGTCGACCTTGCGCTGGCGGTCCTCGGTACGCTGCGGCGCCTCGGTCCGCAGCAGACGCGCCTTGCGGGCGTCCAGCACCACGTCCGCGGAGCGGTCCTTGAGCAGGGTCTCCGGGTCGACCATCACGGCCAGGCCCGACCGGTCCGCGTGCTCGCCGGCCACGTCGAGGTACGCCGCGACGGTGTACGTACCGGGTGCCATGCGCATGGTGGTCTGGCCGTCGACGTACACCGACCACGGCCAGAGGTCGCCGGCCAGGTTGATCGTGGCCCAGCCGGCGGCGGGCTTGCCGTCCCGGCCGACCAGCTTGATGTTCAGGTCGTAGCGCTCCTCCTCCTTGAGCAGCGCCACGGAGGTGCGGGTCACCGGCTTGCCGGTCGTCGCATCGGTGCCTATCACGTAGGCGACGTCCCGGCCGGCCGGGGCGGTTCGCGGGTCACCGGTCACCGGGACGGCGGCGGCGCCGCCCGCCGGAACGGTCACCGTGGTGGCGCCCAGACGGAACGGGCCGCCGTCGCCGGTCAGCGCCAGGTTCAGCCTGACGTCGGAAGAGCCGGGGTTGGTGAAGGTCAGGTCCTTGGTGACGGCGGCGTCGCCCGGCTCGTGCGGCCAGGTGTAGTTGCCGAAGAAGAGCGATCCGGTGCCGCGGACCGTGGTGCGCAGGGCGGCGGCCACGTCGAGACGGCCGGTGCCGACCTCGTACGGCGAGTACTGGTTGCCGAGCCCGTTCGCGGTGCTCATCAGGTGTTCCTTGAGCCGGGCGCCCGTCCAGTCCGGGTGCTGCTGGGCCAGGATCGCCGCCGCGCCGGCCACGTGTGGAGTGGCCATGGAGGTGCCGCTGAGGGTGCGGTAGAGGCCCTCGCCGCCGCTCATCTCCTGCGAGCGGGCCGCGGTGATGTCCACGCCGGGCGCCGCGATGTCCGGCTTCATGGCGCCGGAGTGGGCCAGCGGGCCGGTGCTGGAGAAGGACGCGAGCCGGTCCTGCTTGTCCGTGGCGGCCACCGTCAGCGCCGAGGCGGCCGCACCCGGGGCGGAGATGCTCTCCGGGCCCGCGTTGCCGGCCGCGATGACGAACAGCGTGCCGTACTGCCCGGACAGCGCGTCGACCGTCTGCGACATCGGGTCGCTGCCGTCCGTCGCAAAGGAGTCGCCGAGGCTCATGTTGACGACGTCCGCACCGGACTCGGCGGCCCACTGCATGCCGGCCATGACCCAGGAGTCCTGGCCGGAGCCCTCCGGGCCGCCGAGCACCTTGCCGACGAACAGGTCGGCGCCGGGGGCGACGCCCTTGCCGGCGCCACCGGAGGCGGCGCCCGAGCCGACGATCGTGCCGGCCACGTGGGTGCCGTGCCCGTTGACGTCGGTGACGGCCTCCCCCGGGACGAAGCTGGCCGTGCCGTCGATCAGGCCGGCGAAGTCGGGGTGGTTGACGTCGATGCCGGTGTCGAGCACCGCGACTTTGGCGCCCTTGCCGGTGTACCCGGCCGCCCAGGCCTCGGGTGCGCCGATCAGCGGCACGCTCTCCTTCAGGTTGGCCTTCACGCGACCGTCGAGCCACAGCTTCGCCACTCCCGCGCCCAGCGTCGCGCTGCCCTGCGGCGCGACGTCGGTCCAGAAGGTGCGGGCCTGCCGCTTCTCGGTACTGAGTGCGGCGCCGCGGATGCCCTTGAGGTCGCGGGTCAGCTTGCTGCCCCGGGGGGCCGTCGGCCGGCCGGCCGAGCGGGAATTCGCCTCGGTGTACGTCGCGATCAGCGGCACCGCGGCCGACTTCGCGTCGTCGTAGCCCATCTCGATCAGGTCGGTCACGTTGAACAGCCGTCGGTCCAGCTTGTCGGTGCCGAGCAGCGGCACCGCCTCGTCCGGGATGACGAACAGGTCACCTTTGATCTGCTGGACCTTGACCCCGCCGACGGCGCTCTGCGGGCGGCGGACGTCGGCGCTCTGCCGGCCGTCGGCCATCGTGGTGACGGTGACGACATCGCCGGTGACCAGAGTGACCTTGTGGGTCGCCGAGGGTTTGGCGGGAACGGTGGGCTTGCTCGGAGCGGCTTGGGCGGGCGCTTGCAGGACCGCGACCCCGGACGCCAGCAGCGGCACCGCGGTGGCGGCCGCGAGCAGCTGCCAGCGCCTGCGCCGGAAGGCGGGAACTTGGGAGGGAGAGGACATGCCATGGGTCTATCGGCCCGGCAACGCCGACGTGAAGGCCTGCCGACGGCAAGTCCTCGCCATGGCAAGGACTTGCCAGCCGAGAACCGTGCGAATGCGGGCAAGGGACTCGGCCATGCCGAGCGGGGGTTGATCCAGCCGTGCGGTGACAGTCCGGGACACGAGGGTCGAGCCCAGTGGTGTCCGGCCCCGGGGACGGGGACCAGGGGCCGGACGGTGGCCAGGACCCCTTTCGGCGTCGCGACGGCTCAGCCGACGGCGCCGAGGATCGGCGCCCAGACGGCACCGGTGAGTGCGGCCACCACCTGCTGCTCGGAGAGCGGGGGGGCGGCACGGGTCGGCTTCGGTGTGTCGGAGCCACTGCCGCCGCCGGTGCTGTTCCACTGCACCAGCTGAAGCTGCGCGCCGGTCGACTTCAGGGTCACCGTCACCGTCCAGCGGCGGGCGGTGTCCGCCCGGGCCGGTTGTTCGGCCGCGTCCTGCTCCGACATCACCACAGCCCCGCCGGGGATCGCGGCACTGCTCGGCAGCTCGCTCAGCGTGCAGGTGTCGCCTGCGGCACGCGCGGGCGTCCGCTCGCAGCTCAGCCCGTCACCGTCCTTGAGCGGGAGCTTGAGCCGCACGGCCGAGACGCCGACGAAGGAGGCGCCGTGCCCGTCGTCGACCACCAGTCCACCGTTGGCGACGTACCCGCCGTGCGGATCCGAGGGGTTGTTGCTCTGTCCGGTCACCTGACTGAACCGCCCGCCGGGGAGCGTCTGCTCCAGGGCCTGGATCATCTGATCGCCGGTGATCGCGGAACGGGGCACCGCCAGCGCCACCGTCTCCATGTCGGAGCCTGCGGGGCGGCTGCCTGCGAGCGCGCCGGGAAACACCAGGGCGGCGGCTCCCGCGATCACGGCGCAGGCGCCGGCCCCGGCGATGACGCCGGCGCTGCGCCGACGCCGGCGGCTCCTGCCTCGCTGGACGGCTCCGCTCAGGAGCGCGGGGAGATCGGGTTCGAGGGAGTTCGTCGTGCGGTCCAGGGCATCTGCAAGGTCTGCTTCGAACGGCATGGTGTCATCACTTCTCTGTCGCTGATGGGGGTGTTCCGGCGGCATGGACCTGCGTGCACCGGTGCTCAATGCGGAACCAGATCGGACAGGCTGTCACCGAGCAGGGCACGCAGCCTGGCGAGTGCCCGGGTGCCCTGCGAGCGGACCGCGCTGCTGCTCAGCCTGAGCATCCGGGCCGTCTCCTCGATGCTGTGGCCCTCCCAGTAGCGCAGCAGCAGCACCGCCCGGTCGCGGGGCGGCAGTTGGCCGAGTGCGTCCAGCAGAGTGATCCGCAGCGCGGCGTCAGGGCCGGACTCCGCGCTGTCGGGCATCCTCTCGATCGGGCGTTCGCCGGTGCTGCGCCGACGCCGCATGCTGAGGAAGGTGCGGACGAGAACCGTCCGGGCGTAGGCCGCCGGGCTGTCCGCACGTGCCACCCGGTTCCAGTGCACGTACACCCGGCTGAGGGTCTCCTGGACCAGGTCCTCGGCAAGATGCGTGTCGCCGGCCGCGAGTGCGTACGCCGAGCGGTAGAGCGCCTTCGCCCTCGTGGCCACGAACTCCAGATACTCGTCCTCCTGTGCTGATTTCACTCGGTCCCCGCCTGTTCGCTTGTTTCGTGGTCCCCGCGCATACCTCTCTTGACTACGTGGGACGCCAGGATGTCGCGCGGGCGGGAGCTCTTTCTCCTCCGCCGCTGACGAGCAGGGTGTCCGGGTCGTTCGTGTGCCAGGTGCCGGCGGTGACCAAACGCCGTATCGCCCCGCGCAGTGGGAGGGCGGTACCGCGGTGGTGCCCGGCCTGCGGCTGTGGAAGCGGAGGCCGTGTTACGGGTGTCGGTACAGGGCGGCCGGCTCCGCCGCGTACGTGCCGTTCGGGAGCACCGCGTCGGCCAGCTCGAACCTCTCCGGTCCGGCCGGGCCGCGCCATGTGACGAGGGTTCCGGCGGGACGGCTGCGCGGGAGGTGGACGGCTGACCGTCGGCGGCCCGTTCGCCGAGCAGGGTGTAGGTGCGGACGCCGCCCGCGGTCGTCGGGGCCGGGGCGGCGACGGCGCGCCGGGGGGCTCGGCCTCGGCGGAGCCGGCGCCACACGAACACGGTGGTCAGCACGGTGAGGCCGCCCAGAGTTTCCGCGATCGGTGTGGCCCACGCCTTCAGGAGACCGGCTTTCCGGGCTGCTTCCCAGTGATCCATACGGATCCGCACGGACCCGTATGGACCCGTACGGACCCGTACGGATCCCCGCCGCGCCCGCCGGTGTTCGGCCCGGCATTGAACGGGGCGAGGCGTTCGGAACCGTTCCCCGCGATCCACGTACGTACGGCGTCACCGCCCTCTAGCGTGGCTTTCCCGGACGGGCGAGGGGGAACGGTCATGGACGAGGGACTCGGGTGAACGCGCAGGACGCCGACGCGGTCGCCGCGTTCGAGGCCGCGCCGGCCGGCTTCACCGAGGAGCTGAACCTGCTCCACATCGCCGGTGGCTCCCCCACCTACGCGAGCCTGGCCGCCGCCGCCTCGTCACGGCCGCGCCTGACGAAGGCCGGCCTCAACGAGATGCTGGCGGGCAAGCGGTTCACCTCCCTCGACTCACTGCTCGAGTTCGTCCGCGTCGTCACCACCTCCAGCGCGGCGGACAGGGACCTCGCCCACACCGGACCCGACGCCGGCACAGAGCACACATTCCACACCGTCTCCCACACCGCCGCCTTCCCCCTCGCCGACCCCGTCGCCGAGCGCGACCGACCGCTGCGCGCCCAACGGCTCGTGACGGGACGCCGGGGCCGGGCCTCGGAACGGAGCGTTTCCTCGCCCCGCAACCCCACAAGCCCTGTTGTCGCCACGCTCACGGAGCACGGAGCGGCCTTACCGTAGCGAGGTTCCCATGAAGTCGGATACAGCTCTCTCGACGGTCCCCGGCCTGGTGGACATGGTCGCGGCGCTCGCCGAAGGAACGGTGTCGGCGCGGCAGTTGACCGAGGACGCGCTGCGCCGGATCGTCGCGTCCCAGCCCGAGCTCAACGCCTTCCGGAGCGTACGCACCGACGCCGCGCTCGCGGAGGCGGACGCCGCGGACCGGCGGCTGGCCGCGGGCGAGCGGCTGCCGCTGCTGGGCGTGCCCCTCGCGGTCAAGGACGACATGGACGTGACCGGCGAGCCGACCGCCTTCGGCTGCGCGGGGGCCTTCGCCCCGAAGACCGCCGACAGCGAGGCGGTACGGAGGCTGCGCGCGGCCGGCGCGGTGATCGTCGGCAAGACCCAGACGCCGGAGCTCGGACAGTGGCCCTTCACCGAGGGCGGAGCCTTCGGCGAGACCCGCAATCCGTGGAACCGGGCCTACACGCCCGGCGGCTCCTCGGGCGGCTCGGCGGCCGCCGTGGCCGCGGGACTGGTCCCGGCCGCCCTCGGCTCGGACGGGGCCGGATCGGTCCGGATCCCCGCGGCCTGGACCCACCTGGTGGGGGTGAAACCCCAGCGCGGGCGCATCTCCACCTGGCCGGAGCCGGAGTCCTTCCACGGGCTCACGGTCAACGGCGTGCTGGCCCGCACCGTCGCCGACGCGGCCCTCCTGCTGGACGCCGCGAGCGGCCCGCACCCCGAGGACCTGCACCGCCCGGCGCACATCTCGGCGCTCGAGGCGACCCGCCGCCCGCCCCGCAGGCTGCGGATCGCCCTCTCCTTCGGGATGGCCTTCACGGCCACGCCCAAGTCCCTGGATCCGGAGGTCCGTTCCGCGGTGGAGCGGCTGGCGGCCCGGCTGGAGGGGCTGGGCCACGAGGTGATCCCGGAGGACCCCCGCTACGGCCCGATCGGCCTGACCTTCGTACCCCGCGCGACCAGTGGCGTACGGGACTGGGTGGCGCGGGTGCCGGATCCCGCGCTGCTGGATCCGCGCACGCACGAGGCGGTACGGACCGCCCGCGTCCTGGGCGGACGCGCCCTACGGGTCTCCCGCCGGGCGGAAACGTTCCTGCGGCAGCGGGTCGGCGAGATCTTCCACCGCTTCGACGTGGTGCTGACCCCGACCACGGCCACACCGCCGTTGCGGATCGGCGCCCTGGCGGGACTCGGGGCCATGGCCACGGACCGGGCGATGATCGCCGCCTGCCCGTATGCCTGGACGTGGAACGTGCTGGGCTGGCCGGGGGTGAACATCCCGGCGGGCCTCACGGTCGACGGACTGCCGATGGGCGCCCAACTCCTGGGCCCGGCGGAGTCGGAACCACTGCTGCTGGGGCTGGCCGCGCAGGTGGAGGCGGTGGAGGACTGGGCGGCGCTGCGGCCGGGCCGGTAGAGCCGACAGAGGCCGGGCCGGAGAACCCGACTTCAACACACCGTTGAAACCCCCTCGCCTTCATGTAAGTTCCCACAAGGAACTAACAAGCGGCACTTCACGGAAAGAGCGACCCATGGCCCAGCAGACGTGGACGGCCGTTGACCACTACTTCGACGGTCTCCTGGTCGAGGAGGACGAGGCCCTGGCCGCCGCGGCCGCGGATTCCGAGGCCGCCGGCCTGCCCGCCCACCAAGTGGCCCCCAACCAGGGCAAGCTGCTGAACCTCCTGGCCCGCATCCACGGCGCCCGCCGCATCCTGGAGATCGGCACTCTGGGCGGCTACAGCACCATCTGGCTGGCCCGCGCGCTCCCGGCCGGCGGGCGGGTGGTCACTCTGGAGGTCGACGAGCGGTGCGCGGACGTCGCTGCCGCCAACATCGCCCGGGCCGGGCTGGACGACGTCGTCGAGATCCGGCGCGGACGCGCCGTGGACCTGCTGCCCGGGCTCACCGGCGACGCGCCGTTCGACCTGGTCTTCATCGACGCCGACAAGCCGTCCAACCCCGAGTACCTCCGGTGGGCCCTCGAACTCACCCGCCCCGGCAGCATCATCATCGGCGACAACGTCGTCCGCGACGGAGCCGTGGCGGACCCGGACAGTTCCGACCCCCGTGTCCAGGGCGTTCGGCGGTTCACCGAACTCATCGCCGAGCACCCGCGGTTGACCGCCACCGCCCTGCAGACGGTCGGCAGCAAGGGCTACGACGGCCTCGTCCTGGCCCTGGTCACCGACTGACCCGTGGCACGGGCGCGAGCGCCCACCTCCTCCACCGGAACGGCGCCACCCAGTACCCTCACCCGGATGACGGCACTTTCCCACCACAGCAACGGCCACACCGAGCAGCCCGGGCGCGACGGGGCCACCGCGACCACGGCAGCCGATCCGCGCGCGATCGGCCGCGTGCGGACCGAGTACGCCCCGGACCCCGACGGCGATCCCGACCCCGGCGAGATCGTGTGGACCTGGGTGCCCTTCGAGGAGAACGACGGCCGCGGCAAGGACCGTCCCGTGCTGGTCGTGGCCCGGGAGGCGGGCGGGCGCACGCTGCTCGCCGTACAGCTGTCGAGCAAGCGGCACGACCACGACCGGGAGTGGGTGCCGATCGGAACGGGCCCGTGGGACAGCGCCGGGCGCGAGTCCTGGGTGGACGTGGACCGGGTGCTGCGGGTGCACGAGTCGGGGATGCGGCGCGAGGCCTGCGCGCTCGACCGCGGCCGCTTCGGCCTGGTCGTGGACCGTCTGCGGGAGCGCTACGGCTGGCAGTAGCCCGCGCGGGGCCGCCGCGGTGAAGTCCGCGCGTGGTACGACCAGGTGGCCGGTACCAGCCCGGCCACCCCGGCGAGGATGACCACCATCGGGCCGACACCGGCCCACGCGTCGGCCCAGCCCGGCGGCGTCACCGTCACGGTCCGCCGTGTCACGTGACCCTCGCTCGCTCGCGTCGTCATGGTGTAGACGATGCTGCCGCGCGTTCCGTACCGACCACATCGGCCGGGAGGCCGACCGCCTCCCCCACGGGGGGAGCGCGAACGAGCAGGCCGCCACCGGGGAGGCCGGCCCCGCCCGAGACCGGCTCGGAGATCGCCTGCGCGGCAGCCCCTTAGGGTGAGCCCGTAGGCGTACACAGGGAGTAGCGGGCATGCGAATAGAACGACACCGGGTGAGCGAGGCCGCGCTGGCGGCGGTGCGCGAGGACTTCGCGAACCGGATGATCTCGGACGTGTACTCCAGGTCCAGGGCCGGCCTGATCGACGCCTACGACTGGTGGCAGATCACGCTGGGGTTCCTCGACGGTCTCGGCGCGCTCTCGGCGGTGCCCCGCGACCTCGACAGCCCGGAGGCGAAGGCCATCCTGAGCGACGCGGCCGAAGCGGCCGCCGGCGTCGTGTCGTTCGCCGCCTACTACCCGAAGGTGTCCTTCCACGTCTTCCTCACCTACGTCGACTACGGGCGCGACTACGACTCCGGATCGGGGGGCGACCCGCAGCCGGTCAGCGCCGCCCGCTGGATCGACGCGTTCTGTGTGGCGGTCCTCGCCGACAAGGCCGAACGACACGGCGAGGCCTTCCACTTCGCCCGCCGGGCCCCGCAGCGGGCCGGCGGGCCGGGCCTCCCTTCGGTGGAGCTGATCAACGGCCTGCTGGCGTACGTCAGCGGGGATCTGGGGGTCGAGGATCAGACGTTCCCGCCCTCCCCGCAGGAGAAGCTCGCCGCACTGGACGCCGCACTGGCCCGGGTCGCCGGCCGGCGGGCCGGAGCCCGGGCCGCAGCCCGTGAACCCGAAGCCGCCGAGGCCGCCGATTCGGCCGACCCCGCCACCGGCGCGCTGCGCGCACTGCGTGCGCTGGCCGCCCGGGACCGGGAGGAGTTCGGCGCCGAGCTGGCCGCGCTGCTGCTCCCGTACTCCCACCTGGAGGACCCCCGGGCCGAGCCGCGCACCCTGCTGCCGCTGCTGCCGCTGGCCTTGGCCGCGCTCGGATACCGCCGCGAAGGCTGGCAGCCGCCCGTCGACTCGGACTACCTGCCGCGGGCGCTGGTCACCGGTTTCGAGGCCCCTGCGCCGCGCGTGGGGGCGTACGGGCGCGAGCGGCGCGCGGACGCCGTCGCAGCGCTGGCCGAGGGCCCCCTGGTCGTCGAGCGCCCCGAGCTGCCGCGGTGCACGGCGGCCGCCCACGCTCTGGTGCAGGAGCTGTACGAGGCCACGCGCGCGGGAGCCGCGGCCGGGGGCTCCGCCGACCGGGAGCGCCCGCTCGACCCCGGATCGTGGGCCGCGGCCCTGAACCGCGCGCTGATCACCGGCAACCGCGCGGACCTCGCCCCGCTCGTCGTGAGCGGCCCCACCCCACAGGAGGACCGTTCCGCCTACGCCTCCTACCGGCAGGCCCTGCACGACTACCTGCGGGGCGAAGATCCGGAGCCCGCCACCGACCGGGCCGTCGCCGACGTCGGGCGGACCCGCGACTGGGGCTTCCCGCCGGCGCCCGCCGTGGCCTTCTCCCAGCTGGTGGAGGGTGACGAGGAGAGCTTCAACCTGGCCCTGGCCGACGCCCTGGAGGCCCACCGAGACCACTACTCGGTGGCCGACCGGGCGGTCGGCGCAGCGGCCGCGGTCAACCTCGACATCCTGGCCCTGGCCTGCCACGCCCGCCGCCGCGGCTGGCGGATCCGCGTCTCGTCGCCCTATCTGCCGGAAGGCCTGCTGGGGGCGGCGAACCCGTTCTAGGGAGCCGGAAAGGCCCGGGCGAAGGCCTCGCGGGTGGTGGGGTCGCGGTCGAGGATGCCGAACACCACCCGTTCGAAGGCCCCGGCGAACCGGTCCGCCAGCAGTCCCCGGAAGGCCTCGGCCACCTGCTCCGGGTCGTTCCGGAACACCCCGCAGCCCCAGGCGCCCAGCACCAGCCGCCGGTACCCGTGCACCGCCGCGACCTCCAGTACGAGCCCCGCGCGCCGCACCAGTGCCCCCGGGATCTCGGCGATCCGCTCCGGTTCCTGCCGCCGGATCGTGCCCGCGTTCGGCGCCGGAGAGGTGAGGAATCCGACCCGGAACGGGGTCTCCAGAAGCCCGCCGCGGTCGTCGCGGAACACGGGCACCCCGGGCGAGTGAATCACCCGGTCGGTGTAGAAGGTGCTGCGCTCCGCGCGGTGCACCTCGTAGTACTCCGGGGCTTCGAGCAGCGTCTCGTACAGGGCCGAGGCGCGGCACAGCGCTTCCTCCTGCGCCTTGGCTCCGCGGACGTAACCGCCCCCGGGATTACGGGCCGAGGCGAAGTTCAGGACCGCCACGGGAGCGGGATCCGGGTCGGTCGGGGTGGCGGTCGCGAGCCTGCGCGCGGCGACCGTGCTGCTCTCTCCCGTGACCTCGACGACCGTCGTACCGCCGCCTGAGGCGATCTTTTCATCTGGAATGACTCGGTTTGGTCCATATATCCTGGTTCCGGCCTTGGCTTCCGCCAGGGCGGCGGCAAGCGGAACCTGCCGTCCCGACCGCGTCCGGTACCCCCCGGCCGCCAGGATCTGCGCGTTCTCCCGCGCGATCTCGCGCAATCTGCTGCTCACGCCGCAATCCTCCGCACTCCGGTTCCCGGCGGCAAAGGAATTTGTGCCCCAGGGAGGGGTAGGCACGGGTGATGTCACGGCCGACGACAGGAGACGAGGACCCGGTCATGCCCCAGGACTCATCCGCTCCCCCACCCGCGCCCGACCCAGCCCCGGCGCCCGATCCCGCGCCCGATGCGGCGCCCGATCCCTCCGCGACCTTCCCGACCTCCCCGCCCTCGATCAGCGAGACGCAGGCGGAGGACCTGCTCCACGGGATCTGCTTCAAGACGGGCCCGCCCCGCCTCCTAGGTGCCGAGCTCGAATGGCTCGTCCTGGACGCCGAGCGCCCCGATGAGCCCCTGCCCCCCGACCGGCTGCGCGCCGCCCACGCCGCGGCCCGCGCGCTGCCCCTGCACTCCCGGCTGACCGTCGAGCCGGGCGGCCAGCTCGAACTCAGCTCGGCCCCCGCCACCTCCCTCACCGGCTGCGTGGACGACCTGCAGGCCGACCTCACCGCCGTACGCGCCGCCCTGCTGAGCCAGGGCATGGTCCTGCGCGGCCTCGGCCGCGACCCCCGCCGCCCGTACCGCCGGCTGCTGAACAGCCCGCGGTACGACGCGATGGAGGCCTACTTCGACCGCACCGGTCCGGCCGGGCGCGCCATGATGTGCGCCTCCGCCTCCGTGCAGGTCTGCGTGGACGCCGGGTACGAGGAACCGGGCATCCTCGGCCACGGCCGCCGCTGGCGGCTGGCGCACCTGCTGGGTGCGGTCATGGTGGCCGCCTTCGCCAACTCCCCCGCGTACGAGGGCCCGTACGCCGGATGGCGCTGCTCCCGCCAGGGGATCTGGAGCGACCTGGACACCCGGCGCACCCTCGCCCCGCCCCTCGACGCGGATCCCCGGGCCGGGTGGGTGCGGCAGGCCCTGGACACCGAGGTGATGTGCGTACGGTCCCACGACGGCGACCCGTGGCGGACCCCGGGCGGTACGACCTTCCGCGACTGGCTGCGCACGGGCGGGCACCCCGGGCTGCGGGCGCCCACCGCCGAGGACCTGGACTACCACCTGACCACCCTCTTCCCACCGGTTCGGCCGCGCGGCCACCTGGAACTGCGGATGATCGACGCGCAGCCCGGCGACGACGGCTGGCTGGTCCCGGTGGCCGTCGTGCACGCGCTGTTCGACGATCCGGAGGCCGCCGAGACCGCGTACCGGGTGGCCAAGGCACTGGCCGACTCCTACGGCACGCGGCCCGCGCCCCGCAATCCGCTCTGGCGGTCGGCCGCCCGGCACGCCCTGGCCGATCCCGAACTGCGGGCTTCCGCGAAGGCCTGTTTCCTGGCCGCAGCCGAGGCATTGCCCCGGCTGGGTGCCGGCACCCATGTCCGGGACGCGGTGGGCGACTTCACCGAACGCTACGTACTGCGCGGCCGATGTCCGGCCGACGACGAGTCCGCACAGGTGCTCACCGGGAAAGAGGTCCGCCGATGACCACCGCACCCATCGAATCCACGGGACCTCTCGGGCCCCCCGCCGACCTGCGGGAGCGGGCGGCCGCCGCCCTCACCGCGGCGCGCATACGTACGGCCGGCCTCACCGACGCGGTGACCGACGAGGACCTGACCGCCCAGCACTCCCCGCTGATGTCCCCGCTCGTCTGGGACCTGGCGCACATCGGGAACCAGGAGGAGCTCTGGCTGCTCCGTCGCGTCGCCGGGCGCGAGTCGATGCGTCCGGAGATCAACCCCCTCTACGACGCCTTCGAGCACCCGCGCGCCGAGCGGCCCAGGCTGCCGCTGCTCGGGCCCGCCGAGGCCCGCCGGTACGCGGCCGAGGTGCGCGGCCGGGTCTTCGACCTGCTGGAGAGCACCCCGCTGGAGGGCAGCACGCTCCTCGACGACGGCTTCGCCTTCGGGATGATCGCCCAGCACGAGCAGCAGCACGACGAGACCATGCTGATCACCCATCAGCTCCGACGGGGCGCCGCCGTGCTGACCGCCCCGGAACCGGACGCCCCCTACGATCCGCCGCTCGCCGCCGAAGTCCTCGTCCCCGGCGGCCCGTTCACGATGGGCACCTCCGCGGAGCCGTGGTCGCTGGACAACGAACGGCCGGCGCACGTCCGGGACAGCGCGCCCTTCTGGATCGACACGTTGCCGGTGACCAACGCCGCGTACCTGGCGTTCATCGCGGACGGCGGCTACCGCGATCCCCGCTGGTGGGCGGCGCCGGGCTGGGAGCAGATCCGCGAGCACTCCATCGAGGCCCCTCTGTTCTGGCACCAGGAGGCCGGCCAGTGGCTGCGCCGCCGCTTCGGGGTGACCGAACCGGTGCCGGAGGAGGAGCCCGTGCTGCACGTCAGCTGGTACGAGGCGGATGCCTACGCCCGCTGGGCGGGGCGGCGGCTGCCCACCGAGACGGAGTGGGAGAAGGCCGCCCGGCACGACCCGGCGACCGGCCGCTCCACCCGCTACCCGTGGGGCGACGCCGACCCGACCCCCGCCCATGCCAACCTCGGCCAGCGGCACCTGCGCCCGGCGCGCGCGGGCAGCTACCCGGCCGGGGCCTCCCCCCTCGGGGTGCGCCAGCTCATCGGCGACGTGTGGGAGTGGACCTCCTCCGACTTCCTGCCGTACCCGGGCTTCCGCGCCTTCCCGTACCGGGAGTACTCGCAGGTGTTCTTCGGGCCGGAGCACAAGGTGCTGCGCGGCGGATCCTTCGCGGTGGACCCGGTGGCCTGCCGGGGCACGTTCCGCAACTGGGACCTTCCGGTGCGGCGGCAGATCTTCTCCGGGTTCCGGACCGCGAGGGACGTCTGATGTGCCGTCATCTTGCCTATGTGGGCCCGGTGGTGACGCTCGGAAGGCTGCTGAGCGAGCCGGAGCACTCGCTGGTGCGCCAGTCCTGGGAGCCGCGCCACCAGCGGTCCGGGACGGTCAACGCCGACGGCTTCGGCATCGGCTGGTACGCGCAGGACGACCCGGTCCCCGCCCGCTACCGGCGGGCCGGGCCGATCTGGAGCGACCTGACCTTCACCGATCTCGCCCGGGTGGTCCGTACCGGGGCCGCACTGGCCGCCGTACGGGACGCCACGAACCCCGGGGCCGACGGGGAGGCGGCCGCCGCGCCGTTCTCGGACGGGCCGTGGCTGTTCAGCCACAACGGCTCGGTGCGGCACTGGCCGGACTCCGCCGCCGCGCTCGCTGCCGGGCTGCCGCCCGCGGAACTGCTCCGGCTGGCCGCGCGCACGGACTCGGCGCTGATCTGGGCGCTGGTCCTGCACCGGCTGCGGGCCGGGGACGACCTCGGCACGGCCCTCGCCGAGCCGGTCCGGGAACTGGCTTCGGCAGCGCCGGGCTCCCGGCTGAACCTGCTGCTCACGGACGGCGTCACCATCGCCGCGACGGCCTGGGGCGATTCGCTCTGGTACCTGGCCGACGCGGAGCGGCGGCGCACCGTGGTGGCCTCCGAGCCGTACGACGACGACACCCGGTGGCGCGAAGTGCCCGACCGGACCCTGCTGACCGCCACCCGTACACGGGTCGAACTGACCCCGCTCAAGGAGAACTCCCCGTGAACGACTTTCAGTTGACCCGGACACTCGACGAGCACGCCGCGGAGACGGCGCTGCGTACGGATGTGCTGCACGGGCTGACGCACACGCCGAAGGCGCTGCCGCCCAAGTGGTTCTACGACGCGCGGGGCAGTGAACTCTTCGAGGAGATCACCCGGTTGTCCGAGTACTACCCGACGCGCGCCGAGCGGGAGATCCTGCTGGAGCGGGCACGGGAGATCGCCACCGAGAGCGGCGCCCGCACCCTGGTGGAGCTGGGTTCCGGGTCCTCGGAGAAGACCCGGCACCTCATCGAGGCGATGCCCGCGCTGGACACCTACGTTCCGGTGGACGTGAGCGAGAGCGCGCTGCGGGGTGCGGCCGAGACGCTGCTGGCGGAGCATCCGGGGCTGCGGGTGCACGCCCTGCTGGCCGACTTCACGCGTGCGCTGCGGTTGCCGGACTCCCCCGGGCCCCGGCTGGTGGTGTTCCTGGGCGGCACGATCGGGAACCTGCTGCCACCCGAGCGGGCGGTGTTCCTGGCGTCCGTACGGGCGATGCTCTCGCCCGGAGACGCGCTGCTGATGGGTACGGACCTGGTGAAGGACGAGGCCGTGCTGGTGGCGGCGTACGACGACGCCCGGGGGGTGACGGCCGAGTTCAACAAGAACGTGCTGGCGGTCGTCAACCGGGAGCTGGGGGCGGACTTCCACACGGCCGACTTCGCGCACGTGGCGGTGTGGAACAAGGAGCAGGAGTGGATCGAGATGCGGCTGCGGGCCCGGTCGGACCTGCTGGTGAAGATCCGGGCGCTGGATCTGGTGGTGCCGTTCGCGGCGGGTGAGGAGATCCTGACGGAGGTCTCCGCGAAGTTCCGTCAGGAGGGGGTACGCAAGGAACTGGCGGCCGCCGGGCTGGAGTTGACCCAGTGGTGGACGGACGCCGCGGGCCGCTTCGCGCTGTCCCTGTCGGTCGCCGACGGCGTGGCCGGCTGAGCGGGAATGCCCGGTAGCGGGTTCGGTGCGGGGATGGCGGCCCAGGCTCCGACGACGGCCCGCTGAGCTGCCGCCGCGAGGTCCCGCCGGTGCGCGTACCGGCCCGGCGGGATCCGCGGCAGCAGCCTGACCTCGGCCCGTATCCCGCGGGCCCGGGCGATCCGCCACAGCGAGGCGGTGAGCGGGTCGTCCCCGACGAAGGCGGGCGCCCCGGCCGGATTCCCGTCGCACCGCAGGTACGTGAGCCGCAGGGGCTGTACGGGGACCCGCGCGTCCAGGGCCGACTGGAAGGCGGCCCGGCGGAAGGCGCCCTGGGCGCGCCCGCACCAGGTGGAGCCCTCGGGGAACACGGTGACCCGGTCGCCGGCCAGCAGCGCTCCGGTGATCGTCCCGATGGTGGCGGGCAGGGCGCGGATCCGGTCGCGCTCGATGAACAGGGTGCCGGCCCCTCGGGCGAGGCGGCCGAGGACCGGCCAGGCGCGGATGTCGCTCTTGGCCAGCATCCGGCAGGGCAGGGCGGCGGCGACGAGCGGGATGTCCAGCCAGGAGATGTGGTTGGCGACCAGGAGCCGGCCGCCGCCCGGGCCCGGGCGGCCGTGGACGGTGATCCGTATGCCGAAGGCCCGCAGGAGCGCGGCCGACCAGGCCCGTACCACCCGGTGCCGGGGGTCGGCCGGCAGCAGCCGGGCCGGCGGGGCGCCCAGGATCCCCAGCAGGATCAGGGCGACGGCGGCGGCGAGTCTGAGCACCGCGTGCGGGACGCTCGCCGTGCTCCCCTCGTGGCCCGCGCAGGCCTCGGGGGTGCAGGGTGAGGTGGGCAGCCAGACGCTCATGCGCCCGGGACGAGCGAGCGGAAGTGCTTCAGGTAGCGCGGGTTGGTCCGGCGCAGGGAGAGCAGCACGTAGAGGTCGGCGCAGCCGAACTCGGCGTCGAGGGCGGGTTCGCCGCACACCCAGGCGCCGAGGCGGAGGTAGCCGCGCAGCAGCGGGGGCAGCTCCACCCGGTCGGGGAAGGTGATGCCCTCGGGGCTCCAGGGGAGGTGGGGGGTGACTCGGTACTCCTCGGGGGCGAGGCTGCGCTTCAGGGCGGTCTCCCGGGTGGCGGCGGCCAGGACCCCGCCGTCGGCGAGCGGGACGGAGCAGCAGCCGGCGAGCCAGTTGTGCCCGGAGCGGTCCATGTAGTGGGCGAGGCCGGCCCAGATGAGGGCGATGACGGCGCCGTTGCGGTGGTCGGGGTGGACGCAGGAGCGGCCGACCTCGACCAGGTCGGGGCGGATGGGGGCGAGGGCCGAGAGGTCGAATTCCCCCTCGGAGTAGAGGCGGCCGGCGACGGCCGCGCGCTCCGGGGGAAGCAGCCGGTAGGTGCCGACGACCTGTTCGGCCGCCTCGTCGATGACGAGGAGGTGGTCGCAGTAGGCGTCGAAGGCGTCGGTGTCGAGGCCGGGCTCGGGCCCGTCGAGGCGGGCGCCGAGCTCGCCGGCGAAGACCTGGTGGCGCAACCGCTGGGCGGCGCGGACCTCGTCCTCGTCGCGGGCGAGGCGGACGGCGTAGCGCGGTCCTTCGGAAGGCGCGGCGGGCACCGCGGCCAGGCCCCTGGCGGGGCCGAGGCGGGTGGCGGGCGCGGCCGAGGGGGACAGCGGCGGGGCGGGGAGGGGGGACGGGGACAGGGGTGCGATGGTCATGGCGGCTCCTGATCCGGACACGGAGGGCCGGGCCCGCAGGTGCGTGGCCTGGCTCCTTTACTTCTTCCGTGACCGGCTGGATTCGACATGACCGCTCAGCGGCCCTCGGATGTGCGGACGCTGAACTCGGCGGTGCCCCGGCTCAGCGGTCGGAGCTGAGCACCTTGCCGATCTCCTCGGAGGCGGTCCTGGCGGCCTGCTTGGGGTCGCGGCCGGTGAGCACGGCCGTCATGAAGGGCTTGATCGGGTTCTTCGCCTCGACCTCGGCCCAGCGGGCGGAGGTGGGGGTGGCCCGGCCCTGGGCGGCGCCGGGGGCCATGTTGGCGGCGCCCTCGTTGCCCTCGACGACGTGCGCGAGGGTGGTCTTGTTGGGTACGTAGCTCATGGTGCGGGCGAGTTCGGTCTGCCATCTCTCGCTGACGAGGGCGGTGATCACGTCCACGGCGCCCTTCCGCTGCTTGGTCCGCTCCGGGATGATCAGGTCGGAGCCGCCGGTGAAGACGGCGCCGGCCTTGTCGGAGGTCTTGCCGGGGATCGGGAAGAAGCCGAGCTTGCCCTTCAGGGCGGAGTTGGCCGCCTCGATCTCGGCGGCCTGGCCGGGCGGCGCGATGATCTGGGCGACCCCGCCGCGGGCGAAGACCTGCGACTGCGGGGGCGTCTCCTCGTCGGCGTCCTCGGGGCCGTCGCCGAGGGCCTGGAGCTGCTTGTAGAAGTCCATGCCGGCCAGCGCCTTGTCGTCGTCGAGGGCGCCGACCCACTTGCCGCCGGTCTCGACGGCGAGTTCGCCGCCCTCGTCCCAGATGAAGCCGGCGAGGACGTACCAGTTCTGGCCCGCGAGGTAGATGCCCTGCTGGTCGCCCTTGTCGAGCTTCTGGGTGGCCTGGATCCACTCCTGGCGGTTCTTGGGCGGGGTCTTGATCCCGGCGCTCGCGAAGAGGTCCTTGTGGTAGATGACCACCCGGTTGGCCGCGTACCAGGGGACTCCGTACTGGGCGCCGTTGATGGTTCCCGGGTCGGCGAGGCCCTTGAGCCAGTCCGTGCTGCCCCACTCGCGAAGGCCTTCGAGGGTGAGCTCTTCGAGGCCGCCGGTCTCGATGTACTTGGCGACCTGGGTGTTGCCGACCTCGATGACGTCGGCGCTCTCCTTGCCCGTGCCGTCGAGGACGGCGTTGACCTTGTCGCCGATGCCCGTCCACTCCTGGATCCTGACGTCCAGGTCGAGGCCGGGGTGTTCCTTCTCGAACGCGGCGGTGAACTGGCTGATGAAGTCCTCCGAGGCGCTGCCCTTCATCAGCCAGAGCGTGACCTTCTGCGCCCCTCCGGCCGAGTCGGCCGACTGACTGCAGCCCGTGAGGGCGGCAGCGGCCGCGAGGGCGGTGCACACGGCGAGGAAGCGCATCTTCAAGGGGGTCACCTTCTGGGCTCGATCTCAGATGGCTCGAAATTGGCATAGACCAATAGGCCGGTCAAGGGCCTTTCGCTCGGGATTGTTCGCTCAAAGTTCGCGGAGCGGGACTTACTGGGGCACCTTGGAACCAGGCAAGAGCCACCCACCGTCGGGAGACCTCCATGTCCAATCACACGTACCGGGTGACCGAGATCGTCGGCACCTCCCACGAGGGCATCGATCAGGCCATCCGCAACGGGATCGCCCGGGCGGGCCAGACCGTGCGGAATCTGGACTGGTTCGAGGTGGTTCAGGTACGCGGCCACATCGAGAACGGGGAGATCGCCCACTACCAGGTGGGGCTCAAGGTCGGCTTCCGCCTCGACGGCGAGGACTGAGGCCCGTCCGGGTCCGGGGCCGGGGGCCGCGGGCCGGGGCCGGGGGCCGCGGGCCGGGGCCGGGGGCCGCGGTCCGGGGCCGGGGGCCGCGGTCCGGGGCCGGGGCCTCGGGCACCGCCCCGGGGCCCGCCTCGGGGCCCGCCTCGGGATCACGTCCGGCCGTCGACCTCCTGGGCCGCCTCCAGCTCCGGCGCATCCGCGGCCCAGTCGGCGAGCACCACCCGGAATCCGGCGGCGCGCGCTGCCTGGCAGACGAGCTCGTCGTCGTCGACGAGCATCCGCACCTCCCGGCCGCGGGAGATCCGCCGCAGGACCTCCACCTTGGTCGTGCGGGCCGGCCTGCGGTCCTGGTTGCCGCGCATGAACAGCCGCCCCTCCGGCAGACCGTGCCGCGCGAGCCAGTCGAGCGTGTCCGCCCGGCACCGCTCCGGGCGCCCGGTCAGGTACACCACCTCGCAGTCGGCCGCGTTCTCCACCGCGAGCGCGACCCCGCGCGCGAGCGGCGGATCGGCCGGGGCGGCGGCGAAGAAGCCCGTCCAGTCCCGCGGGCGGCGCTCCAGGAAGTGCTGGCGGTGACCGGTGTCCGCCAGCGTGTTGTCGAGGTCGAAGACGGCCAGCGGCCGAGTGGTGTGCTCGCTCATTCCGCCAGCGTAGGAGAGCCGTACGGGGAATCCTCACGGCCGACTGGTGTTGACTCCTGTGTGATCCGAAAACTCTCGATACTCGACCGGTCGCGCACCCGCCGGGGCCACCCGGCCCCGCAGGCCCTGCGCGACACCGTGGAACTGGCCCGGGCGGCCGAGGATCTCGGGTACCACCGCTTCTGGGTGTCGGAACACCACAGCGTGCCCGGCGTCGCGGGCTCGGCGCCGACCGTGCTGGCGGCCGCCGTCGCCGGAGCGACGCACCGGATCCGGGTCGGCACGGGCGGGGTCATGCTGCCCAACCACCAGCCGCTGGTGGTCGCCGAGCAGTTCGGGGTTCTGGAGTCGCTGTTCCCCGGCCGGATCGACATGGGGCTCGGCCGTTCCGTCGGCTTCACCAACGGCATCCGGCGGGCGCTGGGCCGTGACACCGGCGACGCCGACCGCTTCGAGGAACAGCTGACCGAACTGCTGGGCTGGCTCGACGGCACCCAGCGGGCCCACCCCGAGGTGCACGCCCGGCCGGCCGAGGGGCTACGGATCCCGGCCTACGTCCTGGCCACCGGCGAGGGGGCCGCGATCGCCGCCCGGGCCGGGCTGCCGCTGGTGGTGGGCGACCTGCGGGCCCGCGACCGGGTGAGCGGGATCGTCCAGGGGTACCGCAAGGAGTTCCGGCCCTCCGCCCGGGGCGCGGAACCGTACGTCGTGGTCTCCGGGACGGTGGCGGTCGCCGCCACCGAGGAGGAAGCCCGCCGCATCCTGGTCCCGGAGGCCTGGTCCCTCGCGCACTCCCGCACCCGGGGCAGCTTCCCCCCGCTGCGCCCGGCCGAGGAGATCGAGGCCCTGGAAATGACCGCGAAGGAACGCGAGCTGTACGAGGGCGCCCTCACCGGCCACGTCCACGGCACGCAGGACCAGGTGGCGGACCTGCTCTCGGAGATCGCCGACCTGACCGACGCGGACGAACTGCTGGTCACCACCTCGACGTACGACCGGACGGCGCTGCTGGACTCGTACGCGCGGCTGGCCCGGATCGCCGGACTCCGGGGCTCGGCGGACATGCCGTGACGGAGCGTCGGGAAAGCCGGAGATCGGCATCGCGTGCCGGCCGGGCCCCCGGGCCCGGCCCTCCGCCGCCGAGGCCCTAAACTGGGACGAATGCACCAGTCCACTGCACCTCAGGCCCACGGCGACCCCTACGTACGGGTCCGGGGCGCCCGGGAGCACAATCTGCGCGGCGTCGACGTGGACATCCCGCGCGACGCGCTGACCGTGTTCACCGGGGTCTCCGGGTCCGGCAAGAGCTCGCTCGCGTTCGGCACGCTCTACGCCGAGGCCCAGCGTCGGTACTTCGAGTCCGTGGCCCCGTACGCCCGCCGGCTGATCCACCAGATCGGCGCGCCGAAGGTGGACTCCGTCACCGGGCTGCCGCCGGCCGTCTCGCTGGAGCAGCGGCGCTCCTCCCCCGGCTCGCGTTCCTCGGTCGGCACGGTGACCCTGCTGTCCAACTCCCTGCGGATGCTCTACTCGCGGGCCGGGACCTATCCGCCGGGTGCCGAGCGGCTCGACTCCGACTCCTTCTCGCCCAACACCGCCGCCGGGGCCTGCCCTTCCTGTCACGGGCTCGGCCGAATCCACCGCACCAGCGAGGAACTCCTGGTGCCGGAACCAGGTCTGTCGATCCGTCAGGGGGCGATCGCCGCCTGGCCGGGGGCCTGGCAGGGCAAGAACCTGCGGGACATCCTGGAGGCGCTCGGCCACGATGTGGACCGGCCGTGGCGGGAACTGCCCGCGAAGGACCGCGCGTGGATCCTGTTCACCGAGGATCAGCCGGTGGTGACCGTGCACCCGGTGCGGGACGCCGAGCGGATCCAACGGCCTTACCAGGGCACCTATATGAGCGCCCACCGCTACGTCATGCGGACCTTCGCCGACAGCAAGAGCGCCACCCTGCGGGCCCGCGCCGAGAAGTTCCTCACCGATTCGCCGTGTCCGGTGTGCGAGGGACGACGGCTGCGCCCCGAGGCCCTCGCCGTCACCTTCGCCGGTCGGAGCATCGCGGAGCTGGCGGCTCTGGCGCTGACCGACCTGGACGCCGTACTGGCCTCCGCGTCCCTGGACGGGGAGGCCGCCCGGGTGCTCGCCGAGGACCTGCGCTCCCGGATCGGGCCCGTCACGGAGCTGGGGCTCGGCTATCTGAGTCTGGACCGGACCGCACCGACCCTGTCCGCGGGCGAGCTGCAGCGGCTACGGCTGGCGACGCAACTGCGGTCGGGGCTGTTCGGCGTCGTGTACGTACTGGACGAGCCGTCGGCGGGGCTGCACCCGGCCGACACCGAGGCCCTGCTCGGCGTACTGGACCGGCTGAAGGAGGCCGGGAACACGGTCTTCGTCGTGGAACACGATCTCGATGTGGTGCGGCACGCGGACTGGCTGGTGGACGTGGGGCCGCTGGCCGGGGAGCACGGCGGGCAGGTTCTCCACAGCGGGCCGCCGCAGGCCCTGGCCGCTGTGGCCGAGTCGGCGACGGCCCGGCACCTGTTCGCGGCGCGGGAACCGGCCGGGGCGCCCCGGCCGGTCCGCGGGGCGACCGGGGCGGTGCGCCTGGCCGGGGTGGACCGGCACAACCTGAGGGGCTTGGAGGCGGAGTTCCCGCTCGGGGTGTTCACGGCCGTGACCGGGGTGTCGGGGTCGGGCAAGTCCACGCTCGTGGGGCAGGTGCTGGCCGGGGAGGTCGGCGAGCGGCTCGCGGACCCGGACTTCCCCGTACGGCGGCTCGTGGAGGTGGACCAGAAGCCGATCGGCCGGACCCCACGGTCCAACCTGGCCACGTACACCGGGCTGTTCGACGTGGTGCGCAAGCTGTTCGCGGCGGCCCCGCAGGCGCGGGCGCGGGGCTGGAAGGCGGGCCGGTTCTCCTTCAACGTGGCGGGCGGCCGGTGCGAGACCTGCCAGGGCGAGGGTTTCGTCTCGGTGGAGCTGCTGTTCCTGCCGAGTACGTACGCCCCGTGCCCCACGTGCGCGGGGGCGCGCTACAACGCCGAGACCCTGGCGGTCCGGTACGCGGGGCTGAACATCGCGGAGGTGCTGGGCCTGACGGTGGAGTCGGCGGCCGGATTCTTCGCGGAGGTGCCGGCGGCGGCGCACAGCCTGCGGGCACTGGAGGAGATCGGGCTGGGCTACCTGCGGCTGGGTCAGCCGGCCACGGAGCTCTCGGGTGGCGAGGCTCAGCGGATCAAGCTGGCGACGGAGCTGCAGCGGCTGCGCCGGGACCACACGCTGTACCTGCTGGACGAGCCGACGACCGGGCTGCATCCGGCCGATGTACGGGTGCTGCTGCGGCAGTTGCACGGGCTGGTGGACGCCGGGCACTCGGTGGTGGTCGTGGAGCACGACATGGACGTGGTGGCGGGCGCGGACTGGGTCATCGACCTGGGACCGGGCGGCGGCACGGCGGGCGGCCGGGTGGTCGCCGCGGGCACTCCGTCGCAGGTGGCCGCCGCGGCGGGCAGCCGTACCGCTCCGTACCTGGCGCGGGCCCTCGGGGGCGGCCGCGAGGGGGCGGCGGCCGGGAAGGCGGATGGGAAGGCGGCCGGGAAGGCATAGGCTGCCGGGCACCCGACGACGAGGCTCAGGCGTCGCCGGGGAGCAGGTGCTGCGGCAGTTCGCGGAAGCTCCACTGCCCCTGGCGGCGGGTGAACATCCAGACGAGGTCGTGGCGGTCGGGCCAGGTGGCCGGGGTGCCGGGGACCTGGTGGGCGCCGAGGGCCCGGATCAGGCGCGGGATCCCGATGTGCTCCCAGCAGACGAGTACGGGCATGGGCGCGGCCAACGCGGCCTGTGCGAGGGCGGCTTCGGCGCCGACCGCGAACTCGGCGCGTACGGGGGTGCGCAGCGCGGCGGCCAGCGCCGTCACGGTCTGCCTGCACCGCGCGGGGGCGCCCGCCTTCCCGCCGGCCGCGAAGACCGCGGCGGGGCGGGGCAGCGTGGAACGGGGGGCCGGCGGGAAGAGCCGCGGGAGCTCCTCGGCCCGGCGCCAGCCGCGGCCGGCCAGCGAGCCGGGATCCTCCTCGCCCTCCACGTCCCAGCCGACGGCACCGGCGTACGGTTTCTCCGCGTGCCGGATGACCATGATCAACGCGTCCTTGGGCCCGGCCTGTGCGCCGGGCGCCGGGGTGCGGGGGGCCTCCTCGCCGGAGCACCCGGCCACGGCCAGCGGGGCGAGGGCGGCGGCCAGTACGGTGCGGCGGCGCGGTCCGGACCCTGCGGGGGCTTCTGGCATGGGGTCACTGTCCCCCATGGCCCCCGTCCCGCCGGGGCGCGGCGCGGTGTGGGCCGCGCCGGTCAGCCGATCGGCGCAGGGGCGGGGCGGGCGCGGGGCGGGGGGCAGGTGCGGGCGGCGCAGGGCGTGGACCCGGGATCAGCGGGGACCCTTGCGCACCGCCCGCAGCCACTCCTTGTTCATCGCGGCGATCGACGGCAGCGGGATGCCCTTCGGGCAGGCCGTGGCGCACTCGCCGGTGAGGGTGCAGCCGCCGAAGCCCTCCTCGTCCATCCGGGCCACCATGTCCAGCACCCGGGTCTCGCGCTCCGGGGAGCCCTGCGGCAGGACGTTCAGGTGGTTGACCTTGGCGGAGGTGAAGAGCATCGCGGAGCCGTTGGGGCAGGCCGCCACGCACGCGCCGCAGCCGATGCACTCGGCGTGCTCGAAGGCGAAGTCGGCGTCGGCCTTGGGTACGGCGGTGGCGTGCGCCTCGGGGGCGGCTCCGGTGGGGGCGGTGATGTAGCCGCCGGCCTGGATGATCCGGTCGAAGGCGCCGCGGTCGACGACGAGGTCCTTGACCACGGGGAAGGCGGCGGCCCGCCAGGGCTCGACGTCGATGGTGTCGCCGTCGGCGAAGGACCGCATGTGGAGCTGGCAGGTGGTGGTGCGTTCCGGGCCGTGCGCGTCGCCGTTGATGACGAGGCTGCAGGCGCCGCAGATCCCCTCGCGGCAGTCGTGGTCGAAGGCGACCGGGTCCTCACCGCGCAGGATGAGGTCCTCGTTGAGGGTGTCGAGCATCTCCAGGAAGGACATGTCCTTCGAGATGCCGTCGACCTCGTACGAGGCCATGTGGCCGGGGGCGTCGGCGCCGCGCTGGCGCCAGACGCGCAGGGTGAGCTTCATGCGTAGCTCCGCTGGGTGGGGTGGACGTACTCGAAGACGAGGTCTTCCTTGTGCAGGACGGGGGCGGCGCCGGTGGCGGTGAACTCCCAGGCGGCGGCGTAGGAGAAGGCCTCGTCCTGGCGGGCCGCCTCGCCGTCGGGGGTCTGGGACTCCTCGCGGAAGTGGCCGCCGCAGGATTCGGCGCGGTGGAGCGCGTCGAGGCACATCAGCTCGGCGAGTTCGAGGTAGTCGACGATGCGGTTGGCCTTCTCCAGCGACTGGTTGAACTCCTCGCCCCGGCCGGGGACCTTGATGCGGCGCCAGAACTCCTCGCGGATCTCCGGGATGCGGTCGAGCGCCTTGCGCAGCCCTTCCTCGCTGCGGGCCATTCCGCAGTACTCCCACATGAGTTCGCCGATCTCTCGGTGGAAGGAGTCGGGGGTGCGGTCGCCGTCGACGGCGAGCAGTCGCGTGAGGCGTTCACGGGTCTCGTGCACGACCGCCACGGCCTCGGGGTGGGTGTCGTCGACGGCGTTCCGGTGCGGGTGGCGGGCCAGGTAGTCGTTGATCGTGGAGGGGAGCACGAAGTAGCCGTCGGCGAGGCCCTGCATGAGGGCGGAGGCGCCGAGGCGGTTGGCGCCGTGGTCGGAGAAGTTGGCCTCGCCGATGGCGAAGAGGCCGGGGACGGTGGTCTGGAGGTCGTAGTCGACCCACAGGCCGCCCATCGTGTAGTGCACGGCGGGGTAGATCCGCATGGGGACCTCATACGGGTTCTCCGCGGTGATCCGCTCGTACATGTCGAAGAGGTTGCCGTACTTCTCGGCGACCTTGTCCCGGCCCATGCGGCGGATGGCGTCGGCGAAGTCGAGGTAGACGCCCTGGCCGCCGGGTCCGACGCCGCGGCCCTCGTCGCAGACGTTCTTCGCGGCGCGGGAGGCGATGTCGCGGGGCACGAGGTTGCCGAAGGAGGGGTAGATCCGCTCCAGGTAGTAATCGCGCTCCGCCTCGGGGATGTCGGCCGCGGCGCGGGTGTCGCCCTTGGCCTTGGGGACCCAGATGCGGCCGTCGTTGCGCAGGGACTCGCTCATCAGGGTGAGCTTGGACTGGTGGTCGCCGGTGCGCGGGATGCAGGTGGGGTGGATCTGGGTGAAGCAGGGGTTGGCGAAGTACGCTCCGCGCCGGTGCGCCCGCCAGACGGCGGTCGCGTTGGAGTTCATGGCGTTGGTGGAGAGGTAGAAGACGTTGCCGTAGCCGCCGCTCGCCAGCACCACGGCGTCGGCGTAGTGGGTGGAGATCTCGCCGGTGATCAGGTCGCGCGCGACGATGCCCCGGGCCACTCCGTCGACGACGATCAGGTCGAGCATCTCGGTGCGGGCGTGCATCTCGACGTTGCCCGCGGCGATCTGCCGGGAGAGTGCCTGGTAGGCGCCGAGGAGGAGCTGCTGGCCCGTCTGGCCGCGGGCGTAGAAGGTGCGGGACACCTGGACGCCGCCGAAGGAGCGGGTGTCGAGGAGGCCGCCGTACTCGCGGGCGAAGGGGACGCCCTGGGCCACGCACTGGTCGATGATCTCGACGGAGATCTGGGCGAGGCGGTGGACGTTGGACTCGCGGGCGCGGAAGTCGCCGCCCTTGACGGTGTCGTAGAAGAGGCGGTGCACCGAGTCGCCGTCGTTGCGGTAGTTCTTGGCGGCGTTGATGCCGCCCTGGGCGGCGATGGAGTGGGCCCGGCGCGGGGAGTCGGAGAAGCAGAACTGGACGACGTGATAGCCCTGTTCGGCGAGTGTCGCGCCGGCCGCCCCGCCCGCCAGGCCGGTGCCGACGACGATGACGGTGTGCTTGCGGCGGTTGGCCGGGTTGACGAGCTTCGCCTCGAAGCGGCGGCGGTCCCAGCGGTCCGCGATCGGTCCTTCGGGGGCCTTGGTGTCGGCGACGGGATCGCCGGTGGTGTAGCCGGCGTAGCCGGGGTGCTGCTTGTGGGCGGGCTGCTCGCGGTCGTGCTGCCCGCGGTCGTGCTGGTGTGCGCTCATGGTCAGTTCACCACTCCGGTCATGACGGCTAGGGGGACGGACACGAAGCCGGTGAAGAGGACGAGGGCCAGGCCGTTGGCCAGGAACTTCAGCGTCCGCTCGCGGCGGGCGTTGCCCGCGCCGAGGGTCTGCGCCGCGCTCCAGAAGCCGTGCCGGACGTGCAGGCCGAGGGCGGCCATCGCCACGATGTAGACGGTGTTCCCGTACCAGGTGGAGAAGGTGGACAGGACGTTCTCGTACGGGTGGCCGGCCCAGGCGCGCTCGTTGACGGTGAGCGTGGTGAGGTCGAGCAGGTGCCAGACGATGAACAGGCCGAGGATGACCCCGCCCCAGCGCATGGTGCGGGTGGCGTAGCTCGCGCGGCGGCGCTTGTGGGCGTACTTCACCGGGCGGGCCTTGATGTCGCGGCGGCTGAGCTGGTACGCGGACACGGCGTGGGCGACGACCGCGGCGAGCAGCCCCACGCGGACGATCCACAGGGCCCACTCGTGGTGCAGGAAGGGCGAGCCGAGGGTGCGCAGCCAGTGGGCGTAGCCGTTGAACTCGTCCGCCCCGAAGAAGATCTTGAGGTTTCCGAGCATGTGCACGACCAGGTAGCCGAGCATGATCAGGCCGGATACCGCCATCACGGACTTCTTACCGACGGAGGAGTCCCAGATCGTTCGTGTGGTGGACGGCCGTCGATCCGTCCGCGTTGCCAGAGCCATGTCCTCGACGGTAAGGACGAAGGTCCCGAAAGGTCCAAGACATGATGGAGCTGATATCGATAGAGAATGGCTATCGAGGGCGTTAACCTGGGCGGATGCAGTTCCAGCAGCTCCTGTACTTCGTGGCCGTCGCCGAGACCCGGCATTTCACCCGGGCCGCGGAGCGGGTGCACGTGGCCCAGCCCTCGCTTTCCCAGCAGATCAAGGCGCTCGAACGGGAGCTCGGGGCCGAGCTGTTCAGCCGGGCGCGGGGCAACATCACGCTCACCGACGCGGGTGAGACGCTGCTGCCGCTGGCCCGGCGGATCCTGGCGGACGCGGACACCGCGCGGCTCGAGGTGCAGGAACTGGCGCAGCTGCGCCGCGGGCGCGTCCGGCTGGGTGCCACGCCCAGCATCTGCACGGGCCTGCTGCCGGATGTACTGCGGGCCTTCCACGACGCGCATCCGGGGATCGAGCTGCTGATCGAGGAGAGCGGATCGCTCGACCTCGTACGGGAGCTCGCGCGCGGCGCCCTGGACCTCGCGCTGATCGCGCTGCCGCTGCCGCCGTCGGCCCCGGCCCTGACCACGGTGGAACTGCTGACGGAAGACCTCGTGGTGGTCTCGTCCGCCGAGCGCCCGGCGCCCGGCGGGGACGGCGAGCTGACCATCGCGGGGCTGCGGGACGAGCCGATGGCGATGTTCCGGCACGGCTATGACCTGCGCGAGCTCACGGTGGCGGCCTGCCGCGCGGAGGGCTTCGAGCCGGCCTTCACCGTGGAGGGCGGAGAGATGGACGCGGTCCTGGGCTTCGTCCGGGCGGGGCTCGGTATCGCGGTGGTCCCGGCGATGGTGGTGGACCGCGCCGGCCCGGGCCTGCGGGTGACCCCGCTGGCGGGATCCCCGCTGCGCCGCACGATCGCCCTGGCGCACCGCACCGACGTGGCTCCCCCGCGCGCGGCCCGCGAGCTGAAGCGGATACTGATCGGCTGACGGGGCAGCGGCGGGGCCGCCCGCACCGCGTGCGCAGCGGCGGTCATGCGGAGGGTGCGACCGGGGTCGGGGCCCTGCCCGCGGGCGGGGCCGCGGGCAGGGCCCTGTCCAGTCCGTCGGCCACCATCGCGAAGGCCTGGTCGGCATCGGCCACCGCGGCCTCGTAGGCCTCGTCGGCGCTCTGGCCGGAGTCGATCCGGCGCCAGTTCTCCCGGCCCAACTCGTGGCGGACCGCCACCAGATGTATCGCCGCCAGGCGGGCGGCGAGCGGGGTGACCGCCTCCGCCTCGAAGACGGCGGCGAGCAGCTCCACCTCGCGGTCGGTGTAGTGGCCCAGCCGGGTCTGCAGGCTGGCGGTGCTGTAGAGCAGCCTCGCGAAGGCTTTCACGTTCGGGTGGTCGCACAGCCCGGTGATGGGGTCCCGCTCGGCCAGGGCCGCCAGGAAGTGCTCGTGCACCGCGCCCACCGGCGTGCGGCCGGCGGGCCGCTCGCGCACGATGCGCGCCGCCTCGTCCTGATGGTCGGCGAACCGGTCGAGCAGCAGGTCCTCCTTGCTCGGGAAGTACCGGAAGAGGGTGGGCTTGGAGACCTCGGCCGCGGCGGCGACGTCAGCCACCGATACGGCGTCGAAGCCCCGTTCCAGAAAGAGCTCGAGCGCCGTGGCCGCCAGCCGGTGGCGCGTACGGAGCTTCTTGTTCTCGCGCAGTCCCGTCGTGTTCTCCATACCGCAGAGCGTAGCACGGATTCGTGACCGGGTTATTTTTGTAACCGGGTTGCTTTTTTGGTGGGGAGCCGCTTTCCTTGAGGCAACGACGAAGAGAGGACATCCGATGACCGATGTACTGATCGCCGGCTCCGGCCCCACCGGACTGACGCTCGCCTGCGACCTCGCTCAGCGCGGAATCGCCGTGCGGGTCATCGACCGGCGCACGGAGCCGCACCGCGAATCCCGGGGCAAGGGACTGCTGCCGGGCAGCCTCGAGATCTTCCAGGAGCTCGGGGTGCTCGAAACCCTGGCCGCCACCGGCAGTGGGAGCGTCGTCCTGCGCAAGTACTTCGACGGGGAACACATCAACGACACCCCCACCGCAGCAGGGCTGCTGATCGGGCAGTGGCAGATCGAGGAGGCCCTGCGCGACCGGCTCGCAGAGCTGGGTGTGCGGGTCGAGTACGGAGCGGAGCTCGCCGCGATCACCCAGAACGAGGCCGGGGTACGGGCGGAGCTGGCGGACGGCACCGTGATCGGGGCGCGTTATCTCGCCGGGTGCGACGGCGGGCGCAGCACCACCCGCAAACTGCTCGGCATCCCCTTCGAGGGCAGTGGTGAGGAGGAGCCCGCGATGGTCCTCGGGGATGTCGGCGCCCCCGGGCTCAGCCGGGACGTGTGGCACCAGTGGTTCACCTCGGAGGGCAGCGGAATACTGCTCTGCCCGATGCCGGGGACGGACTCCTTCCAGCTGCAGGCCTCGCCCGAGCGGGACGAGCAGGGCGAGCCGCTGCCACCCTCGCTGGAGAGCTTCCAGCGGCTCTTCGACCGCCATGCCCGGGTGCCGGGGATCCGGCTCACCGATCCCACCTGGATCTCGGCCTGGCGGGTCAACGTCCGCATGGCCACGCGGATACGGGAGGGCCGGGTCTTCCTCGCCGGAGACGCCGCGCACGTGCAGCCCATAGCAGGCGGGCTGGGCATGAACACCGGGATCCAGGACGCGGCCGCCCTAGGCCGGACGCTGGCCGCCGCCCTCACCGGGCCCGCCGGGGAGGAGGTGCTCGACCGGTACCAGCAGGAGCGACTGCCTGTGGCCGCCGAGGTGCTGGCCGACACGGCGGAGCGGTACGAGCGGGTCCGGGCGGCCGTCCGGACCCCCGGCCAGGGGACGGAGGTCGGCATGGAGCGCGCCTGAGGCAGGCCGGGCCGCCTCGGGCCCGGCTCCGGTCTCCCGCCTCCGGACGGGGCAGCGGTCAGGAAGGTGTGGGCACCGCGTCCGAGAGGGAGAGGGTGTGGATGCGGTCGGGGGCGCCCGGCCGCGCGTAGTACCAGCCCTGTGCGGTGTCGCAGCCGAGGGCGCGCAGCTGGGCGGCCTGGACTCCGGTCTCCACGCCCTCGACGGTGACGGCGAGTTCGAGGCTGTGGGCCAGGGCGACGATCCCCTCCACGATCTTGACGTCGACCGGGTTGGCGGGCTGCTGCTGCATCCCCTGGGTGAAGGAGCGGTCGAGCTTCAGGACGCTGACCGGCAGCCGCCGCAGGTTGGCCAGGTTCGAGTAGCCGGTGCCGAAGTCGTCGAGCGCGATGTCCACACCGAGGGCGGCGAGCCGGCGCAGCGGCTCCAGGAGTTCGTCGTCGGCCCCTATCAGGGCCGATTCGGTGACCTCCAGGCAGAGGGCTCCCGGGGCGAGGCCGGACTTCTCCAGCACCGCCACGGTGTCGGCGACCAGGCCGGGGTGGTGCAGCTGGGTCGGCGAGAGGTTGACGTTGATCCGCAGGGCCGAGCCTCCGTGCTGACGCTGCCAGATGCGGGCCTGGCGGACGGCCTCCTCCAGGACCCAGCGGCCGAGCGGCACGATCAGCCCGGTCCGTTCGGCGAGTGGGATGAAGCGGTCCGGGCCCAGGACCCCGTACTGCGGGTGCGACCAGCGCACCAGCGCCTCGGCCCCGTGCACGCTGCCGTCACGCATGTGGACCAGCGGCTGGTACTCGATGAAGAACTCGCCGCGTTCCAGTGCCGCCGGCAGGGCGTTGGTCAGGCCGTGGCGGGTGATCGCGCGGGCGTCGGCCTCGGCGTCGGCGAATTCGAAGCGGTTGCCGCCGGCCGCCTTGGCCCGGTACATCGTGATGTCGGCGCTGCGCAGCACCTCCGCCGCGGTGCGCTCCTTGGCTCGGCCCTCGACGATGCCGATGCTGCCCCGGACCGTCAGTTCCCGGCCCTCGAGCCGGATCGGCGTGGACAGGGCGGTCAGGATGCGGACCGCGAGGTCGGTCACCTTCTGCTCGGTGTCGGCGCCCGTGGTCAGGGCGACGAACTCGTCACCACCGAGCCGGGCGACGACCTCGCCGGGTCCGGTCGCGCAGCTCTGCAGCCGGTCGGCGACTTCCACCAGCAGCCGGTCCCCCGCAGAGTGGCCGAGGCTGTCGTTGACCGCCTTGAAGCCGTCGAGGTCCAGGTAGCACAGGCCGTAGCGGTCGCCGCCGGCTCCGCTGAGGGCCTTCTCCAGCCGTTCGAAGAACAGCGTCCGGTTGGGCAGGCCGGTCAGGGCGTCGTGGGTGGCCTCGTAGCGCAGGCGCAGGTTCAGCAGCCGGCGTTCGGTGGTGTCCTCCATCAGCGCCAGCTGGTACTGCGGCTTGCCGGAGGCGTCGCGCAGCAGCGACACCGTCAGGTTGGTCCACAGGACGGTGCCGTCGTGCCGGTAGTACGGCTTCTCCACGCGGTAGCTCTCGCGCTCGCCGCGCACCAGCTCGCCGTACATCCGCCAGACGTGCGGTGTGTCGTCGGGGTGGCCCCACTCGCTGACGTTGCGGCTGCGGACGTGCCCTTCCAGGCCGCCGAACATCTGCAGCAGGGTGTCGTTGACCTCCAGGACGTTCCCGTCGAGGTCGGCGATGCCGATGCCGACGGCCGCGCCCTCGAAGACCGCCCGGAAGCGCTCCTCGCTCGCGTGCAGGGCCTGCTGTGCGTCGGTGCGGGCGGTGAGAGCGGAGCGCGCGATGGCCTCCTGCTCCCTGAGGGTGCGCTCGCGCAGGGCCCGGGCGTATCCCGCCGCGATGCCGTGCTGGAGCCGGGCGCAGCGGGACCGGTACTCCTCGGTGCCCCCCACGCCGGAGCCCTCGGGTCCGTCCGGGCCGCAGTAGAGCACCAGGTACGACTCGATCACGCCGAGGGTGCCGGCCAGGGCCTCGGGGTCGGTGCAGTGCACGGCGACGAGTTCCGCCCCCACCTGCTGGGCGACCGAGGCGTCGAAGGGCCGGGCCCGCAGGGCATCGGTGAGCGTCCGGGTGAGGGGCAGAAGGTGCCTTTCGAACTCGGTGCGGGTCAGCGAGGTGGCCGTGACGGGGAAGATCGCCCGTCCCCAGATCGTCGCGAAGCGGGCGATCCGGTCCTCGATGCCGCCGTGCGGGGCCGCCGCGGGCGCGGTGGCCGGCGCTGCGACGGGCGCCGCCGGGGCGCTGGGCGCGCCCGCCGTCTGTGCCTGAAGTCTCACGCCTTGCGTCCCACGCCGCCGAAGCCCGAGAAGGCGTAGGGGTCCTCCGGCGTCTCTGCGTCCTCCGCGTCCTGCGCGTTCTCCGGACGGTCTGCCCGGTCCGGCCGCCAGTCGGGCATGGACACGAGGCCGGGCTCCAGCATCTCGAACCCCTCGAAGAAGCCGCTGATCTGTTCCCCGGTGCGCATGACGAGGGGGTTGCGGATCTCCCGGTAGACGCCCACGGTGCCCCCCGCCACCTCCTGGGTGAGCGGGATCCCCTCGTACGAGGCGTGCGTGAGGATCAGCAGGCTGCCGGGCGCCAGCGCGTCGCGCAGCTCGGCGACCGCGGCGTACGGGTCGTCCGAGTCCTCCAGGAAGTGCAGGACGGCAACGAGCAGCAGGGCGACCGGCCGGCCGAGGTCGAGCAGCCGGCCCACCTCGGGGGCGGCCAGGATCTCCTTGGGCTTGCGCAGGTCGGCGGCGACGATGCCGGTGTGGTCGTCCCCCGTGAGGACGGCGCGGCTGTGCGCCACGGCCACCGGGTCGTGGTCGACGTAGACGACGCGGGCCTGCGGGCTGGCTGCCTGGGCGATCTCGTGGACGTTGCCGAAGGTGGGGATGCCGGAGCCGATGTCGAGGAACTGCGTGACGCCCTCGGCGACGGCGTGCCGCACGGCGCGGCGCATGAATGCCCGGTTGGCCTGCATGATCTTGGGCAGTCCCGGCATGAATTCCATGGCGCGGCGAGCCGTCTGGCGGTCGACCTCGAAATTGTGGGACCCGCCCAGGTAGTAATCATAGATGCGGGACACGCTCGGCACCGATATGTCGATGCCTGGCGGGGCCCAGGCGGGGCGCTCCATCGGGGTCTCCAAGCGTTGGTCCTGCGGTCGTCCGTCCGAGGTCGGACTCCTGTCCGAGCCGAATGTACTGATCATTTCCCAACAGGGCGAGCAAAAGCGGAAATTGGCGATCCGTTCTTCGTCACACACCAAAGGCGCCGCCACACCGCGCGGAGGAATGAGCGATACCGACAAGTCCCTTATGGGAATTGATCGGTGGGCGATCGGACACTCTACGCCGCCGACCCAAGAGTGGCTCAAACCCTTCCGGTCGGCAGTCCACCCGTTCAGGCGAACCGGGGCCGAGCCTCGCGTGCCCGGGCGCGCGCGGGCCCATGCTCCCGGGGTGAACAGAGCCTGTGCCAGGCGCCTGCTGGCAGTCCCGGTCCTGCTGTGGGCGGCCTTGTCCGCCACGCCGGCCGTGGCTGATAGCCGCGCCTACGCAACGACCGACTCCGGCGACGGCCCGGCCGCCACCGTGGTCGCCGCGGTGGCCGGCGGCAGCAACCGCGGACGCGGCCCGCGTGGCGGACATCACGGTGACGACCAGGGCTCCGACCACGGGAAACGCCGTGGCGGCGGCCATGGCGGGGGTCATCACGGCCACCCCCACTGCCCGCCGCCGCCGCCCCCTCCGCCGTGCCCGCCGAAGCCGCCGCCGCCAACACCGCCGCCCCCGCCGACGCCACCTCCGCCGCCGCCGCCGCCGGCCAAGCCCACACCGCCCCCGAAACCCACGCCTCCACCACCGCCACCGCCCAAGCCGGTACCGAAGCCCGTGCCGAAGCCGGCCCTCCCCGAACCGCCCCCGCCGAAGCCGGCACCACCGCCGGCCCGCGTGGTCAGGGCTCCCGCACCGCCACCACCCGCACCACCGACCCCACCCGCCCCAGAGGTGAAACCCGCACCGCGGAAACCGGTGGCCCGCCCCGCGTATCACGCCGCGGCCCGCAAACCCGCCGAGCACCACATCTCGCCGGTGACATTCACGCTGATGACCGCCGCTCCCGCGGTGCTCGCGATCGTCGCGCTGCGCCCCCGCTAGCGCTTCTTCCGCCCCACCAGTAACCGATTGGGAGTCATCTTGTCGGAATGGCTCGTCCTGTCCATCGCGATGGCCGCGGCTTGCGCCGTGGTGCTGTCCATCGCCTTCTTCAACCACCGCAGGATCGGCGACGACGACGATCCGAACGAGACCCCCGACGTCATCGAGTACATGACGATGATGATCGGGGTGATCTACGCGATCGTGCTGGGCCTCGCGATCGCCGGAGTCTGGGAGGGCCGCGGGGCCGCCCAGGAATACGTGCGCCAGGAGGCGCAGGCCCTGCACGAGATCAGCGTGCGCTCCGAGGTCTACCCGGCCGAGGTGCGCAAGAAGATCCGGTCCGATGTCGACGCGTACGTGACCCACGTGGTGGACACGGAGTGGAAGCGGATGGCCGACCACGGCGAGCTGACCGAGCACGGCGGGGAGCTGCTGGAACGTATCCGCCGGGACGTCACCGACTACGAGCCGCAGACCGACCACGAGGGGCAGGCGTACCAGCCGCTGGTCGACCAGGTCGCGGTCGCCGACGACGCCCGCAGTGCGCGCGGCGCGAGTGCCGGGGCCACCATGCCGGGGGTGGTGTGGTTCGGGCTGATCGTCGGCGCCCTGGTGACCGTGGGACTGATCTTCACCCTGCAGATCCGGCGGTCGTTCCGGGAGATGCTGCTGGCCGGTCTGTTCAGCGCCCTCATCGCGTTCCTGCTGTTCCTGATCTGGGACTTCGACGCACCGTTCGGGCGGGGCATCTCCGCCACCGCCGAACCGTTCCTCGCCCAGTTCCCCCACCTGGACCTCGGGGGCTAGGGAGGGGGTGCCTCTTCCGGATCAGGCGCCCGCAAACCGGGGACGGGCCTCCCGTCCCCGGTTCGGCCCAGAGCCATGCCCCATTCGCCCGTTCCTGATCGCGGGCCCCCGCACCCGGACCTAGCGTGTCGGACATCGAGGCGCACGACCCCCCACGTGCGGAAACCGTTCCGCGGCTGCTCCTCGGGGATCCGGAGAACAACCATGGGTGCGATACGTACCTCCGCCACCGCCCTGCTGAGCGCCGGCGCCACGGGCGCCGTACTCGCGCTCGGCGCCCTCGCCGTGCCCTCCGCGACCGCGGCCGAGGCCCAGCCCACCATCACCTCGTTCGGCTTCACCCTCACACCTTCGACCGTCGCCCCCGGGGGGCAGACGGTCCTCGCGGTCAGCCGGTGCAACGCCGCCTACGCCACCGCCTCCTCCGGGGTCTTCGACACCGTGAGCATCGCGCGGGGCCAGACCGTACGGGTCACCGTGGACCGCGACGCCCGGCGCGGCGCCGTCTACTCCGTCTCCTTCACCTGCAACGGGGAGACCGGCTCGGCCGATCTGACGATCGCCGGTGGCACGACCACGCCGACCACAAGCTCCACCCGAACCGCCACGGGCGCGGCCGCCGCTGCGACCCCGTCTTCCGCCCTCGGTGTGCGCGGCGGCCTGGGCGGCAGTGTGGCCGGCATGGATCCCGTGGAATTCGGCGCCGGCGTCGGCCTGTTCCTCGTGGCCGCGGGCGGCACCGTGTTCGCCCTGCGCCGCCGGAGGTCCGACCGTAGCCACTGAACCCACCGGGCATCCCCCGCTACCGCCGGGGGGGGCCCGGGGGCGGGGGGGGGGCGGGGGGGGGCGGGGGGGGGGGGGGGGGGGGGGGGGGGGGGGGGGGGGGGGGGGGG
>NZ_JBICZI010000002.1:0-119690 GCF_043201855.1 Streptomyces sp. NPDC048257
CCCCGGGGGGGCGGGGGGGGGGGGGCGCCCCCCCGCCGGGGGGGGGCGCGGCCCCCGCCCCCCCCCCCCCGCCGCCCCCCCCCCCCCCCCCGGGGGCGGGCCCCCCCCCCCGCGGTGCCCGCCCCCGACGGCGGAGTCCTGCTGACCGTGGACGCCGCCGGCTCCGACGGGCTCCTGCGCGACCTGCTCACCGCCCGGCCGCCCTGGCACATCCGCGCCGTGGAGGAACTGCCGTGACCGCCCTGCTGCGTTACCAGGCGGCGCTGCTGCTGCGCTCCCAGCGGTGGCTCGCCCCGCTGACCGTGTACGCCGCCTTCGTGGCCGTCGGGATCCGGCCGGGCGACCCGGTGCTGGACTCCCTCGGCTACGTGGCCGCCGGCCTGGTCCCGGCCACCGTCTGGCTCGTCCGGATCTGCGTCACCAACGAGCCCGACGCGGCCCGCGACTGCACGACCGCCGCCACCGGTCCCGTACGGGTGCATGCGGCGGCCCTGCTCACCGCCCTCACCGGGGCGCTGCTCGCCGGAGGGGCGGCGGCCGCCGTGGCCGTGCTGATCGGCGACCCGGCCCGGGCCGCCGACCCCGCCGCGACCGCCCTCGCCGGGGCGACGGCGGTGGCCGCGTGCGCGCTGACCGGCGCGGCCGTGGGCGCCCTGTGCAGCAGGCCGCTGGTGCGGGGCCGCGGCTACGGAATCCTGGCCGGGGCCCTCGGCTCGCTGCTGGCCTGGGTCCTCGCCCCCTCTCCGGCCCGCAGCGCGGTGTCCGCCCTGGTCACGGCGGCCCGCTCGGGCACGGTCCCGCTGCCGCTCCTGCCCCTGGGGGGCGCGCTGTTGCTGGCCGCCGGCGCGGGCGCGGCGGCCTGCCTGGTCGCCGTACGGAGAAGCTGGTCCGGCCCCGGCCGGTAGGCTCGTACGTATGGACCGGCCGGATGAGACCCCGTCGTACTGCCCCGCCCCTGCCGCGCCGGCCGGGCGGGTACCGGGGCCGCCGTACGCGGACTGCGTGGAGTGCGGGAAGCCCACCGAGTACGGGGTCGCGACACCGGGCGTGGTGCTCTGCGCGGTGTGCGAGTGGCAGGACGCTCAGCGCACCGCCTGCTCCGGCTGAGGGCCCGCGCTACTTTCCGATCAGCTCCGAGACCTTCACGAACCGGTAGCCGCGCTTGCGCAGCTCCGGGACGATCCGCTGGACGGCCTCCTCGGTGACCGGGGCGGCGCTGCGCGTGCAGTGCATGACCACCACCGAGCCGGGCTTCACCCCGGCGAGCACCTGCTCGGCCACGGCGTCGGGGTCCTTCGCGAAGGCGTCCCCGCTGACCACGTCCCACTGGACGGCCGTGACCTTGGCCGTGGACAGCACCCGCAGTGCCTGGTCGTCGTAGCAGCCGCCGGGGAAACGGAAGTACGGGACGGTGTTGACCGCGCCCGCCTGCCGGAAGGCGGCGAAGGCCCGGTCCACGTCGGCCCGGGCGGCCGCGGCGTCGAGCGCGGGCAGCCCGTAGCAGGGGGACTTGAAGGCGTGGTGACTGTACGAGTGGTTGGCGATCTCGAAGTTCGGGTCGGTGCCGATCGCCTTCGCCTGGTCCGGGTACTCCTCGGCCCAGCGGCCCGTCATGAAGACCGTCGAGGGCACCTTCAGGGTGCGCAGGGTCGAGATCAGCGAGGGGTTGTCGAAGCGCTCTCCGCCCTCGGCGCGCGGACCCTGGTCGGAGGTCATGTCGGCGTCGAAGGTCAGCGCCACGGTCTTGTCCGTCTGCTGCCTCGTCCGTTCGAAGACGGGGGTCAGGCCGTTCGGACCGGGCGCCATGGTCGGGGGCTTGGCGGGCGCGCCGGCCTGCGGGGCCGCGGCGGGCGATCCGGAAGCCGAGGCCGAGGGGGCGGGGGAGACCGAGGCGGAGCCCGGGGCGGCGGGGGTGCCCATACGGGCGGCCTCGCGGCCGGCGTCCGGCGCGCCGGCGCCGCCCCCGCATCCCGCGAGGGCGGCGCCGAGCAGCGCCGTGGCAGCTGCGGCAGCTACTTTTCGTACGGAATTGGTCACGTACGCAAACTATATGACTAACTGATGAGAAGAATGAACGACAGGCGGTCGAGCGGAACCTCACCCCGCCAGCAGCCGCCTGCGGCACTCCTCGACGTCGAAGTCCCCCTTCGGATACTGCGGATCGATCTCCTCCAGGTGCTCCAGCAGCAGGGTGCTGACCGCCCAGTTGCGGTACCACTTGCGGTCCGCGGGCACGATGTACCAGGGGGCCACGTCCGTGGAGCAGTGCTCCAGCGCCAGCTCGTACGCTTCCTGGTACGCGGGCCACACGCTGCGCTCCTCGAGGTCGCCCTCGTTGAACTTCCAGTGCTTGGCGGGGTTGTCCAGCCGTGCCAGGAGCCGCTCGCGCTGCTCCTCGTAGCCGATGTGGAGGAAGACCTTCACCACGGTCACCCCGTCGTCCGAGAGGGCCTTCTCGAACCGGTTGATCTGGGCGTACCGGTTGCGCACCCGGTTGCGCGGGACCAGCTCGCGGACGCGGGCGATGAGCACGTCCTCGTAGTGGGACCGGTCGAAGATGCCGATCTCGCCCGGGTGGGGGAGCTCCTTCTTGATGCGCCAGAGGAAGGGGTTGGCCAGTTCCTCCGCGGTGGGCGCCTTGAAGGCCTTGATCCGGCAGCCGGAGGGATTGAACATGCCGATCACGTGCTTGAGGGTGCCGCCCTTGCCGCTGGTGTCCATGCCCTGCAGGACGAGCAGCAGGCGACGGCGGTCGCCGGTGGTGCTCGCCGCGTAGAGCCGTTCCTGGAGGTCGGCGAGCGGCTGCGCCAACAGGGCGGCGGCCGCCAGCCCGGCCGCCTTCCCCCGGGGGCCGCCGGGGGTCGCGGAGGAGTCGAGGCGGCTCAGGTCCGGCCGGTCGCCCGGGGTCACGCGCAGCAGCTCCCGCAGCGGCCGGGCCGTCGCGGCGCCGTCGCCGCCGGCGCCCTTGGACCGCTTCCCGGGCTTGGCGGGCTTGGCGGGCTTCCCGGACTTCGCAGGCTTCTTCTTGTGCTTCTCCTGCTTCTCCTGCTTCTCCCGCTTCTCCGGCTTCGAAGCCTCTTCCTGCTCGGCGGCCCTCTTCTGCTTCTCGGGCTTCGCAGGTTTCCGCTTCTCGTTCTGCTTCCCGGCCATCGCTGACCACCCCAATCCCGTCGGTTCCGTACGATCTTCCAGCAGACGGAACGGGAGCGCGAGGTCAGTGCCAGGGACCCGTCACCGCGAAGGTGGTCCCCGGCGCGTAGGCGTTCACGTACATGGTCCGCCCGTCGGGGGAGAAGGTGACCCCGGCGAACTCCCCCCACTCCGGGGCCCCCGGCCGCCCGACGTCCTCGGCGTTGCGGGCCATCGGGTAGACCTCGCCGCCCCGTGTCACGCCGAAGACGTACTGCGCCCCGCCGCCGTCCTCGCACACCATCAGTCCGCCGTCCGGGGCCAGGCAGATGTTGTCGGGGGAGTCCCCGGGCAGGGCGATGTCGGCGGCCGGGCCGAAGACCACGTCCAGTCGCAGCTCGGCGCGCCGCGGGTCGTAGAACCACACCTGCCCGTGGTGGTCGGCGGCCGCGCCCTCGCTGCTGCGGGCGAAGCTGGACACGAAGTGCACCCCGCCGTCGCCCCAGTAGCAGCCCTCCAGTTTCTGCGCGTGGGTGATCCCGCCCGGCCCGAAGTCCTGGAGCCGGATCGGCGTTCCGGCCGCCGAGGGGTCCGGTACGGGCACCCACTCCACCGGGAACCGGGCCCCGGGCTCGTCCACCACGGCCAGGTCCGCGAGCCCCGGTACCCGCAGGGCCTCCAGGCGGCCGCCGGCCCGCAGCGAGCCGAGTCCGCCGAGCGGCCGCTCGGGCAGGAAGCGGTAGAACAGCCCGAAGGGCCGGATGAAGGCGTCCTCGGTCTCGTAGACGACCCCGCGGTAGGGGTCCACGGCGACGGCCTCGTGCGCGAAGCGGCCCATCGCCGTGAGCGGGACCGCGCCCGAGCGCTGCGGATCGGCGGGGTCCACCTCGAACACGTAGCCGTGGTCCCGGGCGTAGCCGGAGGTGCCCGCGCGGTCCTCGGTCTCCTCGCAGCTCAGCCAGGTGTTCCAGGGGGTCCGGCCGCCCGCGCAGTTGACGGCGGTGCCGGCGAGGGCGACCCGCTCGCCGGTGGCCCGCCCGGCCGCGTCCAGCTCCAGGGCGGTGCAGCCGCCGAGGGCCTGGGGGTCGTAGGTCAGTCCCGGGACGGCGGGAACGCGCAGGGTGGCGGTGGTGCGGTTCTCGTGGTTGCGGACCAGCCGCACGCGGCCGCCGCCGGCGTCGAAGGCGGCCATGCCGTCGCAGTTGGCGGGCACGGCGCCCTCGCCGGAGCGCAACGGAGCGCCCGCCCGTGAGAGCACCCGGTACGTGAATCCCGCGGGCAGGTCGAGCAGTCCGCGCGGATCGGCCACCAGCGGTCCGTACCCGCGCGCGGGCCCGGAAACCCGGGTGGGCCCGGCGGCCCGGGAGTCACCCCCGGCGAACAGCGCGCCGAGCGCCCCGCTGAAGACGACCCCGCCCGCGGCGAGCAGGCTGCGCCGGCTGACCGACACCGCCGCCCCCGACCCCGGCACCGCCGCCCCCGACCCCGGCACCGCCGCCGCCGACTCCGGCACCGGCGGCCGCACGGACGGCATCAGGCGGCAGGCTTGGGGCGGGTGGTGCCCGGAAGGCAGGTCACCGCCCGGTTGAAGGTCTCGAAGAGGCCGTCGGGATTCTTCTTCCAGAGCCACAGGTGCAGGGCGTAGTGCACCGGCTGACCGGGGAAGTTGCCGGGCTTGGGGCCCTTGAAGGCGACGCCGAACATGCTGGGGCGGTCGTCGTCGGTGGTCAGCTTCTGGTCGCGGTCGTAGACCAGCCACTGGGCCGCGACGAGTCGCTTGCCGCCGCGCCCGTCGTCCTCGTAGAACAGTGCGGCGGGCTTCTCCGGGTCGACGGAGTTGTCGTACGTGTGATTGAAGTGCGGGTAACCGAGCGCGCCCGGTCCCGCCTTGTCCGTGACGCAGTACTGGTCGGGCTTGTAGCCCGCCGCCACCGCGTTGGCGTGCACCTGGAACCTGGCGGTCGCCGCGTACGCGAGGGCCCGGTCGCTCAGAGCCCGGCGGGGTCCCGAGCCCGGGTCCGCGGCGGCGGCGGCGGGCGGGGCGGGGGGAGCGGTGACGGCCGCGAGGGCGAGCGAGGCGGCTGCCGTGAGGGCCAGGGCGAGACTGCGGGCCATGCGCGGGCTCCTTGTGACGGGCTGGCTGGGGGGCACCTGCAGCTCTTCCCCGGGCCGCCGCCCCCGCCACACAGTCGGCCCGGACGGGCGACCGCCGATCGGCTGACCGCCGACCGGGCCCGCACGCGCGGCCGGCGCCGCCCGCTCACTCGAACGGGACGCGCGCCGTTTCAGGGCGCACCCGCGCGGGGAACCGGTGTTGTCCCCAGAAGGCGAGCGCGACGGAGGGTACGGACCATGGCGCAGCAGGATGCGGCACCGGACGGCGGCGGACAGCTGCACGAGATCGTGTCGGCCGTGTCCCGGGGCGCGCCGGAGTACCGGCAGTGCCCCCATCCCCTGTACGCAGCCCTGCGCGAGCAGGACCCGGTGTGCCGGCTGACCCCGCCCCACGGGATCGACACCTTCCTCATCACCCGTCACGACGACGCCCGCGACGCGCTGTCGGACCCCCGGTTCAGCAAGAACATGCACGGCGCCATCGACACCTACCACGCCGTGTACGGCAGCTTCTTCGACGCGCTCGACGACAACGTGCTCTTCTCGGACCCGCCCCGGCACACCCGGCTGCGCCGCATCCTGCGGAGCGCCTTCACCCCGCGCCGGGTGGAGCAGATGCGCCCGAGGATCACCGAGATCGCCGAGACCATCCTCGGCGAGTGCCGGAAGGCGGGCACGGTCGACCTGATGGCCGCGTTCGCGTTCCCGCTGCCCATCGCGGTCCTGTGCGAACTGATGGGCATCCCGCAGGAGGACCGCCCGGAGATCCTGGAGCAGTTCTCGGTGGTGACCCGCTCCCGGTTCGATCCCGGCAGGAAGGCCGAGCTGAAGGCGGCCGAGGAGCGGCTGCAGCACCGCTTGGAACGGCTCATCGCGGACACGCGCGCCCACCCGTCGGACTCCTTCCTCAGCGACCTCATCCGGGCGGAGGAACCGCTGGAGGACCCCGAACTGGTCGCGTCGCTGTGGGTGCTGTTCTTCGCCGGTCACAAGACCACCGCCTACCAGATCGGAAATTCGGTCCTCAACCTGCTGCTCCGCCCCGATCAGGCGGCGAAGCTCCGCGAGGACCCCGCGCTCATTCCGGGGGCGGTCGAGGAGATGCTGCGCTTCGAGGGGTCGGTGGAGACGTCGACCTTCCGGTACGCGGCGCAGGACGCCGAGATCCGGGGCACGCTGATCCCCCGGGGCTCCCTGGTGCAGATCGCGATCACCTCGGCCAACCGGGACCCCGAGAGGTTCGACCTCCCCGACGAGCTGGACGTGACGCGCGAGGGCCTCCAGGGGACGCACCTGGGCTTCGGGCACGGGACCCACTACTGCCTGGGGGCGCCGCTGGCGCGGCTCGAACTCGAGATCGCGCTCGCCTCCCTCCTGCGGGAGTTCCCGGACATGGAGCTGGCCGACGCGGCGGAGACCGGGCGGGCGTGGCTCAAGGGACCGATGCCGGCGTTCCGGGGTCTCGAGCACCTGCGGCTCGTCCTGGAGCCGCGGCGCCCCGACGGGGACCCGGGCGAGGCGTCCCTGGCCTCCGTGGCCTCCGGAAAGTAACCCAGACCCGATGGGCGGTGGATTGGCATGACGGATTCCGCGAGTACCCCCGCACTGCGCCTGCTGGGAACGCCGGCGGACGAACTGCGCATCGCCGCGGTGGGCACCAGCGAAGTCATCCGGGTCGCGCGGGGTTCCTCCGTACCGGGCACGGACGAGGCTCGCGCGGTCCACGCGAAGATCGACATGCATCATCACTTCTGCGCGCCGCAATGGCGCGACTGGGCCGTGCACCACGGACTGGTCAAGCCGGAACGGCTGCCCCCGTGGACCCGGCTCGACACGGACGCGGCGATCCGCTTCATGGACGACACGGGCATCACGACCGCGGTCCTCAAGCCGATGCTCCCGGCGCGCTACCGGTCATCGGCGCAGCTGCGCGAGGCCATCAACATCACGCTGCAGTCGATGATCGAGGTGGCGCAGTCGCATCCGGGACGGTTCTCGTACTACGTGCCGCTCTTCCTGGACGACCCCGAGGCCTCGTCCTGGGCCGTACGCCGCGGGCTCGGGCAGCTGGGCGCGGTCGGCGTGAACGTGACGGCCAACTACGGGGGCGTCTACCTCGGAGACCCCGCATACGACCGGCTGTTCCACGAGCTGAACGAACACGCCGCCGTGGTGGACACCCACCCGCACAACCTTCCGGACGGGCCGCCCGGCGGGCCCGGCGCGCCCGGTGCGTCGACGGTGCCGGGCATCCCGAACTTCATGTGCGACTTCCTGCTGGACACCACGCGGGCCGCCGTGAACATGATCAGCAGGAGGACGCTGGACCGCTTCCCGGACATCTCCGTCGTACTGCCGCACGCCGGAGGCTTCCTGCCGTACATCGCGACGCGGCTGCAGGCCCTCGGGCGGTTCTGCGAACCGCGCGTCGAACCGGCCGCCGTCCGCGACCACCTGAGCCGCTTCTACTACGACACGGCGGGCCCCATGGCGCCCGCCGCGACCCTGCTGGAGCACGTGCCGGCCGACCACGTCCTCTTCGGCACCGACTGGCCCGCCGCCCCGGCCGACACGGTCACGGACCTGGCGCTCCCCGCCCTCGAAGCGGACCCGGCCTTCACCCCGGAGCAGTTGCAGGGGATCTACCACGACAACGCGATGCGCCTGATCCCGCAGCTGGCGACGGCCTGACGGGGGCGCGGGCCGGGTCGTGCGGCCCGCGCCCCACCGCCGGAGCGGGAGTCGGGGCTCGGGCGATCAGGCGAGCTTGGCGCTCAGGGTGATCGTCGTACCGGTCAGAGCCTGGCTGACCGGGCAGTTCTTCTTGGCGTCCTCGGCGGCGGCGACGAAGCCGTCGTCGTCCAGGCCCGGAACCTCGCCCTCCACCGTGAGGTGGATGCCGGTGATGCCCTCACCGGGCTGGAAGGTGACGTCGGCCTTGGTCTCCAGGCGGGTGGGCGGGGTGCCCGCGCCGGCGAGGCCGTGGGACAGCGCCATCGAGAAGCAGCTGGAGTGGGCGGCGGCGATCAGCTCTTCCGGGCTGGTCTTGCCGTTCGCGGCCTCGGTACGGGCGGGCCAGGAGACGTCGTACGAGCCGAGGCCCGAGGAGTCGAGGGTGACGACACCCTTGCCCTTGAGCAGGTCGCCTTCCCAGACGGTGTGCGCGTGACGCGTGGTGGCCATGGTGATCCCTTCGAAGATGTGGGAAACGGCCGGTTCCCCGAAGGGACCCGGCCTTCCCAAACCTACTGGGACACCAGGGGTTTCGCGTCGCGCGCCAGCGCGGTGAGCCGCGATATGGCGCGGAAGTACTTCTTCCGATAGCCGCCGTTCAGCATTTCCTCACTGAACAGCCGGTCGAAGGGGACCCCGGAGGCCAGGACCGGGATCTCGCGGTCGTACAGCCGGTCGGCCAGTACCACCAGCCGCAGCGCCGTCGACTGGTCCGGCACCGGGCCGACATCGGTCAGGCAGACCGCCGTGATGCCGTCGGTCAGTGCGCCGTAGCGGCTCGGGTGCACCCGGGCCAGGTGTTCGAGGAGGCCGGGGAAGTCGTCCAGGCTCGCGCCCTCGGCCGCGTACGCGGCCTTGGTGACCTGCTCGTCGGAGAACGGAGCGGGGGCCTCCGGCAGACCGCGGTGGCGGTAGTCCTGGCCGTCGATCCGCAGCGGCCGGAAGTGCGCCGAGAGCCCCTGGATCTCGCGCAGGAAGTCGGCGGCGGCGAAACGGCCCTCGCCGAGCTTGCCGGGCAGCGTGTTGGAGGTGGCGGCGAGCGCCACGCCCTGCTCGACCAGACGGCTGAGCAGCGAGGACACCAGTACGGTGTCGCCCGGGTCGTCCAGCTCGAACTCGTCGATGCACAGCAGCCGGTGTCCGCCCAGGGTCTGCACGGTCTGCTGGAAGCCGAGCGCGCCGACCAGGTTGGTCAGCTCCACGAAGGTGCCGAAGGCCTTGAGCGCGGGCTCGGCCGGGGTGGCGTGCCAGAGGGAGGCGAGCAGGTGGGTCTTGCCGACGCCGTAGCCGCCGTCGAGGTAGACCCCGCGCGGGCCGGCGGGGGCGGCGGGCTTCTTCGAGAACCACCGCTTCTTGCCGGCGCCGCTGGCGTGCGACCCGCCCAGACCGGCGGCGAATCCGCTCAGCACGGTGACGGCCTCGGACTGGCTCGGCTGGGTCGGGTCCGGGTTGTACGTGTCGAAGCGCACCGAGTCGAACCGCGGCGGCGGCACCATCTCGGCCACCAGCCGCTCGGCGGGTACCCGCGGCTCGCGCGCGCACAGGGCCTGGGGGCCCGCGTCGGCTATCGGGGGCCGGCCCGAGGTGTGACCGGAGGGGGAGAGAGATGTTGACACAGCCCTTAACTCTACGGGGCGTGGCACACTGCACCGATGCGACGCCTGTTCCCTGTGACCGATCAGACATCAGCCTCGCCCCTGGACCGGGCCGACCGGGAGTGGTCGCTCGACGAACTGGCCGAGGCCTACGCGTACCCCGCGCTGGAGGCGGACGGCCACTGGCTCCGGGCGAACATGGTCTCCACCCTGGACGGGGCCGCCCAGCACGACGGCCGCTCGCAGCCCATCTCCGGCGAGACCGACATGCGGATCTTCGGCACCCTGCGGGCGCTGGCCGATGTGGTGGTCGTCGGCGCGGAAACGGTTCGCCAGGAGGGCTACCGACCGGCCCGCGCCCGGGAGGCCTTCGCCGCCCGCCGCGCCGCCGCAGGACAGGGCCCTGCCCCGGCCGTCGCCGTGGTCACCGCGAGCCTGGACCTGGACTTCTCGCTGCCCCTGTTCACGTCCCCGCTGGTGCCGACCCTGGTGGTCACCGGAGCCGCCGCGCCCGCCGACCGGGTGGCCGAGGCCGTCCGGGCCGGTGCCGAGGTCGTGGTGGCCGGTGAGGGTGCGGCCGTGGACGTCGCCCGAGCGGTACGGGAGCTCGCCGACCGGGGGCTGCGCCGCCAGCTCACCGAGGGCGGGCCGCGGCTGCTGGGCCAGTTCGTGGCCGCCGACGCGCTGGACGAGCTGTGCCTGACGATCTCCCCGATGCTCGCGGCCGGGGGCGCCCAGCGGATCGCCGGAGGCCCCTCCGTCACGGTTCCGCACCGGCTCGCGCCCGCCTGCGTACTGGAAGAGGCCGGGTTCCTCTTCACGAGCTACCGTCGGATCTGACAAGGCGCGGAATTTGTCGTTCCGCTTTGCTTCCGCTGGGCACATAACTGGGCAGGTATGTCTGCGCAGGGCCCCGTGCGACAGCGGGGCAGGATGGTTTCCGCAGGGGCCGGCCGGCCGGCCTCGGCCCATGAAGGAGAGGGCGTCCGTGTTCACGAGCGTATTGATGATCGAGCAGCCCCTGACCACGGTGGACGTGGACTTCGTCACCACCCTGCACGGGGAAGACGCCGTCTCCTTCATCGTCCTCATGCAACCCCGGGGCGACCAGGACCGACTGCTGCGCGCCATCGACGACGTGGCGCTCGGCGAGCTCCCCGAGGCCATCCGCGAGGGCGACGAACCCGAGGGCCAGGACGCCCTCGGCCCCGCCGCACACGCCCTCGCGCACTCCCTGAACGCGCTGCGCGCCAAGGGTGCCAAGGCCATCGGGCAGATCATCGAGGACCACCCGCTCGACAAACTGAAGTCCGTCGTGGACGAGCACGGGGCCGACGAGGTGATCGTCCTGACGGCCCCGCACTTCGTCGAGGAGTTCTTCCACCGGGACTGGGCCTCCCGCGCCCGCCACAAGGTCGGCGTTCCCGTGCTCAAGCTCTTCGCCCACAACGAATAGGCTTGGGGCCAGTCAGAGCCCCACGCGCCCCCGCAAGCACTCGATCCTGGAGCGACCTGAATGAAGCCCGGCCTGCCGACCGCCATGGAACGGCCCCACTTCATCGGCATCGGCGGCGCCGGCATGTCCGGCATCGCGAAGATCCTGGCCCAGCGCGGAGCGCGGGTCGCCGGCAGCGACAGCCGCGGTGACTCCGAGACCGCCGAGGCGCTGCGCGCCCACGGCGCCACGGTCCACGGCGGACACGCGGCCGGCAACCTCGCCGCCGACTCCACCTGCGTGGTCGTCTCCAGCGCCATCCGCGCCGACAACCCCGAGCTGGCCCGCGCCGCCGAGCTCGGCATCCCCGTCGTGCACCGCTCCGACGCCCTCGCCGCCCTGATGGACGGGCTGCGCCCGATCGCCGTCGCCGGCACGCACGGCAAGACCACCACCACCTCGATGCTGGCGGTGTCCCTCTCGGCCCTGGGCCTGGACCCCTCGTACGCCATCGGCGGCGACCTGGACGCCCCCGGCTCCAACGCCCACCACGGCGAGGGCGACATCTTCGTGGCCGAGGCGGACGAGAGCGACCGCACCTTCCACAAGTACACCCCGCAGGTCGCGATCATCCTCAACGCGGAGCTCGACCACCACGCGAACTACGCCTCCATCGAGGAGATCTACGAGTCCTTCGAGACCTTCGTCGGCAAGGTCGTGCCCGGCGGCACCCTGGTCGTCGCCCACGGCCAGGAGGGCGCCGCCGAGATCGCCCGCCGCGTCGCGGGCAAGGAGGGCCTCGACGTCGTCACGTACGGCGAGGAGGAGGGCGCCGACGTCCGGATCACCAAGATCACCCCGCGCGGTCTGACCAGCGAGGTCACCGTGGTCCTGGCCGGCCGGATGCTCACCTTCACCGTCTCGGTCCCCGGCCGCCACTACGCGCACAACGCCGTCGCGGCCCTCGCCGCGGGCGTGGCCCTGGGCATTCCGGCGCACAACCTGGCGAGCGCGCTCGGCAAGTACACCGGCGTCAAGCGCCGCCTCCAGCTCAAGGGCGAGGCCGCGGGGGTCCAGGTCATCGACTCCTACGCGCACCACCCCACCGAGATGACCGCCGACCTGGAGGCCATCCGCGGAGCCGCCGGGGACTCCCGGATCCTGGTCGTCTTCCAGCCGCACCTCTTCTCCCGCACCCAGGAGCTGGGCAAGGAGATGGGCCGGTCGCTGGCCCTCGCCGACGCCTCGCTGGTCCTGGACATCTACCCGGCCCGCGAGGACCCGATCCCCGGCGTCACCAGCGAGCTGATCATCGCGGCCGCCCGGGCGGCGGGCGCCGACGTCACCGCCGAGCACGACAAGGCGGCCGTCGCCGACGCCATCGCGGGAATGGCCAAGCCCGGCGATCTCGTTCTCACCATGGGCGCGGGTGACGTCACGGACCTCGGTCCGGCCATCCTCGCCCGGCTGTCGAGCTGAAGGTACGAGGGAGCGGGAGAGTCATGTCGTACGAGGTCGAGAAGACGGACGAGCAGTGGCAGGCGGAGCTGACCCCGTCCGAGTACCAGGTCCTGCGCCTGGCGGGCACCGAGCCGGCCTTCCGCGGTGAGTACACGGACACCAAGACGGAGGGCGTCTACTCCTGCCGCGGCTGCGGGTCCGAGCTGTTCCGCTCGTCGGAGAAGTTCGAGTCGCACTGCGGCTGGCCGTCCTTCTTCGACCCGAAGGACACCGACGCGGTCGAGCTGATCGCGGACACCACGCACGGCATGGTCCGTACGGAGGTCCGCTGCGCGAAGTGCGGCTCCCACCTGGGCCACGTCTTCGAGGGCGAGGGCTACCCGACGCCGACGGACCAGCGCTACTGCATCAACAGCATCTCCCTGCGCCTGACCCCGGCGGAGGGCTGACGGCGCGAGGCCGCGGAGCCCGGGCACGTACGACAGGACGGCTGCTACCGAACCGGGTAGCGGCCGTCCTGTGGTTTCTCCGGGCACGCCTCAGGCCCGCCGGCTTGTCGCGGCCCGGAACCCCCCCGACCGCAGCGCGCTCGCCATCAGCGGGTCGGCGACGGCCACGCCCTGCACCAGCTCCGGCCTGCGGTGCCAGGAGGCCGCGTCGGCCTCCATCCGCCGCAGGAGCCGGAAGCGCCTGTGGTACTGACGCTCGGACAGCTCGCCGATGCCGGCCTCGGCGCACTCGGTCCGGTTCAGCCGGGCAGTGTCCCCGGGGCGCCTGCGGGGTCCCGGCGAGGCGTGCAACTCGCGTACCAGCCGGTCGGCATGGTGCGACGGCGTGCGGCTCACCCTGCCATCGGGGACCCGTGACCTCCGCCGGATGTCCGGCGGCCGGATCCCAACGGGGCGGCCATGGTGTCGAGTACATCGCAGTTCGATTCCGATCCGATCTCTGGCCTGCGATGATTCGCGGCAACTAGCACGCTTCGGACACTGAAGACACCTATCCGATTCTGCGCCATGTCTGGTTATGATCGGCACCCTCCCGCCGTCCCCCGCTCGCGAGGACCGATGTCTCCCATAGAACCCGAAGGCATACGACGGCAGTCGACGACCCGTCGGCGGCGTACCGTGCGCCTGCGCACCCTGCTCATCTGGCTGGCGGTGGTCCCCACCGTCGCGATGGGCACCCAAGTGACCTTGACCGCACAGCGGTTGCTGGCCCAGTCGGAGCAGCTGCGAGCCGACGTGGCGGCCGCCGAGCAGATCGGCGCCCCGCTCTACACGCTCATGGTCGACATGCAGGCCGAGCGGACGGCGACCGCCGCCCAGTGGGCGGGCACCGGCGGGGCCGACGGCGAACTGCGCGCCCGGCGGGAGGCCACGGACCTGGCCGCGGCCGAGTTCCGCCGGCTGGCGGACGATCCCTCGCGGTCCTTCGGGGAAGTGACCCGGCCGCTCGACAGTCTGGCCGAGTACCGCCGGCGGGCGGACGCCCGCAGCGGCACCGCCGACAGCACGCTGGCCTACTACTCCGGGGTGATCGGCAAGGTCATCCAGGTCTACCAGCAGGAGTTCAGCCACGCGGAGGACGCCGAGCTCGCCCAGGCGAGCCGGCCCGTGGTGGCGATGCTCCAGGCCACCGAGATGGTGGCGCGCGAGGACACCGTCCTGGCCCTGGCCGGGCCCTCCGGGGACCTGACCTTCGCCGGCTACGACCAGTTCGTCAGCGCCCTGGGCGCCCAGCGGTACCTGCACGAGGCGCTCATCGTGCCGCACCTGGCGGCGGGGGACCAGCGGTTCTACGAGCGGGTCGTCGCCTCCGCGGACTGGCAGTCGAAGACGCGCATCGAGAGCGCGGTCCTCTCCGGCCACAAGGACATCGTCTCGGGCATCAGGCTCCCCGCCGAGGTCGGCGGCTGGCAGTCGGCGCACGCCCACTTCTCGGTGCAGATGACCACGCTCAACATCGACCTGGCGCGCTCGGTGCTCACCCGCGGCGAGGCCAAGGCCGCGGAACTGCAGACCGAGGTGGCCTGGCTCATCGGGGGCAGCGGCGCAGGACTGCTGGCCGTGGTGATCGTGGTCGTGTTCACCACCCGATCGGTGCTGCGCCGTCTGCGCGACCTGCACGAGCGCACGGTGACCGTGGCCGACAAGACCCTCCCCGACGTCGTCGCCCGCCTCCAGCGCGGACAGTCCGTGGACCCCGGAACCCTGCCGGCCGTGAGCGGGGACCGGGACGAGGTCGGCCTCGTCAGCGACGCCTTCGCCCGGGCCGTCGCCGTGTCCGTCGACGGACACCGCCGGCTCGCTGCCGAGCGCCACGGATTCGGTCTGTTCGCCTCGGGCATCGCCTCGCGGACCGGAAACCTGGTCAGCCGCCAGCTGAGCCTCACCGAGGACCTCCAGGACACCTTCGGCCACGACGAGGCGCTGCTCGCCGAGCTGATGCGGGCCGACCAGCTGACGGTCGGCATGCGCCGGCAGATCGAGAACCTGCTCATCCTGGCGGGCGGCGAGGTCCCCGACCCGCACACCGAGCCCATGCGGGTCGCCGACCTGCTGCGCGAAGCGGCCGCGGAGGTCGAGGACTTCCGGCGCATCGAGCGGCAGTCCCTGGACGAGACCAGCGTGGAACCGAGCGCGATCAGCCAGATCAGCCACCTGCTCGCCGAGCTCCTCGACAACGCCACCCGGTTCTCCCCGCCGCGGTCGAAGGTGGTCATCCGCGCCGAACTGGTGGCGGACGGGCTGTCGGTGGAGATCGAGGACCGCGGGCCGCGGGTCAGCCCGGAGCGCTACGAGGAGATGAACGGGCGCCTGCACGAGGCCCCGCCGTACTCCGTCCTGGCGCAGAACGCCCACCGGCTCGGCCTCTTCGTGGTCGGGCACCTCGCCGACCAGCTCCGGGCGACGGTCACCCTGCGCCGCTCGGTCTACGGAGGCACCTCGGCCGTGGTGATCCTGCCCGAGCAGCTGCTGGTGGCGACCGACCCCCAGGCCCCGCGCACCGCCGAGCCCGAGCCCGAGCGCGCGTTGCGGGCCCCGACCCCGGCCCCGGAGCTGCTCCCGGCCCCGGCCGCCCCCGTGACGGGCCCGCCCGAGGCACGCGAGCCCGAGCCCGTACCCCAGCCCGCCCCCGAGCCGGTCGTCGTCCGCACGAGCGCCGGGCTGCCGAGCCGCCGTACGAAGGCACTCGCCCTCGCGCCCGTACCCGCGGCCCCGCCCGCACTCGTACCCCTACCCGCACGTGCGGGCCGCCCCGCCCTCCCGGAGCGCGTCCCGCAGACCCACATCGCCGAACAGCTGCGCGAGCCCCGCGCGCCGGAAACAGCCGTCCGGCCCGACACCGCGACACCCGAAGAGGTGGCCGATGCCTGGGCGGACTACGAACAGGGGACCCAGACAGTGGAAGAAGAGCTCCGACGGGATCAGCCATGACCACCTCACCGAACACTGCGGCAGCCAACGACGCGATCTACAGCGTCCTCGACAACAACCTGAGCAGGATCGCCGGCATCCAGGGAGCCGTGCTCCTGTCCAACGACGGCATCAAACTCAGCGCCTACCTGCTGGACGAGCCCCAGGCCGAGCGCATGGCGGCCGCGGCCTCCGGCATCGCGTCCACGATGAAGGCGATATCCCGGGACGTCGACGGCGGTCGCGTCATCCGCCAGCTGGTCGAGATGGACGACCGGTACCTGTGCATCGTCGGATGCGGCGAGGGCAGCACGCTCATCGTGGTGACCTCCCGCAAGGCGCGGCTCGGCGAGCTGGGCGGCGAGGCCGTCCGGACCGCCCAGGCGCTCGGCGAGTGGCTGGGCACGCCCGAACGCGGCCAGCCGTCCGCGTAATGCCGCAGGACGAGCCACAGCCACCGCCCCAGCCCCAGCCCGCAGGCCGCCGCCGGACGCGGCTGTACGCCCTGACCGATGGCCGTACAGCCGCTCCCCACACCGTCCTCACCATGGACACCACCATCACGGCGGCGGCCGGCGCCGACGCGGACGGCAGCCTGCCCACCGAGTGGCAGGAGATCCTCGCCATGTGCGCGCCGCCGGGCGGCCGGGCGGTCGCCGAGATAGCGGCGCGGATGCACATCCGCCTCACCCCGATGACGCTGCTCCTCGGCGAACTCGCCGACCGCGGGCTGATCCACCACCGGCCGCCCCTGGCGGCCGCCGAGACCACCGACGTCCACCTGCTCCAGAGAATCAGGGACAGCCTTGCCCGGATATGACACGACCGCCCCGCAGGAACAGGAAACGGCCCCGGTCAAGATCCTCGTCGCCGGTGGGTTCGGGGTCGGGAAGACCACCCTGGTGGAGACGATCTCCGAGATCGAGCCGCTGCGCACCGAGGAACGGCTGACGGCCGCCGGCGTCGGCATCGACGACCTCGACGGCATCGAGTCCAAGGCGGTCACCACCGTGGCGATGGACTTCGGCCGGATCACCCTCACCGACGCCGGAGTCGTCCTCTACCTGTTCGGCACCCCCGGCCAGGAACGCTTCTGGTTCATGTGGGACGACCTGCTGAACGGGGCGCTCGGCGCGATCGTGCTGGTCGACACCCGGCGCCTGGACCGCAGCTTCCCGGCCGTGGACTTCTTCGAGAGCCGCGGACTGCCCTTCGTCGTCGGCGCCAACTGCTTCCACGGCGAACAGCCCTACACCGCCGAGGAGATCGGGGCGGCGCTGCACCTGCGCGACCCGAACACGCCCGTCCTCATGCTCGACGCGCGCTCCCGTACGGACGTCCGCGCGTCCCTGCTCTCGCTGCTCGACCTGCTCATCGCCAGGGCGCAGGCCCCGGTGACCGTCAGCGGCTGACACCCGGCCGGGCCGCGGCCACCGAGTCCAGGTGGTCCGCCAGGTTCCGGTGCGGGGTCCAGCCCTGGGCCCGGGCCCGGGTGAGGTCCAGGACCACCGGGTGCGCCAGCTGGTCCACCGCGTAACGGCTGAGGGCCGGCTCGGCGGCGCCGACCGCCGCCACGGCCTCCGAGATCCGGGCCGCCGCAGCGGCCACCGGAAGCGGGAGGTGCCGGATCCGGGCCCGGACGCCGTGGGCGCGCAGGACCGCCCGGACCGCCGCGTCGCGGCCGTACGGCTGCGCGTCGGCGATGTTGTACGCGCCCGGCGTCCAGGCCGGCGCCGCCAGGCAGGCCCGTGCCAGGTTCTCCACCGCCGTGAGGCTGAGCCGTACGTCCGGGCCGGGCAGCAGCAGGGTGCCCGCCCGGACCCGGGAGAGCAGCCGGGGCAGCAGCGTGGTGTCGCCCGGCCCGTAGACGGCCCGCGGACGCAGCACCACCGCCCCGGCGGCCAGCGCGAGGGCCTCGCCCTCCGCCTTCGTCCGCCCGTAGGCGTTCAACTGCCCGGCGCGCGGGTGCTCCTCGCCGACCAGGCCGCGGCCCTGCCTCGGGTCGTAGACGCTGGCGCTGCTCACCCACACCACGGGCCGCCCGGCCGCCGCCCGGAGCAGCCGCTCCGTGCCGTCCACGTTGACCGCGCGCATCAGCGCCGCGGCCCGCGAGCCGGGGGCCGGATCGCCGACCGCCGCCGCGCAGTGCACCACCAGGTCCACGCCCGCCAGGTCGGGCGGTTCCCCGGTGGCCTCCCAGAAGCGGTGCGTGCCCACCGGGCCGGGCCTGCGGCCCAGGCACACCACCTCGGCCCCGGCCGCAGCGGCGGCGCGTGCGACGTGCCCGCCGCAGAAGCCGCCGGCACCCGTGACCGCGATCACGATCCGGCCCCGGCGTGCCCGTGCCGCGCCCGTACGGTCAGCGCGCGCCAGCCGGGCAGCGCCGCCCCCCGGTCCACCCGGGCCCGCGTCACCACCGGCCGGTACGGGGCCAGCGCGCCCAGGACATCGGCCAGCTGGACCCGGGCCAGCCGGGCCCCAGGACACGAGTGCGGTCCGGCGCCGAACACCAGCCGGGCCACCGCCGGGTCGGCGGGCCGCACGGCGTCCGGGTCGCGCCGGTGCGCCGCGGCCGCGTGCCGGGCGACCAGCAGCAGCCGGTCACCGCCCCGCACCGGGCAGCCGCCGACGGTCCCGTCCGCCGCGGCCGCCCGGGGCAGCAGCGGCGAGGCCGCGGTGACCCGCAGCAGTTCGTCGGCCAGCGCGGGCCGCAGGGCCCCGTCCGCGGCGTGCTCCCACAGCCGCGCGTCGGCGCACCAGGCCACCGCCCGGGGCAGCGCGGCGACGGTGGTGTTGACGGCGGCCACCGCCACCATCGCCGCCCGGGCCCCGCCGGCGGGGCCCAGGAGCAGCCGGAGCCGGTCGGTGGCGCGGGCCGCGGTGGCCTCGGCGCGCGGGCGGCGCGGCCCCGGCAGGTGGCTCCGTACGGAGGCGGCCGCGGCCTCGCCGGCGGCCTCCGCCACCTCCCGCGGATCGGCGCCGGAGCCCAGCAGGGCGCACACCACCGACCCGGAGGGCTCCCGCGCGAGGTCGACCAGGTCCACCTCCCCGCCCCGCTCCAGCGGCGCGAGACGGCGTACGAGCAAGGGCTGCCAGCCCGCGCGGAGTTCCTCGACCCCGGCCGTGCCCAGCGCGCCCGCCAGGCTCCGCCGGTCGGCCCGGTGCCCGCCGCCCTCCTGGTCGAACAGCACACCTCCGCCCTCGCGCAGCGCGGAGCGCGCGGCCGCGCCCGTCGTCCCCGCCGCCGTCCGGTCGAGCGGCAGCCGGGTCAGTGCCTCCCGGTAGGCCTGCGCGCCGTGCACCAGCAGGGTCCCGCCGAGCCGGCGCACGGGACGCCCGCGGGTGGCGGCGAGCAGCCCGAACAGCAGGGGATGGCTGTACAGATACACCCGGCGGTCCCGGCGACGGGCCCGGGCGTGGGACACGGTGGTCATCGGCCGGACACCCCCAGCCGGCGCGCCGCCAGCGCGGCCGTCGCCGCCCGGTCCGGTTTGCGTGAGCGTCCCGACAGCGGGATCCGGGCGAGGATCAGCGCGTCCGGCCGGGCCGTGCCCATCCGCCGGACCGGCTCCGACAGGGCGGCGCGCACGGCCTGCTCGTCGGCGCCGCGCTGCGGCTGGACGACGGCGACGAGCCGCTCGTCGCCGTCGCCCGCCGGAACCCCGACGAGCACGGCCAGCTCCACCCCCGGCACGTGCAGGGCGGGCTCGTACAGCCCCGGGTAGATGTTCTCCGCCCGGCGCAGCACCATGTCCTTGCCCCGGCCCTCGAGGACGATGCGGCCCTTGCCGTCCAGCCGCGCCCGGTCGCCCGTGCGCACCCATGGATCGGGCTCCTCCCCGAGGTAGCGGTGGCGGGCCGCGGGGCCGGACAGCAGCAGCTGCCCGTTCTCGTCCGGCTCGGCGACCACGCCGGGCAGCGGCGCCCCGACCAGGTCCCCGGCCTCGTCGAAGGCGGACTTCTCCCGCGCCTCGACCGCGGCGGCCGGGAAGAGCTCGGTGAGCGCGTACACGCCCCAGGCCTCGGCCGCGCCCGCCGCGCGGACCCGCTCCAGCAGCCCGGCGCCGGCCGGGGCCGAGCCCGTCCACACCCGGCCGTGGAAGCGGGCGTCCGCGCCCAGCGCGTCCCGCAGCCGGGGCGGGGTCAGATAGGTGTCCTGCGGCCGCAGCCGGTGCAGCTGCCGTGCCAGCACCCGGGCGTTGCCCGCCGGGAGGGCGACGGGGGCGCCGCGCGTCAGCGAGGGCACGAGGACGAAGAAGGTGCCGCCGAGCACGGGCCGGTCCCCGTGCGCGTCGAAGAGGGTGGAGACCGTGGCCATGCCGGCGGCCAGGCTCGCCCGGGTGTGTACGACGGCCCGCGGCCGGGAGGTGGTCCCGGAGGTGAAGACGATCACCGCGTCGGCGTCCCCGTCCCGGTCCCCGCCGGGCGCGGGCACCCCACGGCGCGCAGCTCCCGCGTCCAGCGCGGGCGCGCAGCCCGGCAGCCGGCGCCCGACCGTGGCCACCGGCCCCAGCTCGGCCAGGTCCGGCAGCTCGAGCCGGGCCCGGCGGGCCAGCGGCCGGGCCCAGCCCGCCACCGCCTGCGCGGCCGCGTCGGCCAGCACCAGCGAGGGCCGGGCCAGCGCGAGGCGGGCGCGCAGCACGTCGGGCCCGGCGCCCGGGTCCAGTACGGCCCCGCGCAGGCCGAGCCGCCACAGCGCGAGCAGCACCGCGAGGGCGCGCGGCCCGGGGCGTACGGCGACACCGACGGTGTCGCCGGCGCGCAGTCCCCGCGCGTGCAGGGCCGCGGCGAACGCGTCGGACAGGTCGGCGAGTTCGCCGCGGGTGGCGCGTACCCGGGGCGCCCCGGTACGGGTGGCGGTGAGCACGGCGGGCCGCTCGGGCCGGCTGCGCAGCGCGTGGTCGAGGCGGTCCAGCATCAGCGGGGGTCGTCCGTTCCGTGCGTGCCGCTGCCCTGGTCGAGGTACCAGCGGGCGGTGCCGGCGAGCCCGTAGGCCCGCAGGCGCCGCGTCGAGTTCTCCACGACCATGTCCCGGCAGTGCGTGATCCGGTCGGTGTGCCGGCGTACCGCGTTGAGGAAGAGCCGGTCGGTCGGCGAGGGGCGCCGGGGCATCCCGCCGACGGCCAGATACAGCTCGGCGGTGATGGCCATGTTGTTCCCGGCGTGCATGCGGTACGGCGCCCGGTAACCGCTGCGCCGGTGCTCGGGCCGCAGCCGGCCGAACAGCGCGGCCAGGGTCACCAGTGCGCCGAACCCGGCCCGGCCCAGCGGGCCGTGTTCGTCGCGGCGGGCCACGATCCGCCCGCACACCAGCCCGGGACGGCGGATGAGCGCGCTGCGGGCGGCGCCGGTCCAGCCGGGCCGGGGCAGGCAGTCGGCGTCCGTACGCGCGAGCAGGCCCGCGCCCCGGCCGATCGCGTACCGGAAGCCGGTGTCCACTGCGGAGCCGACCCCCTTCTCCGGCTCCTCGATCACCTCCACCAGGAAGGGCGCGCCGGCCGCGAACCGGCGGGCGACGGAACCCGTCGCGTCGGTCGAGGCGTTGTCGACGACCAGCAGGGTGAAGTCCCGGTCCCGCTGCGCGGCGAGCGCCCGCAGGGTGTCCGCCAGCCGGGCCTCCTCCTCGTGCGCGGGCACGACCACCCACATCGGGGCGTCCGCGGCCGTCACGACTTCTCCCAGACCATCGTCATGATGCTGATGCCCCCGCCGAGACCCACGAACAACACCCTTTCCCCCGGAGCCAGGTCCCCGAAGACCCGGTCCAGCTGGATCCCGATGCTCGCGCTCGCCACATTGCCGAGCTCGGGCACCGTCACCACCAGCTTCCCGGCGGGCACCCCGGTCAGTTCCGCGAACCGCTCCAGGTACGGCACCGTCACCTGGTGCACCAGCACCTTGGCGAAACCGTCCCAGTCCATCCCCGTGCGGTGCAGCGTCCGGTCGATGACGGCGGTGCCCACCTTCTCGAAGACGCCCCGCAGTTCGTGCCCGTCGCCGCGGAAGTACGTGTACGCGTCCCCGCGCGGGTGCCGTGACCCGCCGCCCGGGATGCCTCCGACCTCCCAGTGCTCCGAGTGGGTCTCGGTGTCCACGTCGATGATCCCGCCGCGCTCGACGGCCTCCACGACGACGGCCGCCCCCGCGTCACCGAAGGTGTAGCCGGCGAAGCCGTCGCGGAGCTCCGCGAGGTCGGCCGGGTCCCGGCGCACCGCCCGGCTCGGTGTCTCACCGGTGACCACCAGGGCCCGCCGCGCCCGCCCGGCGAGGATCATGGAGCGGGCGAGGTCGATCCCGTTGACGAAGCTGTTGCAGGCGTTGGTGACGTCCAGGGCGTGGGCCCGCGAGCCAAGCTCCGCCTGCACGATGTGCGCGGTGGCCGGCTCGACCAGGTCGCGGGAGGCGGACGCGAACAGCAGCAGGTCCACGTCGAGCGGGCCGAGTCCGGCGGCCGCCAGGGCCCGGCGGGCGGCGCCCACCGCGAGGGTGGAGGCGTACACGCCCTCGCCCGCGACCCGGCGGGAGACGATCCCGGTGGCCTGTGTCAGCAGCCTCGGCGGCAGCGTCAGGCCACTGCGGCGCGCCACCTCCCGCTGAAGGGCGTCCGAGGACAGCGCCTCCTCGGGCAACAGGCTGCCGACGGCGGTTATCCCGGCGCGCGGCAACGGATCACACGGCTGAATGAACATGTCCACACGATGACAAGCCGGGTGCTCCGGAGCCTGAGTACGGATGCTCAGTTCGGCGCGGCCCGCCGCACAGGCGCCCTGAGTACACGGCCCGGGCGCGGCCGGAGGCACGGTCGGCGCAACCCGTACCACCCAACGCCGGGACAGGCAGGGCGCGTTTACATAGGCTGAGGCGACGGGCCCTCGGGGCCACGGGGGAGGACGAGAGATGGCAGCACGCCGATTACCGGTACTGGCGCAGTACCGGGACGACGCGGTGACCCGTCTGCTGTGCGCGGGGGCGCACCTGCAGGAGGGCTTCGCCCGCGAGGTGGACGTGGAGCTCACCGAGGACCGGCTGCGCGCCGCCGGCCTCTCGCTCGGCATCGACCTGGTGGCCCTGGCCCGGCACGCGCGGGCCTCCGTCCGGCGGATCGACCTGCGGGACCGGCGCCTCGCCGGGCTCTGCGCGGCCGGCGTGTGGGCGGCGGTACCGGTCGCGCTGTACGGGCTGGTGGCGGGCCTGTCCTGGCTCGCCCTCGGAGCCGCCGCCGCCCTCGTCCTCGCGTACGCGACCGCCTGGGAGCTGGTCCGCCGGGCCGAGGACGCGGCCCGCGCGGCGGCGCTCGGCGTCGAGCAGGGCGCCGGGCGGCCGAGGGACCTCGCCCCGGCGGTCGGGGCGGACGTGGAGGACCGGCTGCTGGAGCAGAGGCGGGCCAACGTGGTTCCGTACACGGCGAGCGCCGAGCGCACCAACCCCTTCGTCGGCAGCGGCTCGAAGATCAAGGAAATGGTCTGGCAGCCCATCGACGTCAGCCGGCCCGCCGACGATCCGGCGGGCGGCGGCAAGAAACTGACCATCAAGCCCTTCGACGCCGTCGACCTGCACAGCTTCATCGCCCGCGAGATGGAGCACATCGCCGGGCTGAAGGGCCTGCGGGCCCGCAACCGGCTCTACGTGATAGGCGATCACGTCTCCTACGTCGGGTCCGACCTGCTCCCCGACCCGCTGCGCCGCCCGCGCGCCCAGATCCCCAAGCAGCTGGTGCAGGCCGGGGTGGTGCAGTCCGGCGCCGGTATGCGCACCTACCTCAGCCTGGAGCGGGCGGGCGAGGGCGGCCGGGTCATCGTCTCCATGCACCTGCGGGCCAGGCTCCAGCACCCCAGCCTCACCTGGGAGGTGGCGGCGTACGGGATCCCGCCCCTCCAGTCGCGCTTCTACCGGGTGCACCAGCTCCCGCTGGACGGCTGGGAACGGTGGTGGAGCCTCTTCCGCTTCGCCACCGCCACCACGGGGCCGGCGCTGCTCGGCGCCCCCGGGCGGCTCTCCCGGCGGGCCGCGGACCGGCGCGCGCGGGTCCGCGGGCTGGAGAAGTGGCGCCGCGAGATCGACCGGCGGCACCTGCGGTTCGACTACGGAGCCGTCGACAGCCTGCGCGAGCGGGTCGCCGACTGGGATCAGCTGGGCTTCTCCGAGCGGACGGACTCCCAGGACTTCCTCCAGCGGCTCCAGCAGGGCGTGCTGATCGCGACCGAGCGGTTCCTGAAGGACCACAACGTCGACACCAGCTCCTACGACCAGGCGCAGCAGGTCATCAACACCCACACCTACACCTTCCAGGGCGACATCCACTCCAGCAACATCGGCGCCCACGGCACCGTCAACCAGGCCGGTCAGGCACAGGCGTCGGGGAAGCCCGTCGGGCAGCCCTGAGCGAGGACGAGGAGTCCGCGTGAGCACGTACAACTTCCACGGGAACGTCTTGGGCCCCAACAACATCGGGGACCACGGCACCATCAACATCGGGCAGCAGGACACCGCCGCGCAGGTCCTGCGTCTCGCCGCCGAACTCGCCCAGTGGCTCCGGGCGGAGGGCGCCGGGCAGGAGCGGCTCGACGCGGCGCAGACCCTGCGGGGGGAGCTGGACCGGGCCGGACAGGAGGGGAGGGCCGCCGAACCGGGTCTGATCCGGCGGTCGCTGGAGACCATCACCCTCGGTCTGGGCGCGGGCAGCACCGGCCTCGCCCTCGCCCAGGAGATCAGCCGGCTCCTGGGCTGACCCGGCTAGCCCTGCCGGCCCGGCCGGCCTCGCGCGCGCCGGGCCGGGGCCGTCTCATCCCGCCCGTACGACGGCCCGCGCGCCGCCGAAGTCCAGCTCCAGCCCCGAACGCAGCGGCACGGTCTGCCCCGGGGCGATCTCCTGCGTACTGCCGTCCGCCCGGGTGCCCGTCCATGCGGACCCGGAGCGGTTGGCCAGCCCGAACTTCCCCGGCCGCTGCGGATGTTCGGTGAGCTGTGCCACCAGTGTGCCGTCGCCGTAGTCGTGCCGGGCCGGCTCCGGCGCCAGGTGGTGCGCCTGCACCCGCGAGGACCGGTGCAGCAGGATGTGGTGCTCGGTGCGCGGCGGGGGCGTGGTCAGCACCAGCCGGGGCGGCAGCACCAGTGTGTTCCCGCAGCTCCAGCAGGTGCCCGCAGTCGTCGCCCGCGGCTGGGTCATGTTCTGCTTCCCGCAGTGGGCGCAGTCCACCACCGCGTCGAGGACCGCCCGCAGGGCGTCCCGCCACTGCGACTCCCGCACCCGGGCGGTGGGGTCGTGCAGGCCCCGCGTGAAGTTCCGGGTGAACAGGTCGCGCAGGGAGGCGGGTGCCACGTCCCAGGTGGCCAGCACCGTCGCGTGCTCGACCGGGTCGGGGGCGTTGGACCGGTCCTGCGGGTCGAAGAGGAAGAGCGGGTCCTTCCCGTACAGCCGGCGCTCGGCGGCCTCGTCGAAGCAGTGGATGTCCAGCTCCCGCTTGCCCATGAGCGGGTGGTGGTTCATCAGCAGCATGAACAGCAGCACGGACAGGGAGTGCAGGTCGCTCTGGGTGCCGGGGGAGACCCCGGGCTCGCCGCGCACCAGCTCGGGCGCCATGAACGCCATGGTCCCGGAGATGCCCGTGCTGTCTCCCTCGACCACCGCGTTGTCGTTGTCGCAGACCAGCACCTCGCCGGTGGCCGGGTCGAAGAGCAGGTTGCCCCAGGAGATGTCCCGGTACGCGATCCCGCGCGAGTGGAGCGCCTGGTACGCCTCGACCGTGTAGAGGCAGGCGGTGAGCAGTGCGCGGATCGTGGTCCGCAGCTTGCGGCGGAACAGCAGCGGCAGGCCCTTGAACCGGTCCGGGCGGATGTCCATCAGGTAGCCGAAGCCGCCGCGCCCGTCGGCCACGAAGTCCCGCGGCCACAGGAAGCGGTCGTCGTCGAAGCCACGGTCCACCAGCTGTCGGACGATGTCCTCCTGCTCCCGCGTCGCGCACGCCGGGTAGTACCACTTGAGGGCCTGGTCACCGGCCGGGGTGCGCACCCGGTAGACCTCCCCCTGGCCGCCGGCGCCGAGCAGGTCGAAGACCTCCACGCCCAGGCCGCTGTCGGCCGTCAGCCGGGTACCGCTGTCGAGCATGCCGCTCATTCGTCGCTCCTGTACGGGTCTGTCATATCGGCCGGGTCGGCGGCGTGGGGCGGGTCGGTGGGAGTGGCCGGGTCGGCGGCGGCCGGTTCCGGCATCCCGGCCGGCTCCGCCGGGTGACCCGGAGCCGGCGGGTCCGGCGGGTCGGCGGCCGGGGCCGGAGCCGGTTCGGACAGAGCCGTCGCGGTGTGCCAGGCCGCCACCAGGGTGGTGTCGTCCCCCGAGTGCTGCGAGGCCTTGGCCAGCCACTCCGGCAGGACCGCCCGGACGCACTCCGCGCCCTCCGCCGACAGCCGGTCGTCCAGTCCGGCCATGAACTGCCGGAAGCCCGTGTCCGAGGCGAAGCTCTTGGACAGCCCGTCGGTGGAGACCGAGACCAGCCGGGGCGCCCGCGCGGGAGCCGTCACCGGAGCCCAGTGCGTGCGCACCCGCAGCCAGGCCTGCGGGGAGCACAGGGACTCCGTCTCGTCGCCCAGATCGGCCTCGTCCGGCGCGAGCGGTACGGTCACCTGCCCGTCGTCGGTCACCACCGTCAGCTCGCCGTCGCCGAGCTGCCAGGCCGCGAAGACCCGGGGGGTCAGCACGGCGCCGACGAGCGTGCTCCCGTACAGCACCAGCTTGTCCACCGGCGCCAGCCCGGGCTCCCCGTGCGCACGGGTCCGCTCCCAGTGTCCGAGCGCCTTCTCCTGCCAGGCGCTGACCAGTTGGCGCGGCAGCGTGTACTGGGCGTAGTTCATCAGCCAGGCCAGGCTCGGCGCCCGTGCCTCGCCCCGGGGCTCGGCGAGCGCGGCGAACAGCCGGGCCTGCTGGACGAACAGGTCCACGGCGAACCGGGACCCCAGATGGCTGCGCGCGTGCGCCGCCGATCCGTGGCCGTCGGCCACCGCCATGATCAGCGGCTGTCCGGCGGTGCCGAGCCCCTCCGCGTCGTAGTGGTCCTGGTTGCGCGTCTTGTTCACGCCCTGGACGCTGCCCTGGAGGGTGTCCCAGAGCGGCAGCGGTCCGTGGGTCCGCACGAGCCCGCTCACCACACGTCGTCATCGTCGTCGAGCGCCGGCGGGGCGTACGGCGGCTGCTTCACGGTCGCGTCCGCGAAGCCCGCCACCGGCTGGGAGGCCGCCTTCACCGCCGCCGTGGAGGCCCAGCGGATCGCCGCCGCCAGCTGCTTGGGGCTGTTCGCGTCCAGCGGCTGGAGCTCGGGATTGCCCAGGAACTCCTGGAGCACGGTGCGGTCGGCGTCCGCGCCGATCGCGATGGCCACCCGGACCGCCTTGCGGCCCCACGGGGTCGCGTCCACCGCCCGCAGCCCCGCCTTCCAGTCGTCCGTCGGCACCCCGTCGGAGACCAGGGCCAGCACCGGTTTCAGGGCCCGCTGCGGCATCGGCGGGGTGTCCAGTTCGCGGGCCGCGAGCTGGAGGGCCTCACCGAGATTGGTCATGCCGTCCACCTGCACGTCCTGCCAGGTGAACTGCTCGACCGGCACCGGATCCTTGTGGTGCCAGCGGGCCGTCGTGGAGAACGTCAGCGTGCGCAGCAGCAGCTGGGCCGCCGGGTTGTCGTGCGCGACGGAGAGCATCTCCGGAACGGCTTCTCTGATCGCGTAGTTGAGCTGTCCGATCTTCTCGCCCTGCATCGAGTACGAGCAGTCGATCAGCCAGATGAAATGGACGGGCCGGTTCGCCATCGGCCCGCCGGGGATGTCACTCACCGCGTATCTCCTTCAACTTCCGGTCCATTGCGGGATGTACCGCGCCAGCGCCGCCACCGCGGCGGCCGCCGTCATCACGACCGCCGACACGAACAGGGCCGCCATCATCCTCCGGCCCCGCGCGATCTGCGGTGTCATCATGGGGTGTTGCTCCTTTCCTCCGTGTGCGAGAGCTGTGGATCCGCCCGGCCCGGAAGGTCCTGCCGGCTCTCGCCGAGCCGCCCGACGCGCAGCCCGGTCCGGGACAGCAGCCACAGCACCGGCTCCGCCGCCCGCCGCTGCTCGGTGTCCAGGGCGCCCGCGCCGGTCGCGGCGCGCGCGCTGACCACCCAGTACCGGGCCGCCGCGAAGTCATGGCCGAGGGCGCGGACCAGCTCGTCCAGCCCGATCTCGGTCAGCCACGCCCCGACCGGCTCCGTGGGCCGGGGCAGCGAGTCCAGCTGGTCCAGCGCGTCCCGCTTGGTCACCACCGTGGCCACGGGGAGCCGCGCGCGGCGGCCGCCGAGCCCCTGCAGCTCGCCGGTGAACCCGGCGTACGTCTCCACCGGGCCGAGCTCGGCCGGCCGGGCGGCCTCGGCCCGTTCGGTGTCGCCCGCGTGCAGGGCGCGGCGTACGACGGGTGCGGCGAGCACGTCGGTGACCAGCAGGACCCCGTCGGCGTGCGCGAGGTAACCCTGGCCGCGGGTCGTGTCCGCGTCCCGGAGGGACTCGCCCATCGGGTCGTACAGGTAGAGCAGCCGGCGCCGGCGGCCGTATCCGACCAGCAGCATCAGGGCGCGCGGCTGCCCGCCCTGGGTCTTGAGGGCCCATCCGGTCCGGTTCAGCTGCCGGCCCAGGGTGTTGGCCTCGCCGAGGTCGTCGGGGGAGGCGTACTCGACCGTCAGCCGGGACTGGTGCGACCAGGACCGCAGCCCGTCGAGCATGGCCGCGAGCAGCATGGTCTTGCCGGCGGAGGTGCCCCCGATCAGCGGCAGGTGCACGACCCGGGTGGTGCCCACGGCCGGGGGCAGGCTGCGGTCGCAGTGCGGGCACCGGGCGGCGAGCCGGCGGCGCCCGGTCATCAGGGTGCTCGGCAGGCCCCGGCCGCAGCGGCAGACGTGCCGCCAGGCGCCGAACCCGCCGGGCCGCAGCTCGCGGTGGGCGGCTCCGCAGCCCGGGCAGAGGTGCACGGCCAGCGGGAAGGGCCGGTAGCAGCCCGGGTACGGGCACTTCATCCGGATGCCCCGGGCCAGCTTCCACAGCTGCTCCGCGGACCGCCCGGCCAGGACGGCGGCCAGGGCGGCGAGCGCGACCAGGGCCAGCTGGACGGCGAAGAACAGCGCGACGCCGGTCAGCAGGACCGAGGCGATCAGCGCGGACAGCACCGCGGCCAGCGCCGTGCCGGGAGCCAGCAGGCGCAGCAGCAGCCGGCCGAAGCCGTGGTCGGCGAGCTCGCCGGTCTGCCCGTTGCGCCCGCGCAGCAGCCGGTGGCGCACCACCTGGCCCAGCCAGTGCCGGGTCAGCAGGAACCAGACGGTCAGGGCGGCGGCCTGCCCGGCGAACAGGGCGTCCAGCCACATCTGTCCGGCCCAGTACGCGGGGCGGACCGGTTCCGGACCGGTGTACGGGACGATCCCCCGGTCCCCACCGCCCGCCGGGACCGTCCGGAAGGCCGCCCAGGCCGCCGACAGGGCCAGCGCCAGGAACCGCCACAGCCCGTACCCGAGGCACACGGCGACCGCGATCACCCCGGTGAGGGTGCCGAGTATCCGCGCGATCAGCTCCGGATCCACGAAATCAGCCCCCATGTCCGCCGGCCCCCTGCCCGCCCGAGCCGTGCCCGCCCGGCCGCTGCCCGTCGCCGGACCGGCGCCCGCCCCAGCGTTCGCGCAGGCGGCCGAAGGCGCCCGGCCGCTGCCAGCTGCGGAACTCGTCCGCCCAGCGGCCGCCCAGCCGGGCCAGCGACTGCTCCACCTCGGACAGGTCGGCCGCCGCGAGGCCCCGTACGGCCGGCCGCAGCACTCCGTCGAGCAGGTCCGTGCGCGCCTCCTGCCAGACCGCCCCGGCCTGCGGCTGGGAGGACCACACCGTGAAGCAGTCCGCGACATAGCCCGGATCCAGCCGCAGCCGGTCGCGGACCGCCGGTTCGCGCGCCGCCAGCCGGTAGGCGGCCAGCAGCTCCGCGTCGTTGCTCTCGATCATCGCCCGCAGCTCGCCGTCCGGCCGGCCCTCGGCCAGCAGCCGCGCACAGATCACCGCGTACGCGTGGTCGCGCGGGCCCGGCTCGGGATCCAGCGACCGCAGGTCCAGCGCCTGGCGGACCCAGCCCCCGCCCGCCGAGCCCGACCGCAGGTTCCGGGCCAGCTCCAGCAGCAGCAGCGACGGCCGCAGCCGGGCAGGGATCTCCTGCTGGAACTGCCCGAGGACCTCCGGCGCCAGCTCCGCGGCCTCGCGGTCCCCGGCCGGGGCCCGTACCGCCGCCTGGACGAGCAACTCCCAGGTCCCGGCCTCCCGGTGGACCTGCGGCCCGGTCGCGCCGAGCACCATTCCGGCCTCGCCCGCCCCCGGCGGCTCCCCGTCCCACACCAGCCGCATCGCCGTCCGCAGCAGCAGCGGCTCCGCGTACAGCGAGACGCCCGAGAGGGACAGCAGGGCGTTCAGCGCGCCGACCCGGTCCGGGGCGGCCGCGGCCACCGCCGGGGCCTCGGCGCACATCCGCAGGTGCGGCCGGGCGTCGGCCGCCGTCAGCCGCAGCGCGGTCCCGGCGAACAGCCGCCGGGCCGCGGCCGGGTCGCCCGCCGCGAGTGAGTCCAGCCGGTCGAGTACGAGGGCGCGCAGCCCGGGCAGTTCTGCCAGCGCGGCCCGCACCCCCGCCCCGTACGCCCGCTCCGGATCGGTGAGCAGCGCGAGCGCCAACTGCCGTGCCACACCGGGCAGCAGATCGCCGACGTCCGTCCCGAGCACGGAGGCCACCCGTAACAGCCCGGCACAGTGGTCCGGTTCGGCCGCGGGGCGGGTGAGCGCCGCCCGCAGGCCCGGCTCCAGCTCCGCCGCGAGCCGGCTCCGCACGGCCGCGCCGAGAGCGCCCGCGGTGGGCAGGGCCGGGGGCGGCGCGCCGGTCCGTACCGCCTCGGTCAGGGTCAGGGCCACCAGCGGCTCGCACACCGCGGGCGGAGCCCAGCCGTCCAGGGCCGCGAGCAGCCGCCCGGCCGCGGCGACCTCCGCCGGGTCCCGGTCCCCGGCCGGCCGGCCCAGCGCCAGGGCCAGCGCGTGCATGCGCCCGTCGTCCAGCGCGTCCCGGTGCCCGGCGGCCCAGCCGGCGGCCGCCGCCCGGCCGGCGGAGGGCAGGCAGACGCCCTCGGCCAGGGCGAGCGCGGCCAGCGGCCCCGCGTCGTACGGTCCGGCGGCCAGGCGCCGGACCACGGCGACCAGGTCCTGGCGCTGCGCCTGCCAGATCCGCGCGGCGGTGTCGGCCCACACGTCCGTCACCCCGGGGGCTGCGGGGGCGGCGGCGCGCGTGGCGTCGTACACCCGGTAACGGTGTTCCTGCCCGGCGAGGCCGAGCCCGTCCTCGGCCATCACGCCGATGATCTGCTGCCGGGCGAGCTGCGGCCGCCGGGTGTAGGTGGTGAAGGTGAGCCACTGGCCCCGCTGGTGCGGCAGCACACTGCACGCGAGCATGATCCAGCGGGCCACGGCCTCGCTGTCCGCCTCCACGAGCACGATCTGCGGGGCGTCCGGGTCCTCGCCGAGCCGGCGCACATCGGCGAAGAAGGCGGCCAGCCAGGGCCCGCGGGCGGCGACGAAGGCGGCCAGCGCGGCCCGGTCCAGCCGGCCCGGCGCGGGCACCGCGGCCAGTGCGGGCGCGCCGTCCGCCGGGGTGGCGGCGGCCCACTGCGGCGATCCCCAGGCGGTGATCGGCAGTTCGCCCACGGCCGGTCCGGAACCGGCGGGCTGCGGCAGGTGCACCGCGTGGGCGTGGAAGTTGCCCCAGCGGCCGCTGTAGTCGGCGCCCGTGTACACCGAACGCGCCAGCAGCCGGCTGCCGTCGGCCAGCACGTTCAGACTGAGCGCCTGCGGGAAGCCGGCCAGCTCCTGCGGCTCCGGACGCGACGGCGCGTCCCGGGGCGGCTCGTAGCCGATCAGCTGCTCCGCCTCGCGCAGCAGCGCGGCCGGCACCCCGGGGCTGACGGCCGTGAAGCGGAATCCGGAGCCGTCGGGGCCGGGCGGCGCCGAGGTGTAGTGCAGTTGGGCGAGATTCACGAGTTCCCCTCCGAGCCGGTACGGCTGCCCGGGCCGGCGGCGCCACCGGTGCGCGGCAGCAGCCCGCCCAGCCCCAGCAGCCACAGCAGCGGATCCTCCACGCGCAGCGGCCGCGGACCCGACTTCGGGGCGTCGGCCGGTGCGTTCGCGGGCGGCGGCGAACCGAGCGCCGAGAGCCCGAACAGCGACAGCTGAGCGAAGTCCCGCTCCAACTGCCGCAGCAGCGCCCCCGAGTCCCAGCCGTCGAGCAGCGCGCGCATCTCCTCGTGCACCGCCTGCCGGTCCTCCTCGTCCAGCGCGCCCGCGGAGTGGTCGGCATTGCGCAGCAGCGGCGAATGCGGCCCCAGCAGGGCCGCGAGCGAGTCCGTCTTGGTCACGGCCACTGCCACCGGGGTCGTGACCCGGCCGCGCGAGGCGCCCCGGCCGTGGGCCCGCAGCTGCGCCGCGAGATCGGCGGCGATCTGCTGCGGCGGGGTCTCGATGACCGGCAGCGGCGGCCCGTCGTCCGTGGGCAGCCGGTCGCGTACCGCCCGCATCTGCAGCGGATCCACGAGCAGGATGATCCCGTCCGCGGCGGCCAGGTAGTGCGTGTAGCGGTCCATCGCCTCCGCGCTGGCGAGGTCCTCGCCCGCCGCGTCGAAGAAGACCAGCGCGGTGTGCCGGCTGCCGTCCCCGCGCAGCCGGCGCCGCAGCGGCAGGCTGAGCCGGTACAGCAGCGGGTCGTTGAAGCCCAGGGCCGCAGGTCTGGTCGCCTGCGGCAGCCGCAGCCGGTCGTAGAGGTCCTCGGCCAGCTCGCGGTCCCGGCGCTGGGTCTCGCCGCCCATCGCGGTCACCGAGGCCCCGTACGCCCGCCCCACCCTGCCGCGCAGTTCGTTGAGCAGGACCGAGACGTACGTGCTCTTGCCGGAGGCCTTGGGGCCGAGCAGGGCGATGATCCGGGTGTCCTGGTCGCAGTAGTCGCTGGGGAAGTCGCTGTGGCAGCGCCGGCACACCCGGACCGGCGTGGACCCCCCACAGGCGGGGCAGTCCGCCCGCGATCCGCCCCCGCTCGGCGCCAGGCGCCGGCCGAGGCCGCGCGGGGCGGTGAAGACCGGGCCGCGCATCTTCAGCGCCGGAGGCACGCTCGGGCCCATGAAATCCGCCCACAAGGTGTCGAGTTCGGCCGCGCAGGGTCTGGCGCCGCGCACACCCGTGGCGGACATCTGGCAGCGGTAGGGCAGCCGGGCCGCCGGGGACCGGTCGAAGCAGTAGGGGCAGACGACGGAGGTCATGTCAGCGGACCACCAGGGAGAGGAGAGGAGGCTCTTCGAGCCGGACGGAGGCGGCGGCGCCGCCGAGGAGGAAACCGCGCAGGGCGTACGGGCGGCCGGGCGCGGCCGTGGTGTCGATCGGGCGCTCCACGGTGCCGGTGCCCGTCCCGGTGTCCGCGGCCGCGGCCGCGAGTTCGGCTCCGGTCACCCGGCACACGGCCGTTCCGCCGCCCGGTCCGGCCGGGCGCTGCGGGTTGCGGCCGCCGTCGCCCCGGGCCACGAGGACGAATCCGGGAAGGTCCGGGCCGGGTGCGCCGCCCGGCGCCCGTACGGTCACCCGCAGGACGGCGGGCCCGCGGCGCAGTCCGCGCCGGGCACCGGGCACCAGCTCGTAGGCGATGGCCACGTCGGCGGGCAGCTCGGCCCGCGCGTCGCCCCCGCAGGCGGCGAGCACGGACCGGGCGCTGCGCGGCGCGGCATGCGCCTCGACGGACAACGCAGCAGGGCTGACCGGCAGTTGGAGGCCCTCGCGCAGGAACACGCTGCGGGCCACGGCGAAGTCGGTGCGCCGTCCGTCCTGGGTGACGGTGGCGGTGACGGTGCCCGCGGCTCCGGGCCAGTCGAAGGAGACCTGGACCAGCCCGGGCGCGGCCCGCCGCAGCGCGAGCCCGGTCACCGGCAGCGGGGCCTCGACCAGGACGGAGGGCCCGGCCAGGGCCCGCCCGTCCAGCACGGACACGGCGGAGACGGTGGTGAGCGCTCCCGGCGGCGGCCGCCCGACGGACACCGGGCCGGTCCAGCCGGGGCCGGCCCAGTCCAGCGCGGGCGGCAGCTCCGCCGCGGTCAGTTCGGTCCCCGCGGCGGGGGCCGTGCCGGGCCACTCCACCAGCCGTACCTCGGCCCCGTCCCCGCCGGTCCGGCGGAACTCCACCCCGCCCGCCTCCCGGGCCGCCGCCGTCAGCGCGAGCACGGGCGCCGGCCAGGTGCGTACGGAGACCCGTACCGTCACGGGCGCGGACAGCGCCCCGCGGCCGGCGCTGCGCGTCGGGGCGTACCGGGCCCGCACCACCAGCTCGTACCGCCCGGGCGCCAGCCCCTCGGCGCGCAGGGTCTCCCGCAGGCCCGTCCGTGCCGCCGGGGGCGCCGGGGTGCGTCCCGCGGGCCCGGTCAGCGTCACCTCGCAGCCGGCCGCGCCCGACGGCGGTGTCCACGAGGCCTCGATCCAGCCGTTGCCGTCGACGGCGGCCGGCTCCGTGACCGGCGGGGCGACCGAGACCGGGGTGCCGATCAGCGGCGGCCCGTCGACGGCGCCGTCGGCCCGGAGCGGCAGCGCCACATGGCGGACCTGCTCGCCGAGCCCGGCGCCGCGGTCCACGAGCACGCCCCCGCCGGGCCGGCCGGTCACCTCGGGCAGCGGGCCGGCGGCCGGCTCCCCGCGGGTGAGCCGGACCACCCGCCAGCGCGTGTCCCCGAAGTCGCCGGGCGGCCAGCGCAGTTCGACACCGTCCGGGACGAGCAGGGACTCCAGCGGGCCGGGGTCCCCGGGATCCGGCCGGTAGGTGCGCACCAGCCCGCGCACCGCGCGCGGGCAGTCGCCCGCCAGCGCCGCCGCCTCCTCGTAGTGGACGCAGGCCCGCTCCGGATCCCCCTGCTCCTCGGCCCGCCGGGCCACCGCGAGCTCGGCGTCGGCCGCCGCCGCCCGGGCGGCCAGCCCGGCGAGGAGGTCCGCCAGCGGCCGGTCCCCGGCCGGGGACGGCAGCAGGGCGGCCCGGCGGGTGGCGGAGCGGATCCGGTGCTCCAGCAGGTCGTCCGGCAGGGCCTCGGCGGCGGCCCGCTGCCCGCCGTCCAGCCGGGCCCGCCGGGCGGCCGCGTGGACCAGGGCGGCGGCCTCGGCCGGGTCGACCCCGAGGCCGGTGGCGGTGGCGGGCAGATGCCCCTGGGGATGGTCCTGGAGCAGGTGGGTGAGCTGGTACAGCAGGATCCGGCGCAGTGCGGCGGGGTCCGCCTCCTGGATCCCGGCCAGCCGCTCCAGTAACCGGGCCGCGGCCGGTTCGGGCTGCTCCCGGCGCAGTTCCCGCAGCACGCCGGCGCCGATGTGCCGGCGCCGACCGGGCGCGGTGACGCGGAAGACCCCGTCGAGGACCCGTAAACGGACGCCGGGCGGGACCAGCATTTCACCCAAGTGGCGCAAGCCGAGGGCCTGTTGTGCGGCGAGGAGTTCCCCGTACCCTCCCACCAACGGCGACAGCGGCAGGCCGGAGAGCGCGCGGGACAGCCCGATGGCATGCCCGAACTCGGTCCCGGCCATCGCTCTGCGCCCCCCGTGCAGTGTGTGGGAGGTCATTTCAGCAGATCCGCAGGCCGTTCGGGAGCTCTTTTCGTTCTCCAGGTGTACGGCGCAGTGTCACGAAGTGATCTCCGACCGGTACCCCGGGACCGCTGTCCTTGGGGCGCCCCTCGACTCCCCCCTCACCCGCAGAGGTCGTCACCCCATGGCAGAGCTCAACCGTCGCAGGTTCCTGCAGATAGCCGGTGGCACCGCCGCCCTCACGATGCTGAACGACAGCATCGCGCGGGCCGCCGCCATCCCGGCGCAGGGCACCACCGGAACGATCCAGGACATCGAGCACATCGTCGTCCTGATGCAGGAGAACCGGTCCTTCGACCACTACTTCGGCGCCATGAAGGGGGTCCGGGGCTTCGGTGACCCCCGGCCGGTGCTCCAGGACAACGGCAAGACGGTCTTCCACCAGTCGAACGGGACGAAGGACATCCTGCCCTTCAACCCGCAGATCCAGGACCTCGGGATGCAGTTCCTCGAGGGGCTCAACCACGACTGGGCCGGCGGCCACCAGGCGTACAACAACGGCAAGTACGACAAGTGGGTCCCGGCGAAGACGGCCACGACCATGTCCTACATGACCCGGAACGACATCCCGTTCCACTACGCCCTCGCCGACGCCTTCACGGTCTGCGACGCCTACCACTGCTCCTTCATCGGCGCCACGGACCCGAACCGCTACTACATGTGGACGGGCCACACGGGCAACGACGGAACGGGCGGCGGCCCGGTCCTCGGCAACCAGGAGGCCGGCTACGGCTGGAAGACCTACCCGGAGCGGCTGGAGTCCGCCGGGGTCTCCTGGAAGGTCTACCAGGACATCGGCGACGGCCTGAACGCGGCCGGTTCCTGGGGCTGGATCAACGACGCCTTCCGCGGCAACTACGGCGACAACTCGCTGCTGTACTTCAACACCTACCGCAACGCCCAGCCCGGCAGCGCCCTGTACGAGAAGGCGCGCACCGGCACGAACGTCAAGGCGGGCGACGGCTACTTCGACCGGCTGCGCGCGGACGTCGTGGGCGCCACCCTGCCCCAGGTCTCCTGGATCGCCGCCCCCGAGGCGTTCAGCGAGCACTCGAACTGGCCGACGAACTTCGGCGCCTGGTACATCTCGCAGGTACTGGACGCGCTGACCGCGAACCCGGCGGTCTGGGCCAAGACGGCCCTCTTCATCACCTACGACGAGAACGACGGCTTCTTCGACCACGTGGTCCCGCCGTACCCGCCGGCCTCCTCGGCCTGGGGCCTGAGCACGGCGGACGTGTCGAAGGACCTCTACGCGGGCGGCGGGGGCTACGCGGCCGGACCGTACGGGCTCGGCCCGCGCGTCCCGATGATCGTGGTCTCCCCCTGGAGCAAGGGCGGCTACGTCTGCTCCGAGACCTTCGACCACACCTCGGTGATCCGCTTCATGGAGAAGCGCTTCGGGGTGCAGGAGCCCAACATCTCCCCGTGGCGCCGCGCCGTCTGCGGCGACCTGACCTCGGCCTTCGACTTCACCCGGGCCGACTCCGCGCCCGCCGCGCTCCCGTCCACGGCCGGGTACGTCCCCCCGGACAAGGACCGCCACCCGTCCTACCACCCGACCCCGCCGGCGACCGGCACCCTGCCCCGCCAGGAGGCCGGCTCCAAGCCGACCCGCGCGCTCGGCTACAGCCCCTACGTGGACGGCGCCCGCACCGTCTCCACCGGCAAGTTCACGCTCACCTTCTCCTCCGGCCCGGCCCTGGGCGCCCACTTCCACAGCACCTCGGGCAACCGTACGGACGGCCCGTGGCCCTACACGGTCGAGGCGGGCAAGACCCTCTCGGACACCTGGTCCACGAGCAGCTCCACCGGCAACCAGATCAACCTCACGGTGTGGGGCCCCAACGGCTTCCTGCGCACCTGGAAGGGCCCGGCGAAGAAGGCCGGCCCCGAGGCCACGGCCCGCCACGTGGCGGCCACCGGGAACCTGGCCCTGACCCTGACCAACTCCGGGACGGCGGCCGTCAACCTCACGGTGACCGACGCCTACGGCGGCGCGGCCCAGACCCTGCGGGTCGCCGCGGGCGCCACGGTCTCCCACACGGTGAACCTCGCCGCCGCCGGCCGCTGGTACGACGTGAAGGTCGTCTCCGACGCCGACGCCACCTTCCTGCGGCGCTTCGCCGGCCACGTGGAGACCGGCGCCCCGGGCGTCTCGGACCCGGCGATCAGGACCGTCTGATCCGGACCTCCTCCTGCTGCGGGCGGACCGCAGCAGGAGGACGCGTGCGGCGTGCGGTGTGACGGTGGGGCCCGCGGGAAGAACCTCCGGCGTCGGTTTTCTTCGCCACCTCACCGAGGGAGAACGCATGGCCATCGCCCACCGCAGGATCGGCACCGGACCCGTCCGCATCATCGTGCTGCACGACTGGTTCGGCACCTCCGCGAACTGGGGTTCCGTCCTGGACCACCTGGACCCCGAGGGCTTCTCGTACGTCTTCCTCGACTACCGCGGCTACGGCGACCGGCGGGACGTGTCCGGCCGCCACAACCTGGCCGAGATCGCCGACGACGTCCTGGAACTCGCCGACCAGCTCGGCTGGGACACCTTCTCCCTGCTCGGCCACTCCATGGGCGGCAAGGCGGCCCAGCAGGTCCTCGTCCGGGCCCCCGAACGGGTGGAGAAACTGATCGGGCTCGCCCCCGTCCCGGCCGGGCCCTACGCGATGGACGACGCGACCCACGCCCTCTTCCACGGCGCCGCCACCGACCCCGAGAAGCGCCGGGCCATCCTCGACCTGGTCACCGGCCACCGGGTGAGCCGCCACTGGCTCGACGGGATGGTCGCCCACTCCCTGGCCGTCTCCCGCCCCGAGGCCTTCGCCGGCTATCTCGCCAGCTGGCAGCCGCTCGACCTGTCAGCCGCCGTGAAGGGGAACACCGTCCCGGTGCTCGTGCTCGTCGGGGAGTACGACCTCGCGATCACCCCGGACGTGATGCGGGCCACATGGCAGGCCTCGTATCCGGACTGCCGGATCGTGACGATCCCGGGCTCCGGGCACTACCCGCCGCACGAGACGCCCGTGGCGTTCGTCACCGAGGTGGAGGCCTTCCTCCGGGTCTAGCGGGTCCAGCCGGGGCGCACGAAAAATCCCGTGGGGCACGAGGAAACCTCGTGCCCCACGGGATCGACAGGGTGAGTGACGGGACTTGAACCCGCGGCCACCTGGACCACAACCAGGTGCTCTACCAACTGAGCTACACCCACCACGAAGGGCGGCGGACCGCCGTTCGATGTGCAAGCACAGCATAGCCGATCAGAGGGGTACTCCCGCGACGCGATATCCCCCGGCACACCGGCCCCCGGCACACCGGCCGGGCGCGGGCTGGTCCCGCTGCCAGGCCGCGCGGCGGGGGAGACACCCCGCGGACTGCGCGGCCGGACGGGCTCCTCCCGTCGGGAGACGGATCGGCGCGGGCGCTGCGCCCGTCGGGTGGCAGGCGGCAGGATCACCCGTATGACACGTGAACCCGCACCCTTCACGGCCGACGACTACGCCGCCCGGATGGCCGCCGCCGCCCAGACCGCCGCCGACGCGGGGCTCGCGGGGCTGCTGATCGCCCCCGGGCCCGACCTCACGCACCTCACCGGATACCGGCCCACCGCCGAGACCGAGCGGCTGACCCTGCTGGTGCTGGCCGCCGGGCAGGACCCGGTGCTCATCGTGCCCGCCCTGGAGGCCCCCGACGCGGAGAAGGCCCCGGGCGCCACCGCGCTGACCCTGCGGGACTGGACCGACGGGAAGAACCCGTACGCCGTGACCGCCCCGCTGATGGACTTCCGCGGGCGCTTCGGCGTGAGCGACAACACCTGGGCCCTGCACCTCCTCGGCCTCCAGCGGGAGTTGCCGAACACCGCCTACGCCCCGCTCACCGACTGCCTGCCCATGCTCCGCGCGGTCAAGGACGAGCGCGAGCTGGAGCGCCTCGCCGCCGCGGGGGCCGCCGCCGACGCCGCCTACGCGCAGATCCTCCACCTCCCCTTCGCCGACCGCCGGGAGACCGACGTCGCCGCCGACCTGGCCGCCCTGCTGCGCGCGCACGGCCACTCCCAGGTCGACTTCACGGTCGTCGGCTCCGGCCCCAACGGGGCCAACCCGCACCACGAGGCCGGCGACCGCGTCATCCGCCACGGCGACATGGTGGTCCTCGACTTCGGCGGACTGCGCTTCGGCTACGGCTCCGACATCTCCCGCACCGTGCACGTCGGCGAGCCCACCGCCGAGGAGCAGCGGGTCCACGACATCGTCCGCGAGGCCCAGCAGGCCGGCGTGGCCGCGGTCCGGCCGGGGGTCTCCTGCCAGGAGGTGGACCGGGCCGCCCGCGCCGTGATCACCGAGTTCGGCTACGGGGACCGCTTCATCCACCGCACCGGCCACGGCATCGGCGTCACCACCCACGAGCCCCCGTACATGGTCGAGGGCGAGGAGCAGCCGCTGGTCCCCGGCATGTGCTTCTCCGTGGAGCCGGGCGTCTACCTGCCGGGCCGGTTCGGCGTCCGTATCGAGGACATCGTGACGGTCACCGAGGACGGCGGGCGCCGCCTCAACAACGCCCCGCGCGAGCTGGCCGTCGTGGAGTGAGCCTCAGGGGGCCAGGACGACCGCCGTCTCGCCCGGTACGTGGATCCGCCCGTCCGGACCCGGGTGCTCGAGGGGCTCCCAGGCGGCCAGCACCCGCACCCCGTTGCGGCCCAGCGCGATCGTCACCGGGTCCGGGGAGAAGTTCACGGCCACCCGGACGTCGCCCCGCCGGAAGGTGAGCCAGCGACGCTCCTCGTCATGGGCGACCCGGACCGCCGCCAGGTCCGGGTCGCGCAGGTCGTGATGGGTGCGCCGGAGCGCGATCAGGGTGCGGTACCAGTCCAGCAGGCGGGCGTGGACGGCCTGTTCGGGCTCCGACCAGTCCAGGCGGGAGCGGTCCCGGGTGGCCGGGTCCTGCGGGTCCGGGATCTCCTCGGCCTTCCAGCCGTGCGCCGCGAACTCCCGGCGGCGGCCCGACCGGACCGCCTCCGCCAGCTCCGGGTCCGGGTGGTCGGTGAAGTACTGCCAGGGCGTCCTGGCCCCCCACTCCTCGCCCATGAACAGCATCGGCACGAACGGCCCGGTCAGGGCCACGGTCGCGGCGCACGCCAGCAGGCCGGGGGAGAGCGAGGCGGAGAGCCGGTCGCCCAGCGCCCGGTTGCCGATCTGGTCGTGGGTCTGGGTGTAGCCGAGGAAGCGGTGGGCCGGGGTCCGGCGGCGGTCCAGCGGTCGGCCGTGGGTGCGGCCCCGGAAGGAGGACCAGGTCCCGTCGTGGAAGAAGGCCCGGGTCATGGTCTTGGCGAGGGCGGCCAGCGGGGCCGCGGCGAAATCGGCGTAGTACGCCTGGGACTCGCCCGTCAGCACGCAGTGCAAGGCGTGGTGGAAGTCGTCGTTCCACTGGGCGTGCAGGCCCAGGCCCCCGGCGGCCCGCGGGGTGGTGGTGCGCGGGTCGCACCGGTCGGACTCGGCGATCAGGAACAGCGGGCGGCCGGTGTCCGCAGCCAGTTCGTCGACCGCCGCGGTCAGTTCCTCCAGGAAGGTCAGCGCCCGGTCGTCGGCCAGCGCGTGCACGGCGTCCAGCCGCAGCCCGTCGATCCCGTAGTCGCGCAGCCAGGCCAGCGCGCTGCCGAGCAGGTACGCGCGCACTTCGTCGGAGCCGGGCGCGTCCAGGTTCACCGCCGAGCCCCACGGGGTGTGGTGGGTGCCGGTGAAGTACGGCCCGAAGGCGGGCAGGTGGTTGCCGGACGGGCCGAGGTGGTTGTGGACCACGTCCAGCACCACGCCCAGCCCGGCCTCGTGCGCGGCGGCCGTGAAACGGGCCAGGCCGGCCGGGCCGCCGTACGGCTCGTGCACCGCCCAGGGCGCGACCCCGTCGTACCCCCAGCCGTGCCGGCCGGCGAAGGAGCAGACGGGCATCAGCTCCACGTGCGTGACGCCGAGGGCGGTCAGGTGCCCGAGCCGGGCCGCGGCCGCGTCGAAGGTGCCCTCGGGGGTGAAGGTGCCGATGTGCAGCTCGTACAGGACGGCGTCCTGGAGCCGGGTGTGCGGCGGTGGTGCCGGCCGCGGGGTGAGGGCCTCGAAGTCGACGACCGCCGACAGCCCGTCGGGCCCGTCGGGCAGCCGGCGCCCGCGCGGGTCGGGCCGGGGCCCCTCGCCGTCGAGCAGGAATCCGTAGCGGCTGCCGTCCGCGGCCGGGGCCTCCACGGCCCACCAGCCGTCCCGGTCCGGATCGCGCGCCATGTCGTACGTCGCCCCGTCGAGCCGCATGGCGACACGACCTGTCTGCGGTGCCCACACCTCGAACTGCACGGACGGTCCCCTCGTCGGCGGCGGTGTCCAGCATGCGTATCGTGCCCATCATTCCGGGCGTGGCGGGGGAGTTCTGGACACTCCGCCCCCGACGGGCCGACAATCACCCTGTGACGTCCAGTTTTGAGGTTCCCGCCTTCCCCGCGCCGCGGCTGTCCGACGCCGAGCGCGACCGGGCGCTGGGCCAGCTCAGGGAGGGTGCCGCCCTCGGCAAGCTGTCCCACGACACCTTCCTGCGCCGGATGGAACTCGCCCTCGTCGCCCGCCGCTCCGAGGACCTCGCCGTGCTCACGGCCGACCTCCAGTCACGGGACGCGGCGGAAAGCCCGTGGACCCGTCGGCTGTTCGGCTGGGTCGGCCGCGTCTCGGCCGTGTCCGTCGGCGTCCGGCGCGCCTGGGCCGCCGAGCAACTGCCCAAGCTGCTGCTGCCGCATCCGAGCGCGGCCGCCCTGCGGATCGGCCGCGACCCCGGCAACGGGCTGCGGCTCAGCCACGAGACCGTATCCCGGGCGCACGCGGAGCTCAGCCTGCGCAACGGGACCTGGGTGCTCAGGGACCTCGGCTCCACCAACGGCACCACGGTCAACGGACGCCGGGTGACCGGCTCCGCGGTGGTCCGGGACGGGGACCAGGTCAGCTTCGGGAACATGACCTTCCGCCTCTCGGCGAGCTGAGGCGGTCTCCCGGGGGCGCCCCGCCGGTCCGCCGCCCGGAGCCGCCGCGCAGGATGGCGGTCATGGAACGCACCTCTGTCATCCGCCGCGCCCGCGTCGGGGACCTGCCCCGTCTGGCCGAGCTCGTCCACGAGCACGTCGCGTACGAGAAGTCCGCGCCGCGCCCGCCCGGCCTCGCCGATCGGCTCGGTCCGCAGCTGTTCGCCGAGGACGCCCGGCTGTGGGTGCTGCTCGCCGAGACCCCCGACGGCACGGTCGCCGGATATGCCGCCTGCTCCGCCGAGTTCGCCTTCTGGGACGCCCGGCACTACCTGCACATGGACTGCCTCTACCTGGCGGAGGAGGCCCGCGGCCACGGCCTCGGCGCCGCCCTGATGGACGGCGTGACGGATCTGGCCCGCGAGCTCGGCCTCGACCAGGTCCAGTGGCAGACCCCCGACTGGAACGAGGGCGCGATCCGCTTCTACGACCGGCTCGGGGCCACCGGACGGCCGAAGCTCCGGTACGCCCTGACCGTGGACCCCGCCCCCGCCCCCGACCTGGGCTAGTGCGGTGACCGGCCGGCCGCGACGAGGCGTTCGTACGCGGCCAGGACCGTCCGGGACTGGTGTTCCACCTGGGTGGCCACCGGGACCCAGCGGGCCCCGAACCGGGCCGCGAAGTCCTCGCACCACCCGGTGACCAGCCGGTCCAGCCCGGGCGCCGCCGGATGCCCCTGGGCGCGCAGCACCCGGAGCAGCATCGCGGCGGCGCGCAGCGACAGCCGGCGCCCGAAGGCGTCGATGCTGGCGATGTACGCGCCCGTGGCCTCGGCGGGACCCCCGGCCGTCCACTCGGCGGCGATCCGGGGGATCAGCGCGAGCGTCCAGTCCACCGCGCGCAGCAGGGGCGCCGCGGGCGGGTCCTCGTACGCAGGCGGATCCGCCCGTACGCCGGCCCCGTCCCGGACCGCTGCCACCAGCGCGGCGTCCGCGGTGAGCCGCCCGGCCAGCATCCGCAGGGCGCCGCGCGGGTCCGGGTGCGGGGCCGGATCGTCCACCAGGTCGGAGGCCCACATGGGGACTTCGACGATGGCGGTCGTACCGGCGTAGCGGTGGGCGTGGTACCAGGTGCTGAGCCGGGTGTCCTCCGGGTGGAAGGCTCCCGCGGCCTCGCTGCCCGGCTGCGGGATCACGAAGATCCCGGGCCCGGGCGAGGGCCAGCCGGCCGCGTCGGAGGCCCCGTTCTCGACCGGGATGCGCAGCTCGGCGGCCGACTTGGCGAACGGCTCGGCGAGTCCGGGTATGTCCCGGGTGAGCTGCACCCAGGAACCGCCGAGGTCGGTGGCGTGCAGGGAGACCTGGAGGACGGGCCGCAGTTCGTCGATGAGCGCGGTCAGGGCCAGGGTCTCGGGCGGCAGCCGGTCCGGAGGCAGTAACGACGGCGCCCACTCGGGCTGTTCGGGGCCGGGCGGCCGGAAGAAGCTGCGGTGGTAGTCCAGGAGCGAGTGCGGGCGGGGCGTGCGGTGGAGGTTCGCGCCGTCCGGGTCCGCGCAGAGCAGGAAGTGCCAGCCGCAGCCGGCGCGCGGCGCCGGGTCGTCCAGCACGCGCCGGGCGAGCGAGAGGGCGGTGGCGCCGCCGACGGGCTCGTTGGCGTGTGCCCCGGCGACGACGAGGACGTTGCGGCCGGCTCCGCCGGGGGCTCCGCTCGGGGCACCGCCCGTCGCGGCGACGGACAGCACCCAGAGGGGCTGCCCGGCCCGGGAGGTGCCGGCCTGGCGGAGCCGGACCTCGCCGGGGTGTTCGTCCGCCAGAGCGCGGGCGGCGAGCCCGAGTTCCTGCGGTGTGGGGTAGCGCATGTCGCGAAGGAGAGTCACAAAGGGTGCCATGCCCGCGGGGCCCGCCCCCTACTGCTCCGCGGGCCCCGCAGTTCCCCCGGATCCCCGGGAAACCCCTGGCCAAGGCCTACCCGGGGGCCCGGGCCTCAGACGCCGGCAGAACACCCCCAGGGGGTTCACTGCTGGTGCAGGCCGCGGCCCGACAGGGTGAGGAAGGCTTCTCCGACCGCCTCCGACAGCGTCGGATGGGCGTGGACGTGCCGCGCCACATCGCCTGGCTCCGCGTCCCAGCCCACGATCAGCTGGCTCTCCGCGATCATCTCCGACACGTGCGGCCCGACCAGGTGCACGCCGAGCACCCGCCCGTCCCGTTCCGCGACCACCTTCACCGTGCCGCCCTGCCCGTGCACCATGCCCTTGGCCACGGCGGTCAGCGGCATCGTGTTCACCACCACGTCGTACGCCGCCTCCCGCGCCTGCGCCTCCGTCAGCCCGACGGCCGCGGTCTGCGGGGCCGAGTAGGTCACCCGCGGCACCGCCGCGTAGTCCACCGGCGGGCTCGCCACCCCGGCCAGGGTCTCGGCGACCAGCAGACCCTCCGCGAAGGAGGCGTGCGCCAGCCCGAGGGAGGGCGGCGGCAGCAGGTCGCCCACCACATGGATGCCCGGGACGGCGGTCTCCAGCCGGGACCAGTCGGCCGGCGCCACGAACCCCCGCCCGTCCGTGGCCAGGCCGGCCGCCGCGAGGTCCAGCCCGTCGGTGACCGGGACCCGGCCGACCGCCACCAGCAGCCGCTCCGCCGCGATCTCCCGCAGCTCCCCGCGCGCGGTGCGCACGGTGGCCCGGACGCCCCCGGAGGCGAGCCGCTCGGCGCCCTCCAGCCGGGCCCCGGTCTGCACGTCGATCCCGCGCTTCTTCAGGCCCCGTGCCAGATGCCTCGACACGTCCACGTCCTCCAGCGGGACCAGCCGGTCCGCGGCCTCGACCAGGGTCACCTCCGCGCCCATCGAGCGGTGGAAGGACGCGTACTCCACCCCGATCGCCCCGCCGCCCAGTACCAGCACCGAAGCCGGCAGCCCGGGCGCGAACAGCGCGTCGTCGCTGGTCACCACCGTGTGGCCGTCGGGCTCCAGGCCCGGCAGGGTGCGCGGCCGGGACCCCGTGGCCAGCACGACGCCCCGGACGGCAGTGAACTCCCGCCCGTCCCCGGTCCGGACGGACCGGGGCCCGGTCAACCGGGCGCCGCTGCGCACCACCCGTACTCCAGCGTGCTCCAAGTGCCCTTCCACGCCCTTGTGGTTGCGGGAGACGATGTCGTCCCGGGTGGCGGTCAGGGCCGACCAGTCGACCGACTCCACGCTCGCCCGGACGCCCCAGCGCTCCCGCGCCTCGGCTATGCCGTCGACGAGTTCCGCCGCGTGCAGCATGGCTTTGCTGGGGATGCAGCCACGGTGCAGGCAGGTCCCGCCGACCTTGTCGCGTTCCACGAGGAGGACGCTCAGGCCCAGGGCCGAGGCGCGCAGGGCGGTGCTGTAGCCGCCCGTGCCGCCGCCGATCACGATCACATCCACTGTGCTGTCGTTGGTCATGTGCCCAGCCTCTACGGCCCGTTCCGCCCCGTCCAAGGAAATGATCTTCTGGCTGCCATGCAGGCTCCTTATGCTTCGAGGTCATGAGCCTGCGCCAGATGGAGTACTTCCTGGCCGTCGTGGAGGAGTCCTCCTTCACCCGCGCCGCGGACAGCCTGCACGTCACCCAGCCCGCCCTGTCCCACCAGGTCAAGGCCCTGGAGCGGTCCGTGGGCGGCGCGTTGCTGGAGCGCATGCCGCGCGGGGTCCGGCTCACCCCCATGGGCCGCGCCTTCCTCCCGCACGCGCAGCTCGCCGTCCGCAGCGCCCACCAGGCCGAGCGGGCCGCCCGCGCCGCCGCCGGGGTGGCCGGGGGCGAACTGCACATCGCCACCGTGCACGCGCTGGCCGTCGGCCTGCTCCCGGGCGTCGCGGCCCGCTGGCGCGCCCTGCACCCGGGGGTCTCGCTGGTGCTGCGGGAGTACGGCTCCACCGAGGCGCTGGAGGAACAGCTGGAGCGGGGTGTCGCCGACCTCGCGGTGGGCCCGGAGCCCGCGCAGTGGCAGGGCCCGCTGCTCCCGATCGGCCGGGAGGAACTGGTCATCGTCGTCCCCTTCGACGATCCGCTGACCGGCCGCGGAGCCGTCCGCCTCGGCGAACTCGCCCACCGCGACTGGATCCGCTGTGCGATGGAGCCGCTGGCCGACGGCGTCCTCGTCCTCGACCGGGCCTGCGGAGCGCTCGGTTTCACCCCGCGCACGGTGCTGCGCACCGAGCACACCTCGACGGCCGTACGGATGGCGGCCGCCGGGGTGGGCATCGTCATGGCCCCGGCCCACATGGTCCGCGGGGCCGTCGGCGAGGACTGCGTACTGCTCCCCCTCGACCCGCCGTGGCACCGGCCCCTGGCGGTCTTCTCCCGGGTCCCGCTGACCGGCGCCGCGGCCGCCTTCGCCGAGCTGATCGGCGCCCGGGCTGCACCGTGTCCGGACGAGAGTGCTCCGCCAGACTGAGCAGCAGGTGGGCGGAGCCCGGATGGTAGACGCCGGAGTGCGCGCCGACCGGGTTGGGCCTGGTGTTCCGGAATCGCCAGCTCGCGTCGATGTCGACGAAGGCGTGGTCCAGCGACCGGTGCGGATAGGGCGTGTCGGCGGGCAGCAGCCGGGTGGACCACGCGTCGTTGGGCGCGGGGGGCGTCGCCGGCCCGGGACGGGCGCATGCCCGAGTGCCCGATGCCGGACCTGCCCTCGCCCAGCAGGTGCCAGAAGCCCGTCGCCCGGTCGTGGCGCGAGTGCGTGGACACCAGCGGCCCGCCGACCGGTGAGGTGTGCCCGAGCGGACCCGGGCGCAGCCGTCGGAAGGGGGAGTCGAAGGCGGCCGTGGGCGCGGCCATCTGGAAGACGGCCAGCGAGTCCACCGTGAAGGGGCGCGACGGACGGGTGGAGGTGCTCCGGCCGCGCGCAGGCCCTGCGGCCCGGGTGGCGGGGCAGCCCAGCGGCCGGGGAGCCCCCGCGCTGGGGATCACCGGCGCAGCCAGACACCCACCGGGTGGCCGTCCAGCAGGGTGGCCACCTCGACCGAACCACTGTGCGGAATACGGGAGTTCAGACGAATCCAGCTGCCGGCCGGCAGGTGCAGGCGGGTGTCCCGCCAGCCTCCCGACGCGGCCAGCCGGTGGGACAGCCGGGTCGCCGCCACCAGCAGTCCGGGCGCCCGGGTGAAGGCCACCAGATGGTCGGCGGCCGGGCCCTGCGGCGTGAGCGGCGCGTAGCCCCGGAAGAGCTCGGGCCGGCTCCGGCGCAGCCGCAGCAGGGTCGCCGTCAGGCCCAGCTTCTCCTCGGCCGGGTCCTGCGGGGCGGCCCCCGCGTCCAGCCGGGCCAGGGTCCGGCGGGGGAAGTGGGCCGGACGCCGGTTGTCGGGGTCCACCAGGGCCCGGTACTCCGTCTCGGCGCCCTGGTAGACCTCCGGAACCCCCGGCATCGCCAGGTGCAGCAGGGTCATGCCGAGGAGGTTGGCACGGGCCGCCCCGGCCAGTTCCGCCGGGAGGTCGAGGGGGTCCCGGACGTACCCGGCCACGCTCGCCTCGTACTGCTCGTCCTGCTCGGTCCAGCTGGTGTGCAGGGCCGCCTCGCGGACGGCCTTGAGCAGGGCGCCGGTCAGGCGCGGCCCCGCCTCGGGGACCGGGCCGAGCCCGAGCGCGGTCTGCCGGGCCACCCAGGCCAGCTGGGGGTCGGGCCCGGCCGGGCTGCCCATCAGCTCCGGCGCCTGGGACAGCGCCGAGATCCGGGCCCGGACGTCCGCGCTGCGCTTGGTGTCGTGCGTGGACAGGACGGTCCCGGCTGCGGGCCACTCCCGGGCCAGGGCGGCGCAGTACGCGTGGAACTCCGCGGCCGAGACCGCCGGCCGCCCCGGCTCCCCGCCGACCTCGGTGGCCGACAGCAGCGGTGCGTACCGGTAGAAGGCCCGGTCTTCCAGGGATTTGGCGCGCAGGGCCGCCGAGGTCTGGGCGAAGCGGGCGGCGAAGGCCGGATCCCGCAGCAGCAGCTCCCGTACGGCCGCCACCGGGCCCGGACCGGCCGCCGCGGCGGCCTGCTCCAGGGCCCGTGGCGGCAGGTCCGGCTCGCCGGGATACGGCCGGTAGACCGGAAAGGCGATCAGCAACTCCCTTACGGCTGCGGCCAGGTCCGGCCCGGCCAGGCGTTCCAGCGCGCCCAGCTCCGAGGCCAGGTCGCCGGTCAGCACCTCCCGTGCGGACGCCCGGGCCGCCTCCGGCCAGCGCGGCAGTCCGGTGGTCTTCCCGTACCGGTGCGCCAGCTCCGCGGCGCCCTCCGGGTCGGTGAACACCCCGTCCACCCGGTGCAGGGCGTCGTAGCCGGTGGTCCCCGCCACCGGCCAGGAGGCCGGCAGCCGCTCCTCGCGGGCCAGGATCTTCTCGACCACCACCCAGCAGTCGTCGCCCGCCGCCGCCCGCAGCCGCCGCAGGTACTCCTCCGGGTCCGCCAGGCCGTCCACGTGGTCGATCCGCAGCCCGTCCGCGATCCCGTCCCGGACCAGCTCCAGCACCTTCGCATGGGTGGCCGTGAACACCTCCGGATCCTCCACCCGGACCCCGATCAGATCCGAAATGGTGAAGAACCGCCGGTAGTTGAGTGAGGTCCGGGCCTCGCGCCACCAGGCCGGCCGGTACCACTGCGCGGCGAGCAGCTCGGGCAGCGCCAGCCCCGCGGTCCCTTCCCGCAGCGGGAACTCCTGGTCCCCGTAGCGCAGCACCCCGCCGTCGGCGTACAGCTCGCAGGATTCCGCCGGCCCGGCGAGCACCGGCAGCAGCACCTGCCCGCCGCCCGCCTCCCAGTCGATGTCGAACCAGCGGGCGTACGGCGAGGCGGGGCCCTCCCGCAGGACCTCCCACAGCGGCCGGTTCAGCCGTAGCGGGGTCGGCACCGCCATGTGGTTGGGCACGATGTCGAGGACCAGGCCGAGCCCGTGCGCCCGGGCGGTCCGGGCCAGGGCCCGCAGGCCCGGCTCGCCGCCGAGCTCGGCCCGCACACGGGAGTGGTCGGTGACGTCGTAGCCGTGCGTCGAGCCGGGCACCGCCTCCAGCACGGGGGAGAGGTGCAGGTGTGACACGCCGAGCGAGGCGATGTGCGGTACGGCCGCCTCGGCCGCCGCGAAGGGGAACTCCTGGCGCAGCTGGAGACGGTAGGTCGACGTCGGGGTGACAGGTGTCGGAACGTCAGATTCCGATTCGGGGGTCGCGTGCGGCTGGCTCATGAGAACGTACGTACCCAGCCTGCCGGATTCCGTGCCATTACCCAATGCATCCGAGTGACTGCGCCGGGTTAGTGTCGATCAAGTGGTTGGAACCGTCAACACCTATCGAAGAGTCATCGCCCTGACCGGGCCCCTACTTCCGCTCGTCTCTTTCCTCGCCCGACTGCCCGTCGCGATGTCCCAGTTCGGCAGCTTCCTGCTGGTCGCCCAGACCAGCGGCTCCCTCGCCACCGCGGGTACGGTCGGCGGAGCCCTCTCCGTCGGACAGGTCCTCTTCGGACCCGTCCTCGGCCGGCTCGCCGACCGGTACGGGCAGCGCCCCGTCGTCCTGGCCGCGGCCGCCGTCAACGCCGTGGCCACCGCCGCCCTGGTCGCCGGGGCGCTCACGCACCTGGCCACCGTCCCGCTCGCCGCGATCGGGGCCCTCACCGGGGCCTCCGTACCGCTGATCGGACCGCTCGCCCGCACCCGGTCGGTGGCCCTGGCCCACCGGGCCAAGTCCGACGAGAGCGTCGTCGGCGCCGTCCACGCGCTCGAAGGCACCCTGGACGAGGTCTCCTTCGTCTTCGGCCCCGCCCTCGTCGGCATCGCCGCGCTCCTCGCGCACCCGGCCTTCGCCCTCGCCGGCGCGGCCGGCCTCGTCGCCGTCTTCGGCACCGTCTACGCCCTGCACCCGACCGCCGCCGTCACGTCCGGGTCCCCGGCGCGGGCCCGGGGTACGGGAAGCCGGGTCCGGCCGCCCGGCGTCGTCTACGCCGTACGCGGCTCGCTCGCCCTCCAGGGCGTGATGTTCGGCGCCTGCCAGGCGGGCATCACCGCGCTCACCATCCGGCTCGGCGTCCCGGACCAGGCCGCCGTCGTCTACTCCGCCATGGGCGTCGTCAGCGCGGTCGTCGGCATCTCGCTCGGCGCGCTGCCCGCCCGATTCGGGCTGCGACTGCGCTGGCGGGTGGCGACCGGCGCGGCCCTGGTGCTCTCGGCGCCCCTGCTGGTCACCGACAGCCTGTGGCCGTTGTACGTCGTCGTCACCGTGCTCGGCGCCGCCTACGCACCCCACCTGATCACCGCGTTCGCACTCACCGAACGGTCCGCGGAACCGGCCCGGCTCTCCGCCGCGATGGCCTTCGCCGCCAGCTGCCTGGTGGCCGGGCAGGCCACGGCCCTCGTCGTCTGCGGGCGGCTCGCCGAGGGGTACGGGCCCGCCGGGGCCTTCGCCGTGGCCGTCGGGGCGGCCGCGCTCTGCCTGGCCCTCGCCCTCGTCACCCGGGTGCCCGCGGCCCGTACGCACACCGCGGGGGTGAGCGTTCCGGGCCCGCGGACGGACTCGCCGGTGGCCGGGGAGCCCGCTTGCCCGGTGGCCGGCGAGAGCGCCACCCCGGTGACCGGGGAGGCCGGCGCCGCCTACGCCGGACGCTGAAGCACCACCAGGCACCGCCCCGTCAGCGCCACCCGGTCCCCGGCCGCATACTGCGGCCCGGTGCCGGGTGGCAGCACGTCCGCCCGCGCCGTGTCCACGACCAGCCGCCACGCCGCCCCGTGCCCCACCGGAATGGTGAAGTCCTGTGGCTCCGCACCCGCGTTGAACATCAGCAGGAACGAGTCGTCGGTGATCCGCTCGCCCCGGGTGCCCGGCTCGGAGATCGCCTCCCCGTTGAGGAAGACGGTCAGTGCCCGAGCGTGCTGCGCCTGCCAGTCGCGCGCCCGCATCTCCTCCCCGTGCGGGGTGAACCAGGCGATGTCGGAGAGCTCGTCGTGCGTGCCCTCCACCGGCCGCCCGTGGAAGAACCGGCGCCGCCGGAAGACCGGGTGATCGCGGCGCAGCCACACCATCCGCCGGGTGAACTCCAGCAGGGACGGGGACGGTTTGCCCGGCTCCGGCCAGCGCACCCACGACAACTCGTTGTCCTGGCAGTAGGCGTTGTTGTTGCCCTGCTGCGTGCGGCCGAACTCGTCGCCGTGGCTGAGCATCGGCACCCCCTGCGACAGCATCAGGGTGGCCGTGAAGTTGCGCATCTGGCGTTCGCGCAGCTCCAGGATCTCCGGATCCTCGGTGGGGCCCTCCACACCGCAGTTCCAGGAGCGGTTGTGGGTCTCTCCGTCCCGATTGCCCTCCCGGTTGGCCTCGTTGTGCTTCTCGTCGTACGAGACCAGGTCGTTCAGGGTGAAGCCGTCGTGGCAGGTGGTGAAGTTGATCGAGGCCAGCGGGCGCCGCCCGTCGTCCTGGTAGAGGTCCGAGGATCCGGTCAGCCGCCCCGCGAACTCCGCGAGCGTGCGCGGCTGCCCGCGCCACAGGTCCCGTACGGTGTCCCGGTACTTGCCGTTCCACTCGGTCCACAGCGGGGGGAAGTTGCCCACCTGGTAGCCGCCCTCGCCCAGGTCCCAGGGCTCCGCGATCAGCTTCACCTGGCTGACCACCGGATCCTGCTGGACCAGGTCGAAGAACGAGGACAGCCGGTCCACTTCGTGGAACTGGCGGGCCAGCGTCGCCGCCAGGTCGAAGCGGAAGCCGTCCACGTGCATCTCGGTGACCCAGTAGCGCAGCGAGTCCATGATCAGCTGGAGCACGTGCGGGGAGCGCATCAGCAGCGAGTTTCCGGTGCCGGTGGTGTCCATGTAGTGGCGCTGATCGTCCGTCAGCCGGTAGTACGAGGCGTTGTCCAGCCCGCGGAAGGACAGCGTCGGACCCAGGTGGTTCCCCTCGGCCGTGTGGTTGTAGACCACGTCGAGGATCACCTCGATGCCCGCCTCGTGCAGCGCCCGGACCGCGGACTTGAACTCCAGCACCTGCTGGCCGCGGTCACCCGAGGCGTAGCCGTTGTGCGGGGCGAAGAACCCGATGGTGTTGTAGCCCCAGTAGTTGCTCAGCCCGTCGTTGACCAGCCGGTGGTCGTTGACGAACTGGTGCACCGGCATCAGCTCCAGCGCCGTCACCCCCAGCTTGGCGAGGTGGCCGATGACCGCCGGGTGCGCGAGTGCCCCGTAGGTGCCGCGCAGCTCCTCGGGAAGGTCCGGATGATGCATGGTCAGACCCTTGACGTGGGCCTCGTACAGCACGGTGTGGTGGTACTCGTGGCGCGGCGGCCGGTCGTTGGCCCAGTCGAAGTACGGGTTCACCACCACCGAGCTCATGGTGTGCGGGGCGGAGTCCAGGTCGTTGCGCGAATCGGGCCGGCCGAAGTGGTAGCCGTACACCGCCTCGTTCCAGCTGACCTGGCCGCTGATGGCCCGTGCGTACGGGTCCAGCAGCAGCTTCGCCGGATTGCAGCGGCGGCCGCGCTCGGGTTCGTACGGCCCGTGGACACGGAATCCGTAGCGCTGGCCCGGCATGATGCCGGGCAGGTACGCGTGACGCACGAAGGCGTCGGTCTCCCGCAGCTCGACCGCGGACTCCGACCCGTCGTCGTGGAGGAGACACAGCTCGATGCGTCGGGCGGCCTCCGAATAGACCGCGAAGTTGGTGCCGGCGCCGTCGTACGTGGCACCCAGCGGATACGCCTGTCCCGGCCAGACCTGCATAGATAACGACTCTTCCCTTGTTGTCCGAAGATGTCCCGGCCGACCCGGCATGGACCACGTCCCTGCCAGATCTTCCCCGAAAGAGGGGTCCCACGCGCGGACTTGGGAGGGGTCCTATTGGGTGACCCGCAGACCTGATAGGCGGGTCAGCGGACTGTGTGTGCATCGGATAATGGGTCAACGGGCAGCCGGCGTAGGACCGTCGGGCTGCAGCGGGCCGCGCGCGCGGAGTACCCTTCCGTGATCACTGGAGACGGGCGTCCAGACGCAGAAGGCGGTGCACGGGTGAGCTCGGGAGGTCTGGAGCTGCCCCCTGGTGACAGCAGTCACGAGGGTGGCCCGGCGGGCGCCCCAGGTGGTGTCCCCGGCGGGGCACCGGTGGGGCTCCCGGCCGGAGCGGTCTCCCTGGAGGGCGGTCCGGCGGCGGCCGGGAGTGCGGGGGCCGGGAGCGCCGGCGTAGAGCTGGACTGGGGCGCGGAGGCCTGGACCGAGGTCCGCACCCGGGCGCAGCGGGCCGGCCGTGCGTACATCTGGCTGAATCTCATCGAACAGCGGCTGCGTTCCGTGGTCGGCGCGGTGCTCCGGCCGATCTACGAACCGGTGCACGGCACGGACGACTGGGTCGTCGCCGCCGCCGGACCCGCCGGGCAGGAATGGGTCCAGCGGGCCGTCGCCGTGCGCGAGGTCAGCCGGCGCAAGGGTTACCTGCTCGACTCGGCCGACGACAACGTGCTCAGCTTCCTGACGCTGCCCCAGCTGCGGGAGCTGATGGTCCAGCACTGGCCGTGCTTCGAGCCGTACTTCGACGACCGGCGCGAGATCGAGCTCGCCCTGGACGAGCTGGAGGTCACCCGCAACGTCGTCTCCCGCAACCGGGCCCTGTCCCGGCCTGTGCTGGAGCAGGCGGAACGGGCCTCGGCGCGGCTGCTGGAGGTGCTGGGCGGGGTCTCCGGCAGCCCCTCGGCGGAGCGGCTGCCGATCGACGCCGTCGAGGACCTGGTGGGCGACCGGTACGCGGACGTCATCTCGGTCCACCCGGACCGGGTACGGCTGCAGCGGCAGCTCCCGGCCGAGGACCTCTTCGGGGGCGCGCGGCGGCTCGACGCCATCGGCATAGGGCTCAACCTGCTGGTCCAGAACTTCTCGGGCCGAAGACTCGTCCGGCTCACGGAGGCCGGCTGCCGGGTGCGGCTGCTGTTCCTGAACCCGGCGAGCAGCGCGGTGAAGCGGCGCGAGCGGGAACTGGGGCTGCGCAAGGGCGAACTGAGCCGCTCGGTGGAGATGAACATCCTGCACGTGCGCCGGGTCCGGGCGGGCCTGCGGGACCCCTCCCGCTTCGAGATCCACGTCTTCGACGAGACCCCGCGCTTCACCGCCTACCTGGTGGAGGGCCAGTCCTCCGGCATCGCGGTGGTCCAGTCGTACCTGCGACGGGCGCGCGGCATGGAATCCCCCGTCCTGGTGCTGCGGGGCGGCGGGCGCGGAGTGCCGAAGGACGCGGAGCACGGGCTGTTCACGACGTACCGGGAGGAGTTCGAGTCGATGTGGGAGGACTCCCGGCCGGTGTCCTGAGACGTGGCCCACAGGACGGGGCCCGGCCCCCCGAGGGGGGCGTCGTCCGGCTTGTCAGTGCCCCGTGGCAGGCTGAAACCCGTTGACCGAAGGTGTACGGGGGAGGGGCACGGGGTGGAGGACTGGCGCGGCATGGGGGACTGGCACGGCGGTGTGCTGATCGGATTCGACCTGGAGACGACCGGCACGGAACCGGGGGAGTCGCGGATCGTCACGGCGGCCCTCGTCGAGGTGCGGGGCGGTGCGGTGCGCGAGCGGCGCGGCTGGCTCGCGGATCCGGGGATACCGATCCCGGAGGGGGCCTCGGCGATCCACGGGATCAGTACGGAGCGCGCGGTCGCCGAGGGCCGCCCGGTGCGGGAGGTCGCGGACGAGGTCGCGCAGGCCCTGGTCGGCCACTGGCGCGCCGGCGCGGTGGTCGTCGCGTACAACGCGGCCTTTTATCCCCGCACGCCAGGCGCGTCTCAGGTGTCTCATGGCGAAACGCGGCGCCGGCCGGCAGCCCACGCCGGAATGGTGGCGGCGTGATGAGCTGGATCAGTGGGCCATTGGTGGCCTTCGACCTGGAGACCACGGGCACCGACGTCGAGACCGACCGCATTGTGACGGCGGCGGTCGTGCAGCTGGATCCGGACGGATCCGTCTCGGCTGAACGGACCTGGCTGCTGAATCCCGGCGTGGCCATACCCGAGCAGGCATCGGCGATCCATGGCATCTCGACGGAACACGCTCGCGAGCACGGGGTACCGGCTGCTTCAGCCATCGAGGAGATCGCGCAGGTCGTCGCCGAGGGGCTGCGCTCGGGGACGCCTTTGGTGGTGATGAACGCACGCTACGACCTGTCGCTGCTGGACCGCGAGTGTCGGCGCTACGAGATCGAGTCGATCAGCGAGCGGCTGGGCAGTGTGCCTTCGCCCGTCATCGATCCGCTGGTGATCGACAAGCACATCGACAAGTACCGGAAGGGCAAGAGGGCTCTCCACGCGTTGTGTACTCACTACGGCGTGTCGCTCGATGACGCGCACAATGCGAGTGCCGACGCCGTGGCCGCCGCCCGCGTGGTGCGACGCATGGGTGAGAAGCACCAGCCCGTCGGCCTGATGCCATTGGCGGATCTGCATGACCTTCAGGTGCGCGCGGCGGCTGAACAGTCGGTCTCGTTGCAGGCCTATCTGCGGCGTACCGCGGATCCGACGACAGTCGTCGAGCCGGCCTGGCCGCTCATTCCCCAGAGGCGATGACCGCGCTGGTCATCACTCTCCGGGCGCGAGAGCCTGCAGGTGGGAGAGGGTGATCCGACGTCGTGGAAGGTCGACGTCCAGAATCTTGACGGTGAGGCTGTCTCCGACCTGAACAACATCCTCGGGCCGGTCCACGTGTCCTTCGGCCAGCTCGGTGAGGTGCACGAAGCCTTCGAGGCCGTCCTCTCTGTCTTCGATACGGACGAAGGCGCCGAACGGTACGAGTTTGGTCACGACGCCGTTCGTGGTCTGGCCGACCTGCTGTATGAACTGCGGCATCGGGTCCTCGCGCAAGGCCTTCAGGGACAGCGGAACACGCTCGCGCACCAGGTCGACGTCGAGGATCTCGGCCGAGATCTCCTGGCCGACGGCGACAATGTCGGAGGGGTGATCGAAACGGCGCCAGGACAGCTCGGGAATGTTGATCATCGCGGTGAAGCCGCCGATGTCCACGAAGGTCACACCGAAGCTGGCGATCTTCGTGACCGTGCCCGTGCAGATCTGCCCACGGTGGAGAGTCTTCAGAAAGGCCCAGTTCCGGTCGCTCGGCGTCGGCTCGGTCCTCCACCGCGCGCGCAAGACGCCATCGCTGTCGGGCAGGACCGCGGTGAACAGCGGGTGGCGTTCGTCGAGGGCCAAGGACAGGGCCGTAGCGGCACGGGCGCCTGCCACCTGGACGGCCAGTTGCGGGTACTCGGACTCGTCGGCGATCGTGCTGGTGATCAGCCCGTTCTTGTCCTCCCAGACGACTTCTACCGAGCCGTCGTCGGGCAGTGCGGCGAGAACCGCATCGACGTCGGTGGACAGATCCGGCCAGACGGTCAACTGGGCGCGGGGCGTGAGCCGGGCTCGTACCGCATCGAGGGTGTCTTCGGTGAGGCGGTGCCAGCGGGAGGCGTTGTAGAGGTATCCCTCCTCCAATATCGCTGCCTGCCGCGCGGCGATGGACCAGCGTAGGCGGGCCCAGAAGTCCTCGTCGGCGGGCCGCTGCACGCCGGGTTCGTCGAAGTCCGCGTTGTAGGGCGAGGCCTCCAGCCGCTCCGGGAAGAGCCCAAGAGCCCGGGTGCGGGCAAAGGCGCGCTCGCAGGGCTTGTCGCTGCTGACGTAGACGTACTGGTCCCAACCGACCTGCACGTCGAACCTGTCCTCCACCGCCAGACGGCACCAGGCACCGTTGTCGCGGAGCATGCCCCTGACCAGCTCCAGGCCGAGGGAGACGGGCACCTCCGCACCGTCGTGGAACCCGCTGAGGTCGGGCGGGAAGAGCCCGGCAAGGCCGTGGCCGTCGATCGTCGGCTCCAGACCGAAGTGGGCGAGGCCGGAGATCCCCGGCTCACGAATGGCCAGATGGTCGATTCCGGTGTCCTCGGCGAAGGCGGCAATCGCTTGCAGATATGCAGCCTCGACCGGTCCGTGGTCGCTGGTCGAGTCCTCAGCGCCGATATAGCTGCCGTGCTCGTCGCGGCCGGCAGGGTCGTACTTGGTGATCCGGTAGACGAAAGACGGCACGTTGCTCCCCGTGGTTGTTGACGATGCTCGCTCAGCAGTCGATCTCGTGATCGGGAGCGTAGGGCGGGATGGGCCGGCGCATCGCCGCCTTGAGGATGGCCAGCGGGATCACCTTCTGCAAGCGGGATACCGTGCCGCATCAGGTCGCATCGATCACCGGCGATCGATACGAGTGACGCGATCGCTTCGCTCAGCTGCCTTGGAGAGACGCTGGTTCTCCAGTGTGAGGAGCTGAACCTGCTGTGCGAGGACGTTGATCGAGGAGCGCAGCTCCCGGACCTCGCGCGCATGCTCTTGGCGGAGTCGGCGCTCGGCACCCTTCAGGGCCTGGACCTCCTGCCGGAGGGACGCTGAGGGCGTGGCTGCTTCTTCTCGATCGGCTACGAGGTTTCGGAACTCTGCCAGAACATGGGGGTAGCGGTAGGCGCTGGCTCTGCTGATGCCGGCTTCAACAGCGAGTGATGCGACGGTCAGGGAACCGTCGCTACAGGTGGGCTCTCCCCGGAGTAGGCGTTCGGAAGCCCCTCGGAGGGCTGATTCGGTTGCGTCAGTTGTTGGCACAGTCGATACCCTCGATCACTTTGGTGACGTCGTTGAGGTGCCCTCGCAGAGCCGTTCGCTGGAGATCGGAGAGGCCGACGAAGGCCAGCGCGCGCTCGGTATCTCCGCGTGCCGCTTCCCACCCGCTGCGATGCCGGGTCGTGATGGTCGAGTTCCCGCAGCGATCGGGGCGGCAGCTGTTGAGCAGAGGTCGGTCCTCGCCGCTCGGCGTACGGCACAAAGCGGTCTCGGGCTGGTAGTAGCAGTCGTTGAGCGTTCCGATGTGCAGGGTGCGTGCGGAGGCCTTGAGCATGGAGTGCAGGCGCCGCTCATCGACGACCCTGCCTGGGAAATCTTGGAGCTCTTGCTGTACTCGTGCGAACTCGTTGTCCGTCCGGGGTCCGCCCGGGGAGGTCGAGCGTACGCCTGCCTTGAAATCCTCGTAGCGCTCCACGACGTCGGCCAGGCGGGCCAGCGCCTCCACAGCAGCCACCTCCGCGCGAAAGCCAGAGGAGGAAGTACCCGCGTACCCCTCGAACATGGCCACGGAGAGATGCTTGTACTGAATCATCCCGGCCACGGTGCCGAAAGGGCGGTGCGCGATGTGCCAGGCCACGGTCCTGCGGAACTGGCGGGTCGTAAGGTTCCACGGTTCTCCATCGACATCGGGCACCGGAAATCCGATGCCGACGCAGTGAGCCAGGAACTCGTTGAGGTTGTCATTCATGCGGTTGGCAGAGATCGTCGAGTGCGGTCGTCCTGTTACCGGGCGGCAGAACAGCAGGTCACGGTGGGGCAGGCGTTGCAGGACTTCGATGGCTTGCGCGACGGGCTCGATGACGACCCAGCTCTCCGGTGTGCCTCGCCCACCCTTGATGAGTTGGGAGCGCACCTTGTGCCGGACGACGACACCGTCTGCGCTCCGCTCAGTGAAGTGGCAGCCGTCCCGGAGTTCTTTGACTTCGGAGTCGCGCATGCCGGACAGGTAGGCGATGAGGATGTAGCAGGCGGCCCGCAGGAGCCGTTCCTCATGGGAAACGGCGGGAGGGCTGAACCTGTCCCGCCACGGCCGCCCGGTCTGCGGATGTGGAGTGATGGGTGTGTCCATGCCGCCGGGCTCGGGCCCGAGCCGCTCCAGTGCGCTCACGATGTGGTTGGCGTAGGAGCCGCTGGCGACCCCTCGTCCTGCTCCCGACTTACGCATGATGTACGTGTAGGCGGGTGAACCGGCCAGGTGAGGTTGGAGACCGGCGCCATCCAGCACCGGGACACCTCGCCCGTCGGCTGCGAGGCCGTCGAGGTAGCGGTCCAGGCGGGCGAGTGACTGCCCGTGGATCTCATTGACGGAGGCTTGCAGTTCCATCAGCTCCGCACGCGCGTCGATGATGTCCGATGCCGCGGTGCGGACGTAGACCAGGGCCGCCTGTACCAGCGGGGCGATGACCTGGGGCGGGATTCGGGGCGTTTGGTTCTCGTGCTTGCTGACGACAGGGCCGCCGATGATGCGTGTGAGGGGGCGGCCGTTCCAGGGATTGGTCGCCAGTGCGTCCGTCGGCATGGCCTCTGCCGCGAGGTGGAGGCGTGGGATGACCTGGAGGCGGTGACGCATGCCGCTGTGCGTCAGTTCATCGGCCCGGCAGTGAACCAGGTAGGAATCGAGAAACCGGCTGCGTCACGGCGTCCAGGCGGAGCCCGTCGTGTTCGGAGTCGAGGAATCGGAGGAAACACCGTAGGTTCCACCACTCAGCCGACACTGTCGAGATGGACGGAAGGGGACCGCGAACGGGGCGGGTGTTGAGTCTCCAGAACAGGAACTCGCGCGCCGCCTCGCGCCGTGTGACATCGCTGAGTGACTCGAAGTCGATGAAGAACTCGCTGGCGTAGCGGTTCCCGGCATGCCCGGCGACCGCGAGATTCCAGACGCGGTCTCCGAATCGCGGCATGAGGGATGGATCAGCGGTGAGGGGGCGTCCGGACAGTACGGCTGTCGCGTCGGAAGGACGGCTGGCGGCGACACTGCGTGGAAGGCTGTGCGGGCATCAGTGGCCTCCCAACAGGTTGTGGGGAAGAAAGAGCAGGCGTTCGGAAGACTCGGCGATTGCCCTGGCGTCCAGCACGTCACGCTGGCTGAACCTCGGGAGGATCAATTGCAGAATCTGCTGGTGAGCGTTGCCGAACCGTGCTTCCCACTCCGCTGCGGGCGTCTTGGCCCGTTCAGTCTGGATGTGGTTGAGGAAGGCCAGGATTGCTGGGAGTTTCCTTCGGGTGATAACGGCATTACTACACCCCAGGCAGGCGAAGAAGGAGACTGGGCAGGGCTTTCCTTTGACTCCGAAAGGCGAGTCGAAGAAGCTGCGGCAGGACGACAACCATAGGTCGGATTCGCCGGATAGGAGTGGCGGTAGTTGCTCGGCCGGGATCCCAAGCAACTCAACTGCATCCGTCGGTTGTTGAGTGAGGCGCTCTTCCTCTTCCGGCGTCAGGATCGCGGGAGTCTGGGCGTCAGCGAGTGCGTCCTGCAGGCCGTCTGCCACGGCCTGTTCGTGGAGAGCACGCAGTGAGGGGATGTCTGCGTAGTGCGCCGCGGCGACGTCCGGCGAATGGCCCTGCACGAACGCCGACATCCTGCCGCCGGTCACCTTGTAGACAGCGGCCTTGTGTGTCTTCCGCAGTCGCGACAGGCGCAGGTCGAAGGGTTTCCCGGCATCCGTGAGCCGGTGTGCCGAGACGAAGCTTCGAGCCGCACTCGACGCAGCTCCGGCGCTGAGTCCGGCGGACAGGATCCCATCCTTCGTTCTGAACTGCCAAAGCGCCGGCGAGTCGGTGGCCTCTCTGACAGGCGCTGTGAGCCGCAAGGCCAGCCGAAGCAGCCCGCCGGGTGAGTTGGATGAACCGTCTCGGACCCTGATCGTGTTCCATTCCTGGCCGTGCCGCCGTCGCTTGAGATGTTCGACCTGCACATAGCCCCGGTTGGGATTCTGCAAGCAGTCGGTGGTCAGCTCTCTGGCCGCTTCTACCTCCATGCCGCTTTCGAGACAGAACAGCAGGAGCAGAGCGAACACGTCGCGGCTGGTCGGGTACACCAAGGGTGCAAGACGGCCGGGAGTGTGCGCATTGGCCAGTGCCGTGCCGACAAGATCGGCCAACTGTGTCCGTGTGAAGGTCCCGTGAGTCCGGGAGATTTCCCACAACACATTCGGGTCGGAGTCCCAGCCTGCGATCCGCGGGTCCTGCCCCCGTGCGAGAAGCGCCGGCCCGTCCAGCGTCAGGCGTCGGACCGCGCCATCGACATCGGAACGTGCGGCAATGCGTAGCTGCTCGACGAGGTGCGGCGAGTAGGCGTCGCGAGGGGTATAGGAGCCGACCGGGCCAGTGGATGTGTAGGAGAGTCTCCGGAGCATCGAGGGGGATAGTCCCTGGTCCTTCTCACCGAGTCGGCGCAAGATCCACACGACGTTAGCGATACGCGCGTAGGGAGTCCGGGAGAATACTGGATGGCCCTCCCGGAGGTGGCTCTCGAATCCGTCGAGGTGGTGCGGAAGGAGGTCACTGACACGGATGTTCATCGCTTCCGTGGAGTCGAGCCACCGCACCCACAGCAGGCACGAGCGCGCGCGATTGCGGAGCGTATGTGGTGAACCAGTTCCCTGCCCCACGTCGCACGAAGCCGCCAACTCGGCTCCCAGAGCCCCCAGCAGCCGCTGCTGCGGCTCCCGGGTCCAGTCCACGACGGCCGTCCGGTTGTCCGGGAAGGTGACCTCGAACCTCAGAAGTCCGAGCGTGGCCGGAGCCGGGTCGACGACCTGGAGTGAGGGTGCGTTCAATCGGCCCTTACGCCGCCCCCGGCCTACCACGGGTTCGCTCCCGGTGCCTGAGCAGAGGAGTTGTCGATCTGATGCGACACGTGATGTGCCGTGTCTACGACCTCGGACGTCCAGGCATCCACCGCGCCGTCGATCAGAGCCTGGGCCTGGTCGGTACAGTCGAGGTAGATGTACGTCGTGGTGATCGAGGAATGCCCCAACAGACGGCGAAGGTGATCGAGTGGGTCGCCGATGATGCGTCGGTACACGCCGTCGCTCATCTCGCCCTTCTCCACCGAGCCGATCTGTTCCTGGATCAACGCGGACAGCAGATGCACGGCGAAGGTGTGCCTGAGGACGTGGGGTGTGGCGTCGACGTCGATCCCGCGCGTGCGGCACCTCTCCGAGGCCCGCACGAAGACCGACTCCCAGGCCGACAGAGACACGGGTCGCCCTTCCTGGCCGAGCCAGACGCACGCCGGGCCGAGGGAACGGCCCTGATCGTCAACGAGGTACAGGCGGGATCGGAGTGCCGGCGGCAGACGTGACCAGGGGACCCTTCGGAGCCTGCCGTCTTTCATAGGTACCCGCACACCTCGCCGGTCGGCTTGACTCCCCAGCACCGCGCCTGCAGGCAGCGGACAGCCGCGGGCACGCCAGCGGTCCAGCATCAGGGAGCGCTCGATCTCCACGTAGTCGGCCACGGCGCGCAGGACTCGACGGGGCAAGAGGATCTTGCGTCCCTTGTCCCGCTTGGCAGTCGGCGGCGCCAGGTCGAAGGGCACGCTCTTCGTGTTCCTCTGGCCGTCCAGGGCCGGGAGTTCCGGCCAGCAGAGCGAGGCGGCCTCCTCGATGCGCAAGCCAGTGGTGACCAGCAGCTCGGCCATGACGACGTTTCGCTCCGCATTACGGCCTCGGAAGCTCGAATCAGCGGTGCCCGTCCGCAGCTGACCCCGTAGGCCGATGTCGCGGAAGGCCGCGTAGTGGGGAACGGAAAGGAACTTCACGTTTCCGCGTTTGGCGGCTTTCTCTACTGCACGGTTGTTGCGGACGCGTACATGCTGCCCGGAGCCAGTGCGCCGCGAGCTCTCGTAGTACTTGAACGGCGTTCGCTCGATCAGAGCCTCGTCCACCGCCCATGTGTAGAACTTGTCCACGGCAGCGACGCCCCGGTTCCAGGTCGAGGCCGAGACAACCTGTGTCGGATCGGGAGAGACCCGCCGGGCTCGATGGAAGGCGGTGACGTCGTCACGGTCGGCGTGCCACAGGGTCTTGCCGCGATGTTCCTGGAGGAACCGTCCCCAGGTCAGCAGGTCCAGAGCATAGGCACGCCAGGAATGTGCCGACCTCACCCCGAGGGTCGGCAAGGACCACAGGAATCGGTTGAGTTGGATGTCGTAGCTGCCGTCATCGCTGAGGATGAACGGTGCACCGGCATGTAATCCGTGCCGTGCGAGCGCCTTCGTCGCGTCGCTTACCCCGGCGGCTTCCAGCGCATCCGGGTCGGTGAAGAAGATCTCCATCTGATCGCACCCCCTGACCCATCAACGACATGGGGGATCGTGAGACACGGTTGTGCGTGGATAAGGCCTTCGACCTGACCCTGCTGACGGCCGAACTGGCCCGGCACGGGCTGCCGTCGCTGGCCGACCGGCTGGGCGGGGCACAGACCGGGCCGGTGGTGGACCCGCTGACCATCGACCGGGCCGTGGACCGCTACCGGCGGGGCAAGCGGACCCTGGAGGCGGTCTGCGGGGTGTACGGGGTCACCCTCGACGACGCGCACGACGCGGGGGCGGACGCGCTGGCCGCGGTCCAGGTGGCCCGCGCGATAGCCGAGCGCCATCCGGAGGTGGCCGCGCTCACCCCGGCCGACCTGCACGCGCAGCAGAGCAGCTGGCACGCGCGCTGGGCCCGGGACTTCCAGTCCTACCTGCGCCGTCAGGGCACCCCGGACGCGGTGATCGACGCGGCCTGGCCGCTGCGGGGCCTGGTCCCGGCCTGATCGGCCGCCCCGCGTGAAAGGCGGACGGGCGGACCCGTACGAGTGCGTCGAACCTGAATTTCACCGCGGGGCAGACGATTCCGAACCTGGTCGTCGTCCCCGTCGTGAACGGCAAGGTCAGCTTCTACAACCACGCGGGATCGGTACACCTGATCGCCGACGTGGCCGGCTACTACACGTCGTAGAGCCGGAACGGGGTGTCCTGCCCTGCGCCCGCGGGCGCAGGGCAGGACACCCCTAGAACGAACGCCACTGCGTTTCCCGGTCGCCGTCCCTGAGGGAGGCCACGCGGCGGCGGAATTCGGCCAGTGCCTTCGGGTTCGCGGGGGCGTGCTGGGCGACCCAGGCGCAGCTGGCCGTCTCCCGGGCGCCGCGCAGGACCGCGCAGCCGGCCCAGTCACGCACGTCCCATCCGTACGCCGCCACGAAGGCCTCGTACTCACCGGCGGGCATGCCGTACCGGTCGCGGGAGAGCGCCATCACCACCAGGTCGTGCTCGCGCAGATCGGCCGACACGGTCTCCAGGTCGACCAGGGCCGGGCCGTCCGGGCCCACGTGGACGTTGCGCGGCAGGGCGTCGCCGTGGATCGGGCCCCGGGCCAGCCGCGGGGTCAGGGCCGCCACCTCGCCGGTGTAGGCGTCCCGGCGGGCCCGCAGATAGGCGGCGTCGGCCGGGTCGACGGCGTCCCCCGCCAGCCGCAGCCAGCGCTCGACCCCGCCCAGCAGGTCCCGGGCGGGCAGGGCGAACGGCGGCTCGGGCAGCGCGTGCACGAGGCGCAGCAGCGCCGCCAGGTCCGCGGGTCCGGTCGGCCGGACCGCCTCCGGCAGCCGGTGCCAGAGGGTCAGCGGGTGCCCGTCCACCAGCCGCGGCTTCGGTTCGGCCGCGCGGACCGCCGGGACCCCGCAGGCGGCCAGCCAGCCGGACACCGCGAGCTCCCGCTCGGCCCGCTCCAGCAGCGCCGCCTCCCGGCCCACCTTCACCACCAGGTCGCCGACGGCGAAGACCGCGTTCTCGCCGAGCGCGAGGAGGGCCGCCTCCCCGGGCGCGCCCCGGGGCAGGCCCGCTGCCGCCAGTACGTTCCTCGCCCGCGCCTCGTCCATACCGCCGGCCCCGCCCCTCACCGTGGATCCACTGTCGCCCGTCAGTATGTGGTGGCTTCCGGCGGGTGGCCCGATCCTGTAGTCATGGGCGCTGCACACGACGGACGCGCTGCACACGACGGACGCGCTGAACACGACGGACGCGCTGAACACGACGGACGCGCTGAACACGACGGACGGGCCGGATCCGCCGACCGCGGCCCCGCGGTGGTGACACGGCGCGCCCTGCGCACCACCCTCTCCGCGTGCGTCTCGTTCTTCGTGTGCCTGTACGCGCTGGACCGGCCGGTCGCGGCGACGTACGCGCTGTTCGCCGTGGTGTCGATGGCCGCCCTCTCCCACATCCCCGGCACCGGACGCCAGCGGGCGGCCGTCATGGTCAGGACGACGCCCGTGGCCTGGGTGCTGCTGACCCTCGGTACCCACCTCGCGATCCGGACCTGGAGCGCCGTGGCCGGCATGTTCCTGATCGGCTTCGCCCTGGCCTTCGTGGCGGCGGCCGGGCCCCGTGCGGCGGGCGCCACGCCCGGGCTGCAACTGCTCTACATCCTGCCGTGCTTCCCGCCGTACGCCCCGGACACCCTGGGCGAACGGCTCGTGGGGGCCACCTTCGGCCTCATGCTGCTGGTCCTCGCCGAGCTCTACGTGCTGCCCGAGCGGCCAGGGCCCTCCTACCGCCGGCTGGCCGCCGACGCGGCGCAGACCGCCGCCCGGTGCGCCGCCGAGCTGGGCCGCGCGCCGTACACGCTCTCGGCCGCCTCCGCGGAGCAGGCCCGGGCGGCCGGCGAGGCGCTGCGGCCCTTCCATGTCGACGAGGCCGACCGCCCTGCCGGGCCGGGCCTGCGGGACCGCGCCCTCACCCATGCGGGCCTGGCCGCCCGTGCGCTGCTGGGCCGCGTGGTGAGCCTGCCCCCGCCGCCCCCGGGCCCGCTTCCGACGGAGCACGAGCCCGGGGTGCTGGCCGCGGTCGGCGGGGCCACGACCGAGACCGCGGCCCTGCTGACCGGCACGGGGGACTCGACCGCCGCGGCCGACACCCTGCGCCGGGTACGGGAGGAGGCCGGGTCCGCGGCCTCGCGGGAGCCCCCCACGACCCCGGCGCCCGGCCGCCGCCGGGCGGCGGTGCTGGAGGTGGCGGACGCCGCGCAGGCTCTGGCGACGGCGTCCGAACTGGCCGTACGGGGCCGGCACGCCCGGCTCCCGGACGACAGCGACGCCCGCCGTTTCTGGTACGCCGGCCAGCTCGCGCCGCGCCTGTGGTGGCACCGGCTCGCGGGAAACGCCGACCGCCGGTCCGTGCACTTCCAGAACGCCGTGCGCATCAGCCTCGCGCTCGCGGCGGCCCGTACGATCGCGGGCGTGGACTCGCTGCCGCACGGCTTCTGGGCGATGCTCGCGGTCCTCAGCCTGACCCGGACCACGGCCGCCCAGACCCGGGCGACCGTACGGGTGGCCCTCGCCGGAACGCTGCTCGGAGCGACCCTCACGGCGCTCCTGCTGGCCGTGATCGGGGGCCACACCACCATCTACGCCATCGTCCTGCCGGTCGTGATGCTCACGGCGTTCCGGGTGGGGCCGGTGCGGGGCGTGGGCTGGGCCCAGGGCATGTTCACCCTGGTCGTGGCCTTCGTCTTCGCGCAGCTGGCGCCCGTGACGTGGCAGCTCGCCGAGGTCAGGCTGCTCGACGTGATCATCGGCAGCATGATCGGGGTCGTGTTCGGGCTGCTGGCCTGGCCGCGCGGCGCGCAGCGGGAGCTGCACCGGGCGGTCGCCCTGCTCCTGACGCGGGAGGCCGAGACGGTCGAGCACACCACGGCCGCCGTGGTGGCGGGCGGGCCGGGGCGCACACCGGACGACGAACCGCTCCAGCACGCCCTGGTGCTGGCCGAGTCCGCGTGGGCGCAGCATCAGAGCGAGCCGCGGCCGCCCGCCGGCCCCGACGCCCCCGACCGTGACTGGCAGGCGGCCATGATGACGGGCCATCACGTGCTGTGGGGCTCGCGGCGGCTGCTCGGCCGCGGAGGACCGGCCGTCGATCCGCAGGACAGCGCGCTGCTGGACGGCCGGGCGGAGGGGGTGGCCGGCCGGATGCGCTGGGCGGCGGAACGGGCCGGGACCTGGCCGCGCGCCCCGGATCCTGCGAACGGCGCGGACGCCCCGCGGGGTCCACTGCCGGGCCCCGGGGAGGCCGGGGACGACCCGGTGGGTGCCGCCCCGCCGCGGTTCTACTCCGCCCTGGTCTGGCTGGACTCGCTGGCCGTCGACGTGAACCGCATGACGGCGTCCGGCGCCCGCCCGTCCGGCAAGGCGGGCGGTGGTCCCGGCTGACCGGCCCGAGGCAAAGACGTTGCACGAGACGTATCGTCTCGCTTATGGTGCGATCATGACCGCAGCCAAGCCCGCCCACATCGCCATGTTCTCCATCGCCGCCCACGGGCACGTGAACCCGAGCATCGAGGTGATCCGCGAACTCGTGGCCCGTGGCCACCGCGTCAGCTACGCCATCCCCGCCTCGTTCGCCGACAAGATCGCGGAGACCGGTGCCACGCCCGTGATCTACACCTCCACCCTCCCCACCGACGACGACCCGGAGGCCTGGGGCACCGAGCTCATCGACAACCTGGAGCCCTTCCTGAAGGACGCCGTCCAGGCGCTCCCGCAGCTCGCCGCCGCCTTCGAGGGCGACGAGCCGGACCTCGTCCTGCACGACATCACCTCCTACCCCGCGCCCGCACTCGCCCACCGCTGGGGAGTCCCCGCCGTCTCCCTCTCCCCGAACCTCGTCGCATGGGAGGGGTACGAGCAGGAGGTGGCCGAGCCGATGTTCGCCGGGCTGAAGGCCTCCGAGCGCGGCAAGGCGTACTACGCGGCCTTCGCGGCCTGGCTCACCGAGAACGGCCTCGGCGACCAGGTCGACCGCTTCCAGGGCCGCCCGCGCCGCGGGCTCGTCCTGATCCCGAGGGCGCTCCAGCCGCACGCCGACCGCGTCGACACCTCCGTACACACCTTCGTCGGGGCCTGTCAGGGCGACCGCAGTGCGACCCGGGGCGGCTGGCACCGGCCCGCGGCCGCCGAGGGCAAGAAGGTCGTGCTCGTCTCGCTCGGCTCCGCCTTCACCAAGCAGCCCGCCTTCTACCGCGCCTGCCTCGAGGCCTTCGCGGACCTGCCCGACTGGTACGTCGTCCTCCAGATCGGCAAGTTCACCGACGAGGCCGAGCTGGGCGCGGTCCCGGCCAACGCGGAGGTCCACCGATGGGTCCCCCAGCTGGACATCCTGCGCCAGGCCGACGCCTTCATCACCCACGCGGGCGCCGGCGGCAGCCAGGAGGGGCTCGCCACCGCCACCCCGATGATCGCCGTCCCGCAGGCCGTCGACCAGTTCGGCAACGCCGACATGCTCGTCTCGCTGGGCGTGGCCCGCCACGTCCCGATGGCGGAGGCGGACGCCACCACCCTGCGCGAGGCGGTCCTCGAGCTGGTCGCCGACCCCGAGGTCGCCGCCCGCGCCGGGGCCGTCCGCGCGCAGATGGCCACCGAGGGCGGCACCCGGCAGGCCGCCGACCTCATCGAGGCCGAACTGACACCCCCTAGGGTGCGCTCATGACGAAGAAGGCCATCACGAAGAAGTACGCGGCGCTGCTGCGCGGGATCAATGTCGGCGGGAGCAGGAAGGTCCCGATGGCGGAGCTGCGCTCCGTGCTGGAGGGACTCGGCCACGGCGACGTGCAGACGTACCTGCAGAGCGGCAACGCCGTCTTCAGCAGCACGGAGCAGGACCCGGCGGCGCTCGCCCGGGAGCTGGAGGCGGCCATCGAGGCCCACTTCGGCTTCCGGGTGGCGTGCCTCGTACTGGACGGCGCGTACCTGCGGGCCGTCCTCGGGGCCTGCCCGTTCCCGGCCGCGGAGCTGGAGGGCAAGCAGCTGCACGCCACCTTCTGCTCCCGGCAGCCCGGCCCGGAGCGTTTCGCCGCGCTCGTCGAAGCCTCGTACCTCCCCGAGGAGTACCGGGTCGGCGACCGCGTCGTGTACCTCTACGCTCCCGACGGCCTGGGCCGCTCCAAGCTCGCCGAGGCACTCGCCAGACCCGCCGTCGTCAAGGGCCTCGACGTGACCACCCGCAACTGGAACACCGTCGTCAAACTCGTGGAGTTGACCGGCGCCTGACCCCCCGGCCTCGGGCGAGCGCGTCCAGCAGTTCCACCTCGCGCGCCGTGAGCCGGATCGCCGCCGCCTCCAGGTTCTCCGCCAGGTGTACGAGGGAACCTGTGCCCGGAGCCGGGCACAGGACCGGGGAGTGGTGCAGCAGCCACGCCAGGGCGATCCGGCCCGCGCTCGCCCCGTGGGCCGCCGCCACCGAAGTGAGGGCGGCCGCGTTCTCGCGGGTCAGGGCGCCACTGCCCAGGGGGTAGTACGGGAGGAAGGCGATCCCGTGCGCCTCGCACAGCGCGAGCACCTCCGCCGAGCCGCGGTCCAGCAGGTTGTACGGGTTCTGCACCGAGGCGATCGGGGTCGACTCCAGCGCCGACCGCAGCTGCGGCGCGGTGACGGTGTCCAGCCCGATGTGCCGGATCAGGCCCGCCGCCCGCAACTGCGCCAGCGCGCCCAGCTGTTCGGCCATCGGCACGGCAGGGTCGAAACGGTGCAGCTGGTAGAGGTCGATCCGGTCCACCCGCAGCCGCCGCAGGCTCGCCTCGCACTGGGCCCGCAACTGCTCGGGGCGGCCCGCCGCATGCCACCGGTCGGGGCCGGTGCGCACCACCCCGCCCTTCGTGGCCACGACGAGCCCCTCCCGGTACGGGTGCAGGGCCTCGGCGATCAGCTCCTCGGCCAGCTCGGGGCCGTAGTTGTCGGCGGTGTCGATGAGGGTGACCCCGCGCTCCACCGCCGCTGTCAGGAGCGCCCGGGCCTCGGCCCGCCCGCCGCGCGGACCCCAGTAGCCGGGGCCGACCAGGCCGCCCGTGCCGAGCCCGAGCCGCCGCACGGGCAGCTCCCCGCCGAGATCCAGTACCCCGTTCACCATGCCCCGACGGTAACCCAGGGGGCGGGATGTGCCAGGCTCGTGGCATGCGTTACATCATCATCGGCGCGGGCGCGGTCGGCGCCACCATCGGCGGACGGCTCGCGGAGGCGGGCGGCGAGGTCGTCCTCGTCGCCCGCGGCGCGCACGCGCAGGCCCTGCGGGCCGACGGGCTGCGGCTCACGACGGCCGACGGGACCCGGGTGCACCGGCTGCCCGTGGTCACCGGACCGGCCGAACTGGGCGAACTGCGGCCCGACGACGTTCTGTTGCTGACCGTGAAGACCCAGGACGCCATCGCCGCGCTCGACGCGTGGGGCGACACGGAGGTCGCGGGCGGCGGCACCGCGGCGCAGCGACTGCCGGTGCTGTGCGCGCAGAACGGCGTGGAGAGCGAGCGGCTGGCCCTACGGCGCTTCGCGCGCGTGTACGGGGTGTGCGTATGGCTGCCCGCCACCTTCCTCGAGCCGGGCGTGGTCTCGGCGCTGTGCGCGCCGCTGACCGGCATCCTGCACCTGGGCCGGGCGGCCGGCGGCACGGACGCCGTGACCCGGGCCGTCGCGGCGGACCTCGGCAAGGCCGGCTTCGAGGCGCCGCAGGCCGAGGACGTGATGCGGTGGAAGTACGCGAAGCTGCTGGGGAACCTGGGCAACGCGATCCAGGCGACGACCGGCCCGGAGCCGGATCCGGCGAAGGCGGCGCTGCTGCTGCGAGCCGTCCGCGAGGGGAAGGCCGCCTTCGGGGCGGCGGCCATCGCGTACGCCTCGGACGCCGAGCAGTCGGTGGCCCGCGACGGCAAGGTGGACCAGCCGGCGGGCGTGCGGGGCGGCTCGTCCTGGCAGAGCCTGGCCCGGGGGACGGGCTCGGTCGAGGCGGACTACCTCAACGGGGAGATCTCCCTGCTGGGCCGTCTCCACGGGGTGCCGACCCCGGTGAACGACGTCCTGCGGCACGCCGCGAACATCTTCGCGCGCGAGGGCCTGCCGCCGGGTGCGATGTCCATCGAGGACCTGACGGCCCTCGCCGACGAGGCCGCCGCCCGCGCGTGAACGCAGCCGGGGCGTGAGAACCGCCCCCGGCGGGGGCCGTGCCCGGCTGTGAGCAGTGCCTGCGCGTGGGCAGTGCCCCGGCGTGAGCCCTGACCCATTCGGATGACCCGGCGGTGCGCCGGGCGGGGGGCACCTGGGGTGGAGCGGGTCGGGCTGTTCGTCGTCATCGTGCTCGGCGAGTCCGTACGGGGGCTGGTGACCTCGACGGACGACACGTGGACCGCCCGCGCCGGAGCCGTGGCCGTGCTCGGGTTCGCGCTGCCGGCCGCGCTGTGGTGGTCGTACTTCGACTTCGGCTCCACGTCGGCAGAGCTCGTCCTCGGCTCGGCCAGGGCGCGCGGGCCTACCTGCTGGCACGCGACGTCGCCGGGTTCCTCCACTACTTCGTGACCGCCGGGATCCCCTGCAGGGCGGCCGGGCTGGCCACCGCGGTCTGGGCCCTGGCCGGGGGCCTCGCCCTCCACCACGCGGCCCACGCCGTGACCGCCCTGCGCTTCGGCCGGTGCGTCCCGGGCGTGGCGGTCCGGGCCGTGCCGGGCATCGCGATCCCGGTCCTGGTGGCCGTGGCCCCGAACGCCCTCGCGCCCTGGCTGTTGGTCCTGCTGCCCGCCGCCGAGGCGATCGCCCACCTGCTGTACGCCCGCACCCTCTCGGCCCGCCGCCGCAAAGCGGCCGCCGCCTGACGGTCATGCAGTCAGTGCGGCCAGCCGGGCCGGGGCCGTCGCGGCCGCGTCGAAGCGGCGCAGCAGCAGCCGGGCCAGTTCCGGGGCCGCGCCCAGGACGTCCGCGACGACGTCCGCGCCCGCCGCCTGCGCGCCGGCCGCGATGCGGTCCGGGAGGCGGCCCGGGGCGATGACGTACGGGGCCACCGCCACCCGCTCGAAGCCCTCGGCCCGCAGGGCCCGTACGGCGTCCTCCGTACGGGGCAGTGCAGCGGAGGCGAACGCAGGCCGCACGGCGCACCAACCGGTGTGCCGCCACTCCCGCGCGGTTTCAGCGATCACTGCGATCGCCTCCGGGTCCGTGGAGCCGGCGGACGCGAGTACCACCGCGGTGGTGGCGCGGTCCGCCGGGGTGAGGCCGGCTTCGGAGAGCCGGCGTTCGAGGGCGGTCAGCAGGAGCGGGGACGGTCCGAGGACGTCCGCCACCCGCACCGACAGCCCCGGCAGGCGCGAGGTCGACTCGGCGAGGGCCGCCGGGATGTCGGACTTCGCGTGGAAGGCGCGGGTCAGCAGCAGCGGGAGCGCCACGACCTCCCGTACGCCGGAGAGGTAGAGCGAGGACAGGGCCTGCCCCACCGACGGGGTGTTGAAGTCCAGGAAGGCCGTCTCCACGCGCAGCCCCGGCCGCAGCGCCCGCACCCGCCCGGTGAGGGCGTGCACGGTCGCCGCGTGCCGCGGGTCGCGGCTGCCGTGGGCGATGACCAGGAGTGCGCGGGACACGGCGATCAGCTCTTCGCCAGCAGGCCGCGGCTGCGCAGCACCCACCGCTCGACCGGGCTGAAGATCAGCAGGTCGATGGCGATGCCGACCACCAGGATCAGGATGATCGCGAGGAACACGCCCGGCAGGTCGATGTTGTTGCGGCCGTTCTCCAGCAACTGGCCGAGGCCCAGGCCCAGGTCCGGCGAGGAGGCGATGATCTCGGCGGCCATCAGCGAGCGCCAGGAGAAGGCCCAGCCCTGCTTCAGACCGGCCAGGTAGCCGGGCAGCGCGGCCGGCATCACGATGTGCCGGGCCCCGCGCAGACCGGTGGCACCCAGGGTGCGGCCGGCCCGCAGGTAGAGCGGCGGGATCTGGTCGATGCCGGAGACGAGGCCGTTGGCGATGGAGGGGACGGCGCCCAGCAGGATCACCGTGAACATCATCGCGTCGTTCAGGCCGAACCACAGGACGGCCGGCGGCACCCAGGCCACCGACGGCAGCGACTGCAGGCCCTGCAGGATCGGGCCGATGGCGGCGCGGACGAACTTCACCCGGGCGACGAGCAGGCCGAGCGGCGTGCCGATGGCCAGGGCCAGCAGGAAGCCGAGCAGACCGCGGGAGACGCTGGTCCAGATGACTTCGAGCAGCGTGCCCTTGAGCCACATGTCGGACAGGCTGTCCCACACCGCGGACAGCGCGGGCAGCTTGGTCTCCTCGGTGACCTCGGTCGCGACGAGGACCTGCCAGACCACGAGCACCAGGCTCACGGCCAGGACCGGCGGGAGGACCTTCTTGACGAGGATCTCCCGGACCGGGGTGCGGTGGGTCTGGACCGCGTCGAGCGCGTCGAGGCCCGCCTCCAGGCCGGCCAGGTCGTCGTTCTTGCCCGTGGCCTTCGGAGTGGTGTCAGTGCTGGCCATGGCGGCGGATCTCCCCACGCAGGTGTTCAGTGATCTCGAGGGACAGTTCCGCGACGTCCGCGTCCTCGATGCGGCGCGGCTGCGGGATGTCCACGGTCCATTCCTTCGCGACCCGGCCGGGCCGGGAGGAGAGCAGGACCACGCGCTGGGCGAGGCGGACGGCCTCGCGCACGTTGTGGGTGACGAACAGGACGGACAGCCCGGTCTCGGCCCAGATGCGGGTGAGCTCGCCGTGCAGCACGTCCCGGGTGATGGCGTCGAGCGCCGCGAACGGCTCGTCCATCAGCAGCAGCCGGCTGTCCTGGGCGAGGGCCCGGGCCAGGGCCACGCGCTGGCGCATACCGCCGGACAGCTCGTGCACGCGCTTGCCGTACGAGCCGCCGAGCCGGACCAGCTCCAGCAGCCGCTCGGCCTCCGGGCGGCGCTCGGCCTTGGCCACCCCGCGCAGGCGCAGGGCGAGTTCGATGTTCTTGCCCGCGGTCAGCCACGGGAAGAGGGCGTGCTCCTGGAACATCAGGGCCGGACGGCCGCCGGGGGTCGCGATGGACCCCGCGGACGGCTTGTCCAGACCCGCGACCAGGTTCAGCAGGGTGGACTTTCCACATCCCGAGGCACCCAGGATGGTGACGAACTCTCCGGGAGCGACATCGAGGCTGATGTCGTCCAGGACGAGCTGCGATCCGGCCGGGCCGGAGAAGGACTTCGAGACGTGCTCGATGCGGGCAGCGTGCGTCTGCTCCGCGACGGAGCCCTCGGCAGCCTTGGCAAGTGTGGTGGCCATGGTCGTCACCTCCTGGGATTGCTGGATTGCGGGATTACTTGGCGCCGAGACCGGCGTCGGAGACCTCGGGCTTGCCGGCGGCCTTCAGCACCTTGTTCAGGAGCGTGAGGTCGTAGATGCCGGACAGTTCGGGCTGCTCGATGAGCTTGGCCTTGACCGCCCACTCCGACTGCGTCTTCAGCGTCGAGGCCAGCGGGTCGTCGGTGATCGCGATGCTGGGCCACGCCGGGTCGATGACCTTCGCGTCGAGCGGCTTGCCGCCCTCCGCCTCGAGCTTCGCGTTCGCGGAGGCCTTGGCCTTGTCCGGGTTGGCGTTGATCCACTCGTTGGTCTTCACGGTGCCCTTGAGGACCGCCTCGACCACGTCCGGGTGCTCCTTGAGGAACTTCTGGGACACGATGATGTTCGTGATCACGAACTTCTTGTCGGGCCACAGGTCGGTCTCGTCGAGGAGGACGGAGCCGCCTTCGGAGACGAGCTTGGAGGCCGTGGGCTCCGGCACCCAGGCGCCGTCGATCGAGCCCTGCTTGAAGGCGTCCGGGGTGACCTTGTTGTCCGTACGGACGACGGAGACGTCACCCTTGCCGGACTCCGGGTCGACGTTCCAGCCCTTGGTGCCGATCCAGTTGAGGAACGCGACGTCCTGCGTGTTCCCCTTCTGCGGGGTGGCGATCTTCTTGCCCTTGACGTCGTCCAGGGTCTTGATCTTGTCCGGGTTCACGACGAGCTTGACGCCGCCGGAGGCGGAACCGGAGATGATCCGCAGGTTCGAGCCCTTGGACTTCACGTAGCCGTTGATCGACGGCGAGGGGCCGATGAAACCGATGTCGAGAGAGCCGCCGTTGAGGGCTTCGATCTCGGAGGGACCGGCGTTGAAGGACTGCGGCTTGATCTTGGTGCCGTTCAGTTCCTTCTCGATGAGGCCTTCCTGGAGGCCGACGAGCGCGGTGGCGTGCGTCAGGTTCGGGAAGTACCCGATGCGGACCTCGGCGGCGGAGAGCTTCTTGCCCGTGTCCGCGACGTCCGCGGCCTTCGGCTCGTCCTTCTTGGCCTCGGAGCCGTAGCCGCAGGAGGCGAGCGCACCGATCAGGAGCGGCAGGGCGGCAGCGGCGACGACGCTGCGGCGGAGGGTGGTGCGGGTGGTACGCGTCCGACGGGTGGTGGCGGTGGCAGGCACGGGAGGGCTTCCTCTCGTGACGGCGTCATCTCATGACGCACGTCTTCGTTTGTGGAGCAAGGGCGGGTACGGCTCGTGGGGGGTGTGGGCGCGCATGCGGTGCGCGTACGTCATCGCGCACATCGCGCCACCCCTCCCTGGCCGCTGCCGAGGGCGCCGCTGCCCACGCGGCCGCCCTCCTTCGCGAAGGTGGAGTAGATGTCGGGAAGCATGAGTTAGAAGTCCCAACCTTCCTCGTCGGCCTGGACGGTGGTCTCGGCCTTGGAGGCGAAGGACTCGCCCGCCATGCCTGCCGCCAGGGTGGTTCCGTCGGCCGGGTCGATCAGCAGGAAGGACCCGGTGCGGCGCGAGTCGGCGTACGCGTCGAGCGCCAGCGGCTCGGCGGTACGGACGACGACGCGGCCGATGTCGTTGGCCACCAGCTGCCCGGGGTTCGGGTGCTGGGACAGGTCGTCCAGGGTCAGCCGCGAGGGGATCTCCTTGACGATCGCCTTGACCGTGCGCGTCGTGTGCTTGATCAGCACCCGGGCGCCGACGGCCAGCGGCTGGTCGGCCACGTGGCAGACCGTCGCCTCGACGTCCTGCGTGGTGGCCGGGGCGCTCGCGGACGGCGCGATCAGGTCGCCGCGCGAGATGTCGATGTCGTCCTTCAGCCGCAGCGTCACCGACTGCGGGGCCCAGGCGATGTCCACGCTCTCGCCGAGCGCGTCGATGCCCTCGATGACCGAGGTCCGGCCGGACGGCAGGACGGTCACGGCCTCGCCGACGCGCAGCACGCCGGAGGCGATCTGGCCCGCGTAGCCGCGGTAGTCGGGGTGCTCGGCGGACTGCGGACGGATCACGTACTGCACCGGGAAGCGCGCCGGGCAGGCCGTGAGGTCGTGGCTGACCGGGACGGTCTCCAGGTGCTCCAGCACGGTGGGGCCGCCGTACCAGTCCATGTTGGCGGAGGCGTCCACCACGTTGTCGCCGGCCAGCGCCGAGATCGGGATCGCGGTGATCTCCGGGACGCCCAGGTCCGAGGCGTACGCGGTGAACTCCTCGGCGATCGCCGCGAAGACCGACTCCTGGTAGCCCACCAGGTCCATCTTGTTGACGGCCAGGACCACGTGCGGGACGCGCAGCAGCGCGGCCACGGCCGCGTGCCGGCGGGTCTGCTCGATCACACCGTTGCGGGCGTCGACCAGGACCACGGCCAGGTCGGCGGTGGAGGCGCCGGTGACCATGTTCCGGGTGTACTGCACGTGCCCCGGGGTGTCCGCGAGGATGAACCGGCGGCGCGCGGTGGCGAAGTAGCGGTACGCGACGTCGATGGTGATGCCCTGCTCCCGCTCGGCCCGCAGGCCGTCGGTCAGCAGCGCGAGGTCGGGGGCCTCCTGGCCGCGCTGGGCGGAGACGGCCTCGACGGCCTCCATCTGGTCGGTCAGGACCGACTTGGAGTCGTGCAGCAGCCGGCCCACCAGGGTGGACTTGCCGTCGTCGACGGAACCGGCGGTCGCGAAGCGCAGCAGCGTGGTCGCCGACAGATCGGCGAACTGCTCGGTGGTGCTGGTCATGTCTAGAAGTACCCTTCGCGCTTGCGGTCTTCCATCGCGGCCTCGGACATCTTGTCGTCGGCGCGGGTCGCGCCCCGCTCGGTGAGGCGGGAGACGGCGATCTCGGCGATCACGGCGTCCAGCGAGGCGGCGTCGGAGTCGACGGCGCCGGTGCAGGACATGTCACCGACGGTGCGGTAGCGGATGAGACGCGTCTGCGGCGTCTCGCTCTCCTTCGGACCGCCCCACTCGCCGGCCGTCAGCCACATGCCGCCCCGCTGGAACACCTCGCGCTCGTGGGCGAAGTAGATCTCCGGCAGCTCGATGCCCTCGCGGGCGATGTACTGCCAGACGTCCAGCTCGGTCCAGTTCGAGAGCGGGAAGACGCGCACGTGCTCGCCGGGGGCGTGGCGGCCGTTGTAGAGCTGCCACAGTTCGGGGCGCTGGCGGCGCGGGTCCCACTGCGAGAACTCGTCGCGGAGGCTGAACACCCGCTCCTTGGCGCGGGCCTTCTCCTCGTCGCGCCGGCCGCCGCCGAAGACGGCGTCGAACTTGAGGCTCTGGATCGCCTCCGTCAGCGGCACGGTCTGCAGCGGGTTGCGGGTGCCGTCGGGACGCTCGCGCAGCTTGCCCGCGTCGATGTACTCCTGGACGGAGGCCACGTGCAGGCGCAGACCGTGCTTCTCGACCGTGCGGTCGCGGTACTCCAGCACCTCGGGGAAGTTGTGGCCCGTGTCGACGTGCAGCAGCGTGAACGGCACCGGGGCCGGCGCGAACGCCTTCAGCGCCAGGTGCAGCATGACGATGGAGTCCTTGCCGCCGGAGAAGAGGATCACCGGCTTCTCGAACTCGCCCGCCACCTCGCGGAAGATGTGCACGGCTTCGGACTCCAGCGCGTCGAGGTGCGACAGCGCGTACGGGGCGTCGGAGCCGGAATCGGTGTGCGGGTGTGCGGCCGTGGTCATGCCAGACCCCTCTCGGTGAGCAGCGCGTGCAGGGCCGAAGCCGACTCCTGCACGGTCTGCGTGTGCGACTCGATACGCAGGTCCGGGGACTCCGGCGCCTCGTACGGGTCGTCGACCCCGGTCAGACCGGAGATCTCGCCCGCCGCCTGCTTGGCGTACAGGCCCTTGACGTCACGCTCCGAGCAGACCTCGACCGGGGTGGCCACGTGGACCTCCAGGTACGAGGTGCCCTCGGCGGCGTGCCGCTTGCGGACGGCCTCACGGCTGTCCGCGAACGGTGCGATCACCGGCACCAGCGCCTTGACGCCGTTGCTCGCGAGGAGCTCGGCGACGAAGCCGATCCGCTGCACGTTGGTGTGCCGGTCCTCGCGGGTGAAGCCCAGGCCGGCGGAGAGGAACTCGCGGATCTCGTCCCCGTCGAGCACCTCCGCGCGGTGGCCCTCGGCGCGCAGCCGCTCGGCCAGCGCGTAGGCGATGGTGGTCTTGCCCGCGCTCGGCAGCCCGGTCAGCCACACGGTGGCGCCCTGGTCGCTCACGCTCATCTGCTTCTCCGTCAGTTCTCTGCTGTCCGTCATCAGCCGTGCAGTCCGCACTCGGTCTTGCCCAGCCCGGCCCAGCGGCCGGCCCGCGCGTCCTCGCCCTCGGCGACGCGGCGCGTGCAGGGGGCGCAGCCGACGGAGGCGTAACCGTCCATCAGCAGCGGGTTGGTGAGTACGCCGTGTTCGGCGACGTACGCGTCCACGTCGTCCTGGGTCCAGCGGGCGATCGGGGAGACCTTGACCTTCTGCCGCTTCTCGTCCCAGCCGACCACCGGGGTGTTCGCCCGGGTCGGGGACTCGTCGCGGCGCAGGCCCGTGGCCCACGCGGTGTAGGCGGTCAGGCCCTCTTCCAGCGGCTTGACCTTGCGCAGCGCGCAGCACAGGTCGGGGTCCCGGTCGTGCAGCTTCGGGCCGTACTCGGCGTCCTGCTCGGCGACGCTCCGGCGCGGGGTGAGGGTGATGACGTTGACGTCCATCACCGCCTCGACCGCGTCACGGGTGCCGATGGTCTCCTCGAAGTGGTAGCCCGTGTCGAGGAAGACCACGTCCACACCGGGGAAGACCTGCGAGGCCAGGTGCGCGACGACCGCGTCCTCCATGGAGGAGGTCACGGCGAACCGCTTGCCGAAGGTGTCGGCCGCCCAGCGCAGGATGTCCGATGCGGAGGCGTCCTCCAGGTCCCGGCCCGCCTGCTCGGCCAGCGCCTTGAGTTCCCCGGCTGTGAGACGCCTGTCCTGAGTGGTGGTCATATCCCGTCCCCTCCCGCTGATTCCGACTGGACACCCCGGGCCAGCAGCCCGAGGTACTTCAGCTGGAAGGCTCGGTTGCAGGCCCTGCATTCCCACGCGCCGTGGCCCGTCTCGTTGGGAAACAGGTCCTCGTCGCCGCAGTACGGGCAGTAGAACGGTGCGGCGCGCTCGCTCACGAGAGGCTCTTCTCGTCCGCGCGGGCGACCCACGCCGCGAAGCGCTCGCCGTCCTCGCGCTGCTCCTCGTAGTGCCTGACGACCCGCTCGACGTAGTCGGGCAGACCGGCCGCGGTGACCTTGAGGCCGCGGACCTTGCGGCCGAAGCCGGCCTCCAGGCCGAGGGCGCCGCCCAGGTGGACCTGGTAGCCCTCCACCTGGTTGCCGTCGTCGTCCAGGACCAGCTGGCCCTTGAGACCGATGTCCGCCACCTGGATACGGGCGCAGGCGTTCGGGCAGCCGTTGATGTTGATGGTGAGCGGCTCGGCGAAGTCCGGCAGGCGGCGCTCCAGCTCGTCGATCAGCGAGGCGCCGCGCGCCTTGGTCTCGACGATGGCCAGCTTGCAGAACTCGATGCCGGTGCAGGCCATCGTGCCGCGGCGGAACGGGGACGGCTTGACCCGCAGGTCCAGCGCCTCCAGCGCCTCGACGACCGAGTCGACCTGGTCGGCCTCGATGTCGAGCACGATCATCTTCTGCTCGGCGGTGGTGCGCAGGCGGCCGGAGCCGTGCTGCGCGGCCACGTCCGCGATCTTGGTCAGGGTGGCACCGTCGACGCGGCCCACGCGGGGCGCGAAGCCGACGTAGAACTTGCCGTCCTGCTGCTGGTGGACGCCCACGTGGTCGCGCCACTGGCCGCTCGGCTGCGCGGGCGCGGGGCCGTCGGTCAGCTTGCGCTGCAGGTACTCGTCCTCCAGGACCTGGCGGAACTTGGCCGGGCCCCAGTCGGCGACGAGGAACTTCAGGCGGGCGCGGTTGCGCAGCCGGCGGTAGCCGTAGTCACGGAAGATCGAGATGACGCCCTCGTAGACGTCCGGGACCTCGTCGAGCGAGACCCAGGTGCCCAGGCGCACACCCAGCTTGGGGTTGGTGGAGAGGCCGCCGCCGACCCAGACGTCGAAGCCGGGGCCGTGCACGGGGTGGTTCACGCCCACGAACGCGATGTCGTTGATCTCGTGCGCCACGTCGAGCAGCGGCGAGCCGGAGATCGCGGACTTGAACTTGCGGGGCAGATTGGAGAAGTCCTTGTTGCCCACGATGCGGCGGTAGATCTCGTCGATGGCGGGCGTGCCGTCGATGATCTCGTCCAGCGCGATGCCGGCGACGGGCGAGCCGAGGATGACGCGGGGCGTGTCACCGCAGGCCTCGGTGGTCGAGAGGCCGACGGCCTCCAGCCGGCGCCAGATCTCCGGGACGTCCTCGATCCGGATCCAGTGGTACTGCACGTTCTGGCGGTCGGTGAGGTCGGCGGTGCCGCGCGCGAACTCCTCGGAGATCTCGCCGATCACACGGAGCTGTTCGGTGGTCAGCCGGCCGCCGTCGATGCGGACGCGCAGCATGAAGTACTCGTCGTCCAGCTCCTCCGGCTCCAGGATCGCGGTCTTGCCGCCGTCGATCCCGGGCTTGCGCTGGGTGTACAGGCCCCACCAGCGCATACGGCCGCGCAGGTCGTTGGGGTCGATCGAGTCGAAGCCGCGCTTGGAGTAGATCGTCTCAATGCGTGTCCGCACGTTGAGACCGTCGTCGTCCTTCTTGAACTGCTCGTTGCCGTTGAGGGGCGTGTGGTGTCCGACGGCCCACTGGCCCTCACCGCGGTGACGGCCGGTCTTGCGGCGCGCGGCGGCTGCGGGTGCGGCTGCGGGCGTTTCGGGGGTGGCGGCCATGGCGGTACGTCCTTCTTCGGCGGCTCGAGGCAAGGGCAGGGGGAGGCGGCGGCGCTCCCCTGCGGGCTCGGCGGCTCCGAGCGGGTGTGGCTGATTCCCGCTCCGCGCCGGGGTTGCCGGCGGGCAGGGCGGTACTACGGCCTCAGGGGGCTAGCGGGTGATCGGCGCGTCCGCGGCGGCGGGGACGACGGCGATGTGCGGCGTGGCTGGTTCCGTCAGCGCGCCGGACAGATGGCGCTGGACATGCGGCCGAGGTCGACGTGCCGCCGACTCACCAAGGCAATTCCAGCTCCATTCATGGCGGAAGCGTGTCATGTGCCGATTGGAGGAGTCCACTACTGTCCAGGATCCGGACGAACTCGTCCCACATCATGGGACGACGTGACGGGGGTCACGCACCGAAGGCCTGCGGGGCTTGATTTCAGCCCCTCGGCGTTTGAGGAGCGGGGGCTCGGGGGCGGAGCCCCCGCGGCGGCGCCGCACCCGGCGGGCCCCCGCGGCCCCGGAGGGGCTACGCGCCGGGCCAGGGGCCGGGGGCCGGGGTGTCTTCCTTCTCTTCCGTCTCCGTCTTGAAGACCTTGAAGCCGCGCCGCTCGTAGTTGCTCATCGCCGTCGGGCCGTCCTGGCTGCACGTGTGGACCCAGACCCGGCGGGTCCGCTCCCGTTCCGGCCAGCGCTCCGCGAGGGACCACGCCCGGTCGACGCCCACCGACAGCAGGTGCCCCCCGATGCGGCGGCCGCGGAAGTCGGGGAGGAGACCGAAGTACATGATCTCCACCACACCGTCGTCCTGCGGGTCGAGCTCCACGTACCCGGCCGGCGTGCCCCGGTCGTACGCCACCCACGTCTCCACGCCCGACCGGCCCAGCTGCTCCACCCACTGCGCGCGGGTCAGGGACAGCCGGTCCGTCCAGTGGATGTCGCCGCCCACCGACGCGTACAGGAAGCGGCTGAACTCGGGGGAGGGGACCTCCGACCGCACGATGGATATCTCCGGGCCCGCCGGAGCCGCCGGGACGAGGTCCGCCGGAGAGGTCATCTCCAGCGACCAGGTGGTGAGGGTAAGGGTGCTCATGCAGCTCAGGGAACCATGCCGGGTCCCGTCCGGCCCAGGCGGGCCCGGACCACCGCCGGGGCCGTGGAGTGCGGGAGCAGCGCCGCCGGGTCCCGGGGGCGGATCAGCTCCACCTCCACGTCCTCCGCGAAGCGGTACGGCCGGTGGGCGAGGACGCCCGCCAGGTGGCGGCGTACCCGGGACAGCTCCGCCCGGACCGTCACCGTGCGCGTAGGGTCCCCGAACAGCTCCTCGGCCAGCTCCGCCGCCGAGCGCCCCCGCGGGCTCTCCGCCAGCAGGAACAGCAGCTCCGCGTGGCGCGGGCTCAGCTCCTGCGACCAGCTCCCGGAGGGCCCGTACACCGTAGCCGACCAGCAGCGCGCCCGGCTGAGGTCCAGGACGATCCGGGTCGCCGCCGCACTCGCACGGTCCGGCGCGACCCGCAGCAGCCAGCCGCCGGGCAGCGCCTCCACCACGCACTCCCCGAGCGGTGGCACCCACACCCGGCCCGGACCGAAGGTCTTCGGCAGCGGGATCCGGTCCGCCGGGGCCAGGCCCGTCACCGCCGCCGTCCAGCCGTTCCGGTCCACCGCCAGCGCCCGCCCCGGCAGCCGCGCCAGCAGGGGGGCCGCCACCGTCCGCAGCCGCTCGAGCGACTCCAGGTGCCGCAGCCGCAGCTCCCGCTCCGCGAGCCGGGCCACCGAGCTCACCCACGCCAGGGTCGCCGGGTGCATGGTGGCCAGCGGCCCGCTGACGTCGACCACGCCCAGCAGCCGCCCGTCCCGCGGGTCCCGTACGGGCGCCCCGGCGCAGGTCCAGTCGTGGTGGCTGGAGACGAAGTGCTCGGCCGAGAACACCTGCACCGGGCGCCGGGCCACCAGGGCGGTGCCCACCCCGTTCGTGCCGACGACGGCCTCGTCCCAGTCGGCCCCGACCGCGAAGCCGAGCCGGTCCGCCTTGCGCAGGATGGAGGAGTGGCCCTCCCGCCACAGCAGCCGGCCGTCCGCGTCCGCGACGACCATGATGTGCAGGGCCTCGTCCAGGGCGGGCAGCAGCCCCTCGCGCAGCACCGGCAGGATCTCCCGCAGCGGCGACACGTGCCGCCGCTCCTCGGTCTCGGCGGCCGACAGCATCCGTGAGCGCGCGTCCCGGTCCGGGTGCACCCCGCCGGCCAGCATCCGGCGCCACGATTCCGCGATCTCCGGTCTCGGCGCGGCCGGCGGGCGGTCCCCGGCCAGCGCCGCCGCCCTCACCCCCTTGAGGAGACGCGCCGCCGCCCGCGCGTCCATGGCCGAGATGCGTGCCACATCGACCGTGCTGCCTGTGGTGTCGGCCACCGGAACCTCCCCGTGCGAACAGGACGTACGACGCAAGCCGCCCGGGCGGACCGCGCACAACGCTTCCCCGGGCACCCCGACGGACGGCTGCCGACTCAAAGGTTGCAACGGTCTGCAACCCTCGCCAAGTCCCGGTCGGCCGACCGAAACTGTCCGGACGCCGCAGAGCGGCGTCCGGCTCCTCCTCGGGGCTTCGGATCAGGGGTGGTGCCGAGTCGGCGCGGCGCCACCCCTGTACCGGTCGACGGGCCCGGATCCCGGCCGGGAGCGGTTTGGGGACCGCGGTGGAGCCCGACGAGGGCTCCCTCCTAGCCCGTGATCCGCGCCCGTTCCACCACCGCACGCAGGTCCAGGCTGTGCGGCAGCGTGCCGAAGGCCGTACCCCAGTCACCGCCCAGCCGTGAGGCGCAGAAGGCGTCCGCGACCTCCGGCGGGGCCCACCGCACCAGCAGCGATCCCTGGAGCACCAGCGCCATGCGCTCGACCACGCGGCGGGCCCGCGCCTCGATGCCCTCCAGGTCGGCGAGATCCGTCAGCAGGTCCTTGATGGCCGAATCCAGCCGGTGGTCGGCGCCCCGGGCCAGGCCCACCTCCTGGAGGAAGGCGTTGAGCGCCTGCGGCTCCCGCTGGAGGGCGCGCAGTACGTCCAGCGCCTGCACGTTGCCCGAGCCCTCCCAGATGGAGTTGAGCGGGGATTCGCGCAGCAGTCTCGGCAGCCCCGACTCCTCTACGTAGCCGTTGCCCCCCAGACATTCCAGGGCCTCCGCCACCATCGGCGTACAGCGCTTGGTCACCCAGTACTTGGCGGCGGGCACCGCGAGGCGCAGGAAGGCCTTCTCCTGCTCGGTCCCGGCGTCGTACGCGGCCGCGAGGCGCAGGGTCAGCACGGTTGCCGCCTCCGACTCCAGGGCGAGGTCGGCGAGGACATTGCGCATCAGCGGCTGGTCGATGAGCGGTGCTCCGAAAGCAGAGCGGTGCTCCGTGTGGTGCACCGCCTGCGTCAGCGCCTGCCGCATCAGCGAGGCCGAGCCGATGACACAGTCCAGCCGGGTCGCCGCGACCATCTCGATGATGGTCCGCACCCCCCGGCCCTCCTCACCGACCCGCCGCGCCCAGGTCCCGTCGAATTCCACCTCGCTCGACGCGTTCGACTTGTTGCCCAGCTTGTCCTTCAGCCGCTGGATCGCGAAGACGTTGCGCGTCCCGTCCGGCAGCACCCGTGGCACCAGGAAGCACGTCAGCCCGCCCGGTGCCTGCGCCAGCACCAGGAAGCCGTCGCACATCGGAGCCGAGCAGAACCACTTGTGCCCGGTCAGCAGGTACTCGCCGGACGCGTCCAGCGGCACCGCGGCCGTCGTGTTCGCCCGTACGTCGCTGCCGCCCTGCTTCTCCGTCATCCCCATGCCGAAGAGCACACCGGCCTTCTCGGCGGCCGGCCGCAGCCCCTGCTCGTACACGTGCGAGGTCAGCCGCGGCTCCCACTCGGCGGCCAGCGACGGATCGGCGCGCAGCGCGGGCACCGCCGCGTGCGTCATCGAGATCGGGCAGCCGTGCCCCGCCTCGGCCTGCGACCAGACGAAGAACCCGGCGGCGCGGCGCAGATGCCCGGCCGGACGCCCCCAGGCGTCGGTGAGCCCGGAGGCCACGGCGTGCCCGAGCAGCCGGTGCCAGGCCGGGTGGAAGTCCACCTCGTCGATCCGGTTGCCGTACCGGTCGTGCGTCCGCAGCTTGGGCGGATTCTCGTTCGACTGCACACCCCATTCCTGGGCCTGGGCGGAACCGGCCGCGCGACCGAGGTCCGTGAGCTCCTGCCTTACCTCGCCGCGGAGTTCGGGAGCGGCGGCTGCGAGGTGGCGTTCGACGCCCTCGGTCAGGGCCCGATCGCCCCCGTAGACGTCGTAGCCCACCAGGGGCGGGGCCTGGTTGCTGACTGTGTGGGTGGTGGCTGCCATGCGGATACCGTAAGGACGTGCAGCCAGCAAAAGAAACACCCGAGCGGATCCCAGGACGGCTCCACCGGGCCCGCGCCCTCTACCGCAACGTCTCGAAGCGGAAAATGGGCTGGCTGCTGCTGAAGGACACCGTCAACTCGTGCATCGAGTACCGGATCCTCGGGCTCGCGGCCGAGGCGGCCTTCTTCACGCTGCTCTCGCTGCCCCCGCTCTTCCTGGGTCTGCTCGGACTGCTCGGCTACGTGGACGGCTGGACCGACACCCGGACGGTCGAAAGCATCGAGGAGAACATCCTGCGGGCGGTCGGCACTGTCCTGTCCGACCGGGGCGTCAACGACATCGCACGGCCCCTGCTCGACGACGTCACCGGGCGCGGCCGCCCCGACCTGATCTCGCTCGGTTTCGCCTTCGCCCTCTGGTCGGGATCGCGCGCCGTCAACGTCTTCATCGACACGATCACCGTGATGTACGGGCTCGACGGCCACCGCGGCATCGTCAAGACCCGGCTGCTGGCCTTCCTGCTCTACATCATCGCGCTGCTGATCGGCGCGATCGTGCTGCCGCTGATGGTGGTGGGCCCGGACGCGGTCGTCCGGCTGGTGCCCTGGGGCACCGAAGTGATCGCGGTCCTGTACTGGCCGACCGTGACCCTGCTGTCCATCGCCTTCCTGACGACGCTCTACCACGTGTCCGTGCCCGTGCGCTCGCCGTGGATCGAGGACGTGCCGGGGGCGCTGGTGGCCCTCGCGATGTGGGTGCTGGGCTCGTTCCTGCTGCGCATCTACCTCACCAACACCGTGGAGGGCCCGACGATCTACGGATCGCTGGCCGCGCCCGTGGCCGTGCTGCTCTGGATCGGCATCTCGGCCTTCGCGGTGCTGGTCGGCGCCGCCGTCAACGCCGCGATCGACCGCGTCTGGCCCTCGGTGGCCACCGCGTCGGCGCGCGAGGCGAACGAGCGGGCGCGCGAGGCGGAGGCCGCCCAGCTGATCGCGCGGGCCGCCGCCTGGCGGGCGATGGCGGAGGGCGAGTCGGAGGACGACGAGGACGAAGGGATGCCGTCGGAGTTCCCGGAGCGGTGGTCGAAGTTCCTGCCGCCCGAGGACTACCACTCCCGGTTGCGCAAGCACTGAGGGACCGAGGGAGCGAGGGCGCGACGCACCGAGGAACCGCTACACCGGTGCCTTCACGCCCCAGGCGGTGAGCAGGCCGGGGGAGAGCGCGGCGCAGTCCGGCGAGTCCAGGTAGCGGATCGCCGCGTCGATCTCCCCGTCGTCGACCAGCCCGGTGGCCGTCATGGGCTCCCGCGCCCGGTCCCACGTACCGGCCCAGAAACGGCTGATCGGGCTGCCGGGCAGCAGCGGCGGGACGAGGATCTCGGCCCCCACGGACAGCAGACCGGCCTCCCGCAGGTGCACGGGGTAGTCCGGCACCCAGGAGACGTCGGTGCCCAGGCTGTCCCGCAGCCCCTCCCACATCGCCCGCATCACCCGGCCGTACGTGGTCGTGGGCGCGGCGGGGGTGGTCAGGTCGACCGCGTCGCCGAGGACCAGGACACCGCCCGGGGCGACCAGGGAGGCGAGCTTGCCGATCATCCTCGGCCAGTTCCGCAGGTGCATCAGGACGAACCGGGCGTGGACCAGCCGGAACTGCCCCGGGCTGAAGTCCAGGGCGGTGATGTCCGCCTCCAGGGGCGTGAGCCCGGGCGCCGGGTGGGCCCTGAGGAAGGCCGTGTCCCGGTCGACGGCCAGCACCTCCGTGACCCCGGCCCGGTCCAGGAGCAGCCGGGAGACCGTGCCCGTGCCCGCGCCCACGTCCAGGCAGCGCCAGCCCGGTCCGGCGCCCAGCGCGCGCAGCCGCGCCAGGGTGAAGTCGTCGTAGGCCAGCGCGCCGAGGTCGATGCGGTCGTCCTCGCCCGCCAGCTCCGGCCGGAACACCGCCTCGCCGTAGCGGCCGCCGGCCGCCCCGTCGGGACGCGGCGGCGGGTCGTCGTCGGGTGGATTCACGGCCGGACCTCTTCACGGGGCGGGGAAAGGGGACGGACGCGGCCCGCATCGGCGCCGCCGCCCCACCGATCCTCCACCGGCACCCACCCGCCCGACCGAGGCGCGCCGGGCCTGATCCGAAAGAGACGACCTGAGGGCTGTCCCGTAATCCCCGGTGGATCGGCGCACGGCGTCAGATGCGGTGCATCGCAAGGCGGAGGAGCGTCCTCATACTGTGCGTGTTCGGGCGTTCCGGCAACGCAGCGAGGTGCCGTAGCTGTCGTCGTGCGCCCGCCGGGGATTGAGGGACAGCCCTTAGCCTGGAGGGGTGTACGAGGAAGCTCCGTCGGCGGTCGTTCCCGGGGCCGTGCTGTGGCGGGCCACCGCGGGCGGCGGCGGGATGGTGCTGCCCGACGGCTGCATGGACCTGCTGTGGGCCGACGGGCGGCTGCTGGTGGCCGGACCCGACACCGGGCCGCATCCGGCCGGGGAGGTCCCGGGCGGCGCCTTCGCCGGGATCCGGCTCGCTCCCGGCACCGCCCCCGCGCTGCTCGGCGTACCGGCGCACGTGCTGCGGGACCGGCGCGTCGAGCTGACCGGGCTGTGGCCCGCCCGCGAGGTGCGCCGGCTGACCGGGCTGGTCGAGGGGTACGTCGAGGAGTACGGGGACGCGCGCGCCGGACTCGAGGCGCTGGCCCGGACCCGCGCGGCCGGGGCCGCGGCCACGTCCCCGGACCCGCTGGTCGCGGAGGTCGTGGCCCGGCTCCGTGCGGGGGAGGCGGTGGCCGCGATCGCCCGCGCCGTCGGTGTCGGCGAGCGGCAGCTGCACCGGCGCTCGCTCGACGCCTTCGGGTACGGCCCGCGCACCCTCGGCCGCATCCTGCGGCTGCGCCGCGCCCTGGCCCTGGCCCGCGCGGGCTTGCCGTACGCCGAGGTCGCCTGCGTCGCCGGGTACGCCGATCAGGCGCATCTCGCCCGTGAGGTGCGGGCGCTGGCCGGGACGACCCTGCGGGCCTATGCCGCCGGAGCCGAGGGGGCGAAGAGCGAGACCCCGGAGCCGTCCGGGTCGAGGACGACGGCGTAGCGCTGGCCCCAGAACGCATCCCACGGCTTCAGGTGTCCCGTGTGCCCGGCGGCGGTCAGTTCGGCGTACAGGGCGTCCACCTCGGCGGGGGAGTCGCACAGGAAGGCCAGGTCCCGGCGGGCGTCGCCGGTGGGCGCGGTCCAGGACGGGTCGAAGGAGCGGACGGTGTCCTCCGTGTCCCACGCGATCCGCAGGCCGCCGGGCAGCGCGGCCTCCACGTGCGGCAGGCCGTCGGCCTCGGCCGGGACGTCCAGCCCGAGGCGGCGGTAGAAGGCGAGCGAGGCGGCCATGTCGGAGACCACCATGCCGATCAGGTCGAGTCGAGGAGTCATGGCAGCAGGCTAGGCGGGCACCGGGCGCCCGTCTTGAACGAATCGGACACGCGCCGGGTGGTGTCGCCCGCGCCGCGCGAGGGCCGTCCCGGCGGCAGCGGCCGCGACACCCCACCGTCGTAGGCTTCCGCCGTGAACGACACCACACACGACATACGGATCAGGCCGGGTGGCCCGGCCGACGCACCGGCCGTCCTGGACATGCTCGACGCCGCGGTGACCTGGATGAACGCGCGCGGGAACACCGAGCAGTGGGGCACCACCCCGTACTCGCAGAAGCCCGGCGGGGTGGCCCGGGTCCAGCGGTACACGACCGAGAACACCCCGTACGTTGCGGAGTTGGACGGCGCGCCCGTCGGAGCCCTGGTGCTGGACTCCGGGCCCAGCCCGCAGATGCCGATCGCGCCGGCCGCCGAACCCGAGCGGTACGTAAGGCTGTTGGTCTCCGACCGGCGGCTCGCCGGTCTGGGCATCGGGGCGGCGCTGCTGGCGCACGCCGCCGAGGAGACCCGGCGGGCCGGCGTCGGGCTGCTGCGGGTCGACTGCTGGGCGGGTGGCGGGGGCGAACTCGTCGCGTTCTACGAGCGCAACGGTTTCACCCCCACCGAGCGCTTCCTGTCCGACGCCTGGCCGGGACAGGTACTGGCCCGCCGCATCGGCTGACGGAACGGCGCGCGAAGGACGCGCGAAGGACGCGCGAGGGCCGTGAGAAGGACGCGCGAGGGCCGTGCGAAAGACGCGTGGAAAAGAAGTGGCCGCGGCGGGAACGAGCTTGTTACGGTGGGTCCGTTCCCGCCGACCGGTGGGGAACGACCAGCTCGTGCATGGACCCGGAGGTGTTCGTTGATGACTGTCATTGCGCAGGGCGCTGCCCGCACTCAGAAGACCGTCAATGTCACTTCTGTGGTCTCCGGCTGACCTCACACCTCTTCGCGCGCCGCCGCTGAGCGAGCGCACGCGGCCGGGGCCACCCTGTGAAGGGTTCCCCTTGTCTTTCTCCGCTTTCCCGTCCTTCCCGCAGACCTCGCTTCCGCACGCCCTCGCCGCCTTCGGCTGGGACGACGCCTGGGAGGCCGAGTTCGCCCCGTACGCCGAGCAGGGCCTGCTGCCCGGCCGGGTCGTCCGCGTCGACCGCGGCCAGTGCGACGTCATGACCGCGGACGGCATCGTCCGTGCCGACACCGCCTTCGTCACCCCCCACGACCCGCTCCGGGTCATCTGCACCGGCGACTGGGCCGCCGTCGAGACGGCGGGCAACAACCCGCGCTACGTCAAGGCGTACCTGCCGCGCCGGACCGCCTTCGTACGGTCCACCTCCTCGCAGCGGTCCGAGGGACAGATCCTCGCCGCCAACGTCGACCACGCCATCATCGCCGTCTCCCTCGCCGTCGAGCTGGACCTGGGGCGCATCGAGCGCTTCCTCGCCCTGGCCTGGGAGTCGGGGGCGCAGCCGCTGGTCGTGCTGACCAAGGCCGACCTGGTCCCGGACGCGGCCACGCTCGGGCACCTGGTCCAGGACGTGGAGGCCACCGCGCCGGGCGTCCAGGTGCTGACCGTCTCCTCCGTCACGGGGGAGGGCACGGACATCCTGGCCGCGGTCGTCGGCGACGGCACCAGCGTGCTGCTCGGCATCTCGGGCGCCGGCAAGTCCACCCTGGCCAACGCGCTGCTCGGCGCCGAGGTCATGGAGGTGCAGGAGGCGCGCGAGGTCGACGGCAAGGGCCGTCACACCACCACCACGCGCAACCTACTCGCCCTGCCCGGCGGCGGCGTCCTCATCGACACCCCCGGACTGCGCGGCGTCGGGCTCTGGGACGCCGAGACCGGCGTCGGCCAGGTCTTCTCGGAGATCGAGGAGTACGCGGAGCAGTGCCGCTTCCACGACTGCGCCCACGAGGCGGAGCCGGGGTGCGCGGTGCTGGCCGCGGTGGACTCCGGCGAGCTCGCCGAGCGTCGCCTGGAGAGCTACCGCAAGCTCCTGCGGGAGAACCAGCGCATCGTCGCCAAGACGGACGCCCGGCTGCGGTCGGAGATCCGCCGTGACTGGCGCCTGAAGTCGGCGGAGGGCCGCGCCAACTACGTCGCGAAGCGTGGCGGCCGGTCCTGAAACGCGTCCGGGGGCGGGGCGGCCGTTGCCGAGACCCCGCCACCGGACGTCCCGGGCGTTGTCGTCGATTCCCGTTGCCGGGCGGCCTGCGGTCTTCGCCGGCGGCCCGGCCGGGCGAGGTGACGCCCTCGAAAACGGCCTGCTCACCGGCTCGCTTCAACGCCACCGACCGCGATCAGGACGCCGAGCTCGAACGCCTCCTGAAGCTCGGGGCGCGCCCGGCTGGCATCGGCCGGAGCGGCGAGGAGCCGTGGCACGTCCTCGCCGACCCCGAGGGCAATGAGTTCTGCCTGCTCAAGGCCCGCCTCGATCCGCTCTGACGGCCTGCCGCGCGCTGTGCGTGATCTGCCGGAGCGAGGAGAGGGCGTACCCGGCCGTCACGTACCCCGCGGCGATCGACAGGGGACCGAGCGCGGCCAGGACCAGCAGGGTGGACGACACCAGCGGGTCCCGGGGCTCCTGCCGAGGGGCCGGCAGCGCCGCGGGCGCCAGGACGACCTCGGTTTCCGCACGCAGTTCGAAGACCGGATCGTTGCCCCTGCTCACGGCCTGTACCGCGAGCAGGTGGACCACGGCCAGCAGCACCGTGCCCGCCATCATGAACACCCCGCCGTAGAGGCAGGTGAGGCGTAAGCGGGTCACGGATCGCCGCTGCGGCGAGGACCGCTCACCGGCCACGGCGTCGACGACGACGTGGCCTCTGGCTCCCCTGGCTCGGATCGGCACCGGCGCTTCCCCCCTGAAGGCGTGACAGGTATCCAGCCCCCACTGTCGCCCCTTTGCCCCTAAGCGGAGCGTCAGCACACGGGCGGTCAGATCCCCCACGCGTGGACGCGCTCCGGATGGATCCGGATCACCTCCGGGCTGAAGTGGGGGCCCAGTTCGTGCGGGCCCGTCTCCAGCGCGGCGCGGCCGCGGATCTCGATGCCCCGCACCCGCCACGGGCCGGTGCTCACCACGTCGTCCACGACGAGGGACAGGCGGGGGTTCCCGTGCAGGTTGCGCCACTTCTTCGTCGTGCCCATCGCCATCCCGCCCACCAGGACCGTCCCGTCCTCCTGCGGGAAGAACCCCACCGGGTTCGCCTGCGGCTGCCCGGCCGCGTCCACCGTGGCAAGGCGGCCCAGGTGCTGGGAGCGCAGGTACGCCAGCTCCGCCTCGCTGAAACCCTTGAAGTCCGTCATACCGCCAAGCCTCGCAGCCCCGGCCGCCCCACCACATCGGGCCACAGCCCTACGCCGGGCGACGTACTCCACCGCACCGACGGCTACTGCGCCACCACCGCCCCCACCCACGCCCCGACCACCATCAGGCACGCGAACAGCTCCACCAGCACGCTCGTCCCCACCGCCCGCATCACCGCCCGCACCGACGCCCAGGCCTCGCCGTGCGTCCCCAGGCGGAGCCGCTCGCAGAGGTAGATGCCGCCCACGAAGCCCGGTACCGCCCCCAGTACCGGGATCAGGACGAAACCCAGGAGCGCCCCGGCCCCCGCGAACACGGCCATCCGGGAGGTGACCCCCAGGCCCCGCAGCCGCCGCGGCGGCAGCTGCCACTTCACCACCTGGACCACCACCAGCAGGGCCGTCGCCGCCACCAGCAGGGACCACGCCGGCGCCGACCGCACGTGCAGCGCCCACCACAGCAGCCCGGCCCACACCAGCCAGGTGCCCGGCACACCCGGGATCAGCACTCCGACCACCCCGAGCAGCAGCACCAGCCCCACCAGGAGCAGCTGAGGCAGATCCATCTGCTCAGCCTGACCGACCAGGGGCTATCGGGCCACCCAGCCACGCTCGAACGCGTGCCAGCCCAGTTGCAGCCGCGTGGTCGCCCCGGACAGCTCCATCAGCCCCTTGACGCGCCGCTGCACCGTCCGCAGCCCCAGCTCCAGGTGCTTCGCCACGCTCGCGTCGGTCATGCCCGCCAGGAGCAGCGAGAGGATCTCCAGATCGGTCGCGTCGGGGCTGCCCCCGGACTCCTCCGCCGAGCCGGCCGCCCCCAGCCGCAGCGGCAGCGACTCCCGCCACACCGCCTCGAACAGGCCGGTCAGGGATTCCAGCAGCCCCGACGCGTGCACCACCAGCGCCGCCGGCTCCGCCCCGCGAGCCGTCAGCGGGACCATGGCGAGGGCCCGGTCCGCGATCACCAGCTTCGTCGGGACCCGCTCCGTCACCCGGACCTGTTCGCCCCGGGCCAGCGCCGTCGACGCCTCCCGGATCCCGCTCGGCAGGCTCAGTACCTCCCGCTCGATGACCACCCGGTAGTCGACCCCGCGTACGGAGGCCCGGTCCTCCGCCTCGTTGTCCGTGCCCGTCACCACCTGCGGCCGGCCCGTGACCAGCGCGCACACCTCCTTCTCCGCGCCCAGCTGGAGCTGGTGGAAGCGGTGCGACACCGCGCTCGCGCCCTGCACCACCTCCACGAGGTCGTGCACCGCGGGCTCGGACGCCTCCGCCCGGTACTCCTGCGCCAGCAGCGCCGCCGCCAGCTCCGCCTGCTCCAGCTCGTGCCGCTGCTGGGTCAGCAGCGCCCCGAGGGCCACCCCCGGCGGGGCCGCCACCCAGCGCCCGGGCCGGGCCGAGGACTGCGCCGCCAGCCCGTGCCGCTCCAGATGACGCAGGGCCCGTTCGGTGTGCGGGACGGGCAGGGTCAGCCGGTGCGCGAGGTCGGGTACCTCCGCCGCACCCAGCGCGACCAGCGCGCGGTACGCCGACTCCTGGCCCTCGTCCAGGCCTATGGCACCCAGCAACCCGCCCACCCACCTTTCGACACGCGCCTGGCGGGAAGCGGCCACGGCGCAAACCCGCCGCGGACATCATCGCCGCACCCGGCGCCACTCTGCCAAGGTGACGCCACCGCAGCACCAACATCCGCTGGCCAGAAGCCATTTACGCGGCGCTTTCGCCGTGCAATGCAGTAGTTGGCCGGAATTCACCTGGGGAGAGCGATGCGTCCGATATCGCGTACGGCACTCGGGGCGGCCACCGCGGCCGTCCTGGCTGTCACCGCCGTCGGCCCGTCGACGGCGCAGCCGGCCGACGGAGCGCCCGGAGCGGGAAAGAGACCACTCGCCGGCAGCGAGGCGGCCGGCAAGCAGCCCACGGCCCCCGTCGCGGTGACCCTGGTCACCGGTGACCGGATCCTGGTGTCCACCGACGCCGCCGGCCGCACCGCCGCCACCGCGATGCCGCGCGCGGACGGCACCCAGCCGCTCGTGCAGACCCGGCAGTCGGGCAAGGACCTGTACGTCTACCCCGAGGGCGCGGTCAAGGCGCTCGCCGCGGGCCGCGTCGACCACGAGCTCTTCAACGTCACCGGCCTCGTCCGGCAGGGCTACGACGACGCGCACACCAAGAAGCTGCCGCTCATCGCGGTCTACGACGGTTCCGTCAACGTGGCGCGCAGCGCCCCGCCCGCGCCCCGCGGCACCGACCGCTCGCTCGTCCTCGGCTCCATCGGGGCCGTCGCGCTCTCCGCCGACAAGGAGCAGGCCGCCGCCTTCTGGTCCGATGTCACCGGTACGGACGCCCGCGCGCGCTCCGTCTCGGGCGGGCTGAAGAAGCTGTGGCTGGACGGCAAGGTCCAGGCGAACCTGGAGCGCTCCACGAAGCAGGTGGCCGCCACCGCGGCCTGGGCCGCCGGATACGACGGCAAGGGCACCAAGGTCGCCGTCCTCGACACCGGAACGGACCTGGACCACCCCGACCTCAAGGGCCGGGTCTCCATGTCGAAGAACTTCACCGACTCCGACACCGACGCGGACCGGCAGGGCCACGGCACCCACACCATCTCCACCGTCGGCGGCTCCGGCGCCGAGAGCGGCGGCGCCAAGAAGGGCGTGGCCCCCGGCGCCGAACTGCTCAGCGGCAAGGTCCTCAACGACGGCGGCTACGGCCTGGACTCGTGGATCATCGCGGGCATGGAATGGGCCGTCGAGTCCCAGGCCGACGTGGTCTCCATGAGCCTCGGCGACCCCTCCCAGACCGCCTGTGACGACCCGCTCGCCGCGGCCGCCGAACGGCTTTCCCAGCAGGGCCCGCTGTTCGTGATCGCCGCCGGCAACTCGGGCCCCGGCAACAACACGGTCTCCTCGCCCGGTTGCGCCGCCTCCGTACTGACCGTGGGCGCCGTCGACCGGGACGACCGGACGGCCGCCTTCTCCAGCCGTGGCCCGGCCGGACTCCAGCACACCCTCAAGCCCGAGATCGCCGCCCCCGGCGTCGGGATCTCGGCCGCCGCCGCGGGCGGCCGCGGGGTGTACGCCTACCAGTCCATGTCCGGCACCTCGATGGCCACCCCGCACGTCGCGGGCGCCGCCGCCATCGTCAAGCAGCGCCACCCCGACTGGACCGCCCGGCAGATCAAGGCCGCCCTCGTCGGCTCCGCGAACACCGGGGTCCCCGGCGACGTACGGGAGACCGGCGGCGGCCGCCTCGACGTGAGGGCCGCGATCGGCACCACCGTCACCGGCGCACCCGCCGTCCAGGGCGGCACGTACAACTGGCCGCAGGACCACAGCGACCGCACCACGGTCGAGGTCCCGTACACCAACACGGGCAAGAGCCCCGTCACCCTGAACCTGGCCGTCGAGAAGGTCACCGGCAACGACGGCTCGGCCGTCCGCAGCCAGGTGGCCCGCCCGGAGCGGCGTACGGTCACCGTCCCGGCCGGAGCCACCGTCGAGGTGCCGCTCGCCCTCGACCCGGCGGCCACGCTGGAGCGCTCCCAGTACGGGGACGTCACCGGCCGCGTCGTCGCCACGGCGAACGGCGTGCGGGTCTCCACCCCCTTCTCGCTCTACGTCGAACCCGAGACGGTGACCCTGCGCGTCAAGCTCGTCGACCGTGCGGGCAAGCCGGCCGCCGGACCCTCCTCGCTGGACGTGATCGGCACCGACGACGCCACCGGCGAGCGCCGCTTCAACGAGGGCTCCGTGGACCAGGTCTACCGGGTGCGCCCGGGCGCCTACTTCCTCTCCGCCTTCGTCGCCACCCCCGACGCCGGGGCGGGCGCGGAGCTGATCGACTCCCTCACCTACCTCGGCCGCCCCCAGGTCGAACTGAAGAAGGACACCACCGTCGTTCTGGACGCCCGTAAGGCCGGGCGCCTGGAGATCGCCGCCGACAAGCCGGTCGAGGCCCGCAACACCACCCTCGGATTCGCCCGCAGCTGGGACGACGCCTGGCTGCACGCGGGCACCGCCATGGGCGGCCGCACCATCCGCGGCTTCTACGCCTCCGTCGAAGGCCGGCCCAAGGACGGCGACTTCGAATTCGCGTCCTACTGGCGGGCGGCCGCGCCGCTCGTCTCCGAACTGAAGGCCGTCGGCGGACCGGTGCTGCACCCGATCACCGCGTCCACCGGCAGCGACAACCTCGACGGAACCGGCAGCGCGCCGCTCGTCGACGCGGGCTCCGGCACCCCGCAGGAACTCGCCGCGGCGGGTGCCGAGGGAGCCGTCGTCCTGGTGAAGGCGGCCGACGGCGCCCTGTCCGAGGTCGCGCAGAACGCGCAGGCCGCCGGCGCCAAGGCGGTCCTCGCCCACCGCGAGGCGCCGGGCCGCTGGACCGGTTTCACCGGTTACGCGGGCGGTGCACTGCCCGCGCTGACCATCGAGGCCGCCGAGGCGAAGGCGCTGCTGGCCGGGCTCGCGGCCGGCAAGGTCACGCTGTCGTGGAAGGCCGAGGCGAACAGCCCGTACGTCTACTCCCTCGCCCTCCCCGAGACCGGAGAGATCAAGGGCGCGGGCCACACCCACCGGGTGCGCGACCGCGACCTCGGGCAGACCGAGACCACCTACAACTCCATGGGCGTGGCAGCCGACTTCATCGACCTCGCCGGCGCCTACCGGCCGATCGGCTCCGCCGTCTACTTCGGCGGCATCGAGACCGTCGCGGCTCCCGGCCGGCGGACCGAGTACCACTCCGCCGGGGACACCGCCTGGGACCAGCTGCTCTCCAGCAGCTTCCCCTGGGGCGAGTTCATGGTCGGCGAGCAGCGCACCTACACCAAGGGCCGCAAGGACAGCGCCACCTGGTACGACGGGATCACCGGCCCGGTCGCACCGCGCGACCTCGCGGGCAAGGAGACCCTCGCCGCCGAGCGGCAGGGCAACCTGATCGGCTTCGCCCCGGCCATGTGGGGCGACAGCGGCCACGCCGCGCAGCCGGGCTCCTTCGGCGACATCGGCTCACTCGTGCTCAAGCGGGGCGGCGAGGTCGTCGGGGAGAGCTGGTACCCGTTCGGGGTCTTCGAGGTTCCGGCCGAGGAGGGCCGCTACGAGCTGACCCAGTCCATCGAGAAGATCGGCCCGCCCGCCCGGGTCTGGCAGCGTTCCACCGCGGTGCAGACCACCTGGGGCTTCACCTCGAAGCTCGACGCGGCGGCCTACTCGCAGGGGCTGGGGATCCTCTTCCCGCGGTACACGGCCCCGCTGGACGGGATGAAGACGATCGCGGCGGCGAACGGCCAGAGCATCGGGCTGGCCGTCACCGGCCACGCGGGCTACACGCCCGGCGCGCTGAAGTCGGTGAAGCTGTCCTACTCCTACGACGGTGAGAACTGGACGCAGGCCAGAACCAGCGAGCACGGCGGCCGGTGGAGCGCGGTCGTCGACCACGCCGGAGCCTCCGGCAAGCCCGTGTCGCTGAAGGCCGAACTGACCGACGCGAAGGGCGCCGCGGTCACCCAGACGGTCGTGCGGGCGTACGACGTGCGCTGATCCGTACGGCCGGAGCAGGAAGGGTCCCCCGGACGGCGGTCCGGGGGACCCTTTTCGCGCATTCGGCGTTTTCCGCCCCCGCCGGGGGCCGAGAATGAAGCCATGAGTCAGCAGGGCGCGGACGACTGGTGGCAGAAGCTCTACGAGGGCCCGGACGCGGGACCGGAACCCGACCCGGGGGACACCCTGGACAACCGATTCCGCTCGGCGGCGGGCGTGACGACGGACCCGGCACCGGCCCCGGTTCCGGCACCGGACCGTGCGCCGGACCCGGACCGGGGGCCGCCGGAGCCCCCGCGCGCCCCGGAGCCGCTCCTGCCCGGCCCCCGGCAGGGGGACGCCGAGCCGGCGCCGCCACCAGCGCCGCCGCTCCCCACCCCGGGCCCGGCCCCGACTCCGACCCTGCCCACGCTCCCGCCGCCGCGGGATCCCCGGGCGGGCGACGCCACCGGATACGCCCTCGGGGGCGTGGCCGTACCCCCGGTCCCCGGACCCGAACTGCCGGTACGGCACTGGGAGCCGCCGCGCGGGGAGCCCTGGTCCGATCCGCAGCCGCGACCGCTGCCGCGACCGGAGCAGCAGCCGGAACCGGAACAGGGGCCCGTGGCGGCGCCCGGGCCCGAGCCGGTGGCGGCCGGCCCCGCGCCCGTCCGGCCCGAGGTGTCCCACCTGGGCGACCGCGCACCCACCTACGCCCCGGAACCGGGGGCCCTCCCGCCGGCCGACCCCGCCGCCCTCGACGCACTGACCCCGGACACCGTCCTGGAGGGCGCCCGCTACGGCACCTACACGCTGCGCGCCGCCTCCCTGCGCGGGGACTCCGCCCGCTACCGCGGCGAGGTCCGCCGGGACTTCCTGCTCACCGCCCGCTTCGGCAGTGGCGACGACGCCCTGGTCCTGGTGGCCCTGGCGGGCGGGGACCGGGCCGCCCCCGGGGCCGCCGAGGCCGCCGCCGAGCTGTGCCGCACGGTCGCGGGCGCCGTCGGGCGGAGCCAGGACAGGCTGGCCGACGACATCCGCGCCGGGCGCCGCGACGCCCTGCGGTCGGGCCTCCAGCGCCTCACCGACCGCGGGTACGGGCGGCTGCGGGCCCGCGCCGCCGAGCTCGGGCTCGCCGAGACGGCGTACACCGCGGGACTGCGCGGGCTGCTGCTCCCGGTGGACCCGCAGTGCCGCACCCGGGTGTGCTTCGGCGCCGGCGCGGGCGGACTGTTCCGGCTCCGCGCGGGGCAGTGGCAGGACCTGGAGCCCGCCGGGCAGGCCGAGGACACCGAAGGCGGTTTCCGGTTCCGCGCGGCCGTGGCCCGGCCCGGGGACACCCTGCTCCTGTGCTCCGGGGGCCTGGCGGACCCGATGCGGGAGGAGGCCGCCCTCCCGGCGGAGCTCGCCGCACGCTGGGCCGAGCAGGAGCCGCCGGGTCTCGCGGCCTTCCTCGCGGACACCCAGCTCCGCCTCAAGGGGTACGCCGACGACCGCACGGCCGCCGCGGTCTGGGAGGCGTAACCGGCGCACCCGTGGCTGGATGGGAGGCACACGCAACACGACCGGAGCCGGACCGGAGACCGGAAGGGTGCCCCTCATGGCCAAGCAGAACGTGGCGGAGCAGTTCGTCGACATCCTCGTACGGGCCGGCGTACGCCGGATGTACGGGGTCGTCGGCGACAGCCTCAACCCGGTGGTGGACGCGATCCGCCGGACGGACGGGATCGACTGGATCCAGGTCCGCCACGAGGAGACGGCGGCCTTCGCGGCGGGCGCCGAGGCCCAGATCACCGGCCGCCTCGCCGCCTGCGCGGGCTCCTGCGGCCCGGGGAACCTGCACCTGATCAACGGGCTGTACGACGCCCAGCGCTCCATGGCCCCGGTCCTCGCCCTCGCCTCGCACATCCCCTCCAGCGAGATCGGCCTCGGCTACTTCCAGGAGACCCACCCCGACCAGCTCTTCCGCGGGTGCAGCCACTACAGCGAGCTGATCTCCAACCCGCAGCAGATGCCCCGGCTGCTGCAGACCGCCGTACAGCACGCCATCGGCCGCAGCGGGGTCGCCGTCGTCGCGCTGCCCGGGGACATCGCCTCCCTCCCCGCTCCCGAGAAGGCCGTCGAGCACGCGCTCGTGACCGCCCGGCCGACGGTGCGGCCCGGGGACGGCGAGATCGAGAAGCTGGTCCGCCTCGTGGACGAGGCGGACCGGGTCACGCTGTTCTGCGGCAGCGGCACGGCCGGGGCGCACGCCGAGGTGATGGAGTTCGCCGGCCGGGTCAAGGCGCCCATCGGGCACGCCCTGCGCGGCAAGGAGTGGATCCAGTACGACAACCCGTACGACGTCGGCATGAGCGGGCTGCTCGGCTACGGCGCGGCGTACGAGGCCACCCACGAGTGCGACCTGCTGATCCTGCTCGGCACCGACTTCCCGTACAACGCCTTCCTCCCCGACGACGTGAAGATCGTCCAGGTGGACATCCGCCCCGAACACCTCGGCCGCCGCTCCCAGTTGGACCTCGCGGTTTGGGGCGACGTACGGGAGACCCTGCGCGCCCTGAACACGAGGGTGCGGGCGAAGACGGACCGGCGCTTCCTGGACCGGATGCTGAAGAAGCACGCGGACGCGCTGGAAGGGGTGGTGAAGGCCTATACGCGCAAGGTGGAGAAGCACACGCCGATCCACCCCGAGTACGTGGCCTCGGTCCTCGACGAACTGGCCGACGAAGACGCCGTGTTCACCGTCGACACCGGCATGTGCAATGTGTGGGCGGCACGCTATCTTTCCCCGAACGGCAAACGGCGCATCATCGGCTCCTTCAGCCACGGCTCCATGGCCAACGCCCTCCCGCAGGCCATCGGGGCACAGTTCACCGATCGGAACCGTCAAGTGGTGTCGATGTCGGGTGACGGTGGTTTCTCGATGCTGATGGGAGATTTCCTCACCCTGCTGCAGTACGACCTGCCCGTCAAAGTGGTCCTCTTCAACAACTCGTCCCTCGGAATGGTCGAGTTGGAAATGCTGGTTTCCGGCCTGCCCTCCTACGGGACGACGAACAAGAATCCCGACTTCGCGGCCATCGCGCGCGCGGCGGGCGCCTACGGGGTCCGCGTGGAGAAGCCCAAGCAGCTCACAGGGGCTTTGAAGGACGCGTTCCGGCATCCGGGACCCGCTCTGGTGGATGTGGTGACGGACCCCAACGCCCTGTCGATTCCACCAAGGATCAAAGCCGAAATGGTGACCGGATTCGCACTGTCCGCCAGCAAGATCGTGTTGGACGGCGGGGTGGGGCGCATGGTCCAGATGGCTCGATCCAACCTCCGCAACGTACCCCGCCCATAAGCCCGCAGGAGTGCGGAACCGCCCGGGGGGCATGCATCCCGTAGACCTGTTCGAGAGTGGGAACGCGGGAGGGACATCGCCGTGCGGGTGGGGGCGAAGACCGGAAAGCTGTGGGGGAGAGGGAGGCCGGTGCCGCGCGAGCCGTCCGCCGACGAGGACGGGGGAGCGGTGGACACGCTGCGGATCACCCGGAGCGTGCGCCGGGCCGACCTGAAGGCGGTGGGCGAAATCCGCCGGGCTTTACGGGAGTTGATGCACCACCGGTGCCGATCCGATGCCGCCGAGGTGGCCGAGCTGCTGATCACCGAGCTCGTCACCAACGCCCTCGTCCACACCAACCGGGGCGCGGAGGTGCACGCGAGTCTTGCCGCCACCCGCTTACGGGTGGAGGTGCGGGACTACGCCGCACGCCGGCCCCGGCCGTACGTACCGACCGCCGACGACGGTACGCACGGCCGGGGACTCGTGCTGGTGCAGGAGCTCGCCGACGACTGGGGCGTGGACGCGCTGGCCCTGGGCAGCGGCAAGGTGGTGTGGTTCGAGCTCGACGGACGGCACGACGCGCCGTACGACGGAGGGCCCGCCTGAACGGCGGGCCCTCCGGGTTCCCCTGGAAGAACAGGACCGGTCATCCGAACTGCTGCTCCAGGTCCTTCAGTTTGCGCTCCAGCGAGTCCAGCCGGGGAATGGTCTGGGTGTCGTCCTCGGCGGTGAGGTCCACCGTCCGGGCGCCGGTCACATCAGTGGATTCGGTTCCGTTGACGGCCTGCAGGGAGGGCCGGCCGGGGGCCCCTCCCAGCGGTAGCTGGGGGAGTAGCGGCAGTTGCCCTGACTCGGGTATGGCCGGCTCCGCGCCGACCGGCGCGGAGCCCGCTCCCTGCGTCAGTTCCGGGAGCTCGACCTGGCGGCCGCGCGACCGCCCGAAGGCCCGGTTCTGCCGGCCCAGCGCCTTGATGCGCGCCCGGTCCAGCCGGTTCTGGTCGCGCCTGCGGTGCCGGTCCTGCTCCCTCTCCTTCTTGTCCTCGCGCACCTCGTCCACGGCCTCGTCGAGGGTGCGCACCCCCTCCAGCAGCATCAGCGACCAGGCGCCGAAGGTCTCCCGGGGGGCCCGCAGCCAGCGGACCATCCGGATCTGGGGCAACGGCCGCGGGATCAGGCCCTGTTCGCGCAGCGCCGCCCGGCGGGTCTGCTTGAGGGCGCGGTCGAACAGGACGGCCGCCGAGAGCGACATCCCCGCGAAGAACTGCGGGGCCCCGTCGTGGCCCAGGCCGCGCGGGGCGTGCACCCAGTTGAACCAGGCGGCCGCGCCCGCGAACAGCCAGACCAGCATGCGCGAGCCGAGGGCCGCGTCGCCGTGGCTGGCCTCGCGCACGGCGAGCACCGAGCAGAACATGGCGGCGCCGTCGAGGCCGAACGGGACCAGGTACTCCCAGCCTCCGGAGAGGTTGAGGTTCTGCCGGCCGAAGCCGACCAGCCCGTGGAAGGAGAGCGCGGCGGCGACCGCCGCGCAGCAGAAGAGCAGAACGTACGAAGCGGTTCCGTAGACGGCTTCCTTGCGCCGCCGCCGTTCCTCGCTGCGCTCCCAGCTGTCGTCGGCCGCGGCCTTCTCGCTCTCGCGCTTGCCACGGGCCAGTACCGCAACTGCCGCAAGTACGCCCAGGATCAGCAGGCTGCCGGGCAGCAGCCAGTCCAGCGATATGTCGGTCAGTCTCATGCGGATGTCCCTTGCCTCGCGTATGCGGCTGTGCGGCCGTGCGGCTTTCCGGGCGCCATAGTGGCGTAGCCGGTGAGCCGTGCACGCGGGTTTCGGGGCAAGTGGACGCCATCGGGGGGCGTGGCCCGCCGGATAGGGTGTTGTGGTTCGAACTGACGCCCGTACGGACCGAGTTGCGTTCGAATACGGTCAGTCGTACGGGGTGGGTTCAGGCGGCGGTCGCCGCGAGCCGGGCGATGCGCTCGGCGTCGCAGGTCCGGGGGCAGGTGACGCAGGTGTCCTCGGGGCGGATGGTGTAGAAGAAGCAGCAGCCGGCCCGGTCCCGGGTGGGCAGCTCCTCACCGGCGGGCCCGGTGAGCGTACGGAACCCCGCGCCTCCGGTGTACGGGGCCGTCGAGCCGGGCAGCAGTGCCTCCAGCTCGCTCATGGCGCGCTGCTCCTCGCCGAGCAGGTTGCCGACGTACCAGAGGCTCTCGACGACCTCGTCGGTCACCATGCCCCACAGGGCGCGGCGGCCGCGCCGCATGCGCGGGCCGAATCCCTCCAGCAGCGGTCCGAGGTGCTGGGCCACCGCAGCCCGCACCTCGTCGCGCAGCGCCTCCTCGTCGGGCACGACACGGGCCCCCGGGAGTGCGGCCGCCGGATCGTCCGGCAGGCAGGCGAACTCCCCGACGTGCACGCTCATCCGGCCGAGGGTCCGGTGGAAGGCCACCTCGGTGACCGGGAGGCGGGGGACCCGCCGGTGCAGGAACCAGGGGAGGGTGATCAGCAGGCAGGCCGGCCACGCGTACCGGTGCAGCCCGAAGCCCGTGATCACATCGGGGCGGGCCTGGGTGCCGTAGTCCCTCAGCACCTGGGCGTTGTCCCAGGCGAGGAAGGCGTCCAGGGCCGGCCCGCCGGCCGCGAGTTCGTCCGCGCCGACCCATCCCGCACCGCGAGGGACCGGGTCGTCCGCGGATCGCTCGATCACCCGCAGTCCGCCGTACGCCTCGGTCAGCCTGGCGAACGCATCCGCCACCGCAGAGCCGGGCGGGGCGGATGTGACAGCCGGGAAGGTCGTGACGGTCATGACGGGCCACCGAATCACAGAATCACACGATCGTTAACAGGTTAGCCTTACCTTACCCGATCGCAATCGATCCGCACCCTCTATTCTCTGGACAGGTCGAGACCCGGAGGAGGACCGCGTGCACGAAACGGCCCACGCCCGGGTACCGGCACAAAGACGCAAGGTGTTGCGCCATTCGGTGCGCGCGCAGGTGCTCGACGCACTGCGCGCGGCCCTGGTCGACGGAGAGCTGGTGCCGGGCGAGATCTACTCGGGCCCGGCCCTGGGGGAGCGCTTCGGGGTCTCCGCCACGCCCGTGCGCGAGGCGATGCAGCAGCTGGCCGCGGAGGGGGCGGTGGAATGCCTCCCGAACCGGGGGTTCCGGGTGCTCTCCCGCACCCCGCGGGAGCTCGCGGAGCTGGCGGAGGTACGGGCGCTGCTCGAAGTCCCCGTGATGCTCCGGCTGGCCCGTACGGTGCCCGCGGACACCTGGGAGGCCCTGCGGCCGGCCGCCGCGGCCACGGCGGAGGCGGCGGCGGCCGGTGACCTTCCGGGGTACGCGGAGGCGGACCGGGACTTCCACCGCGCCGTGCTGAGGCTGGCCGGCAACGCGCAGCTGGTGCAGGTGGCGGAGGAGCTCCACCGCCGGGCGCAGTGGCCCCTGCCGGGCGCTCCGCGGGCCCGGCGGGCCGATCTCGTCGCCGACGCGGCGGAGCACTCGGCGCTGCTGGAGGCCCTGATCGCGCGGGACCTCCCGGTGGTCGAATCCCTGGTGCGCGAACACTTCGCGGGCTCGCCGGCCTGACCGGCCACCGGGCGCTGGGGGCGCCGCCCCATCGCCCGGCGGGCCGAACCGGCTACGCCGCGGGCGAGGGGGCCGGATGGAGCTGGTCCGCCAGCCAGGTGGGGACGCCGCCCAGCAGATGGAACAGGCGGCGGGCCTCCGCGCGCAGGCGGGTGGCCTCCGGTTCCGGTTCGGCCTCGGCCAGCGCCGCCAGCGCCGGGGCAGTGCCGATCAGGAAACCCAGGTCCTCCCGGATCCGCAGGGACTCCGCGAAGCCCTTGCGGGCCTCGGCCACCTCCCCGTCCCGCAGGGCCAGCGCGGCCAGGTGCCGCCAGGTGAAGGACAGCAGCAGGGTGTCCCCGTGCGCCTCCGCCCCCGCGTGGGCCCGGTGGTAGGCGGGACGGGCCGACTGCGGGGCGTCCGCCAGGTGCTCGGCGACGAGCCCCCGCCGGAAGTCGAGCAGCGGGCGGGTCCGGGACTCCGGGGAGAGCAGCGCCGCCGCCCGGCCCAGCGCGGAGCGCGCCTCGTCGGCCCGGTCGCGTACGCCGAGCACGGTGGCGGCGTAGGCCAGATGGCCCCGTTCGCACGCGGCCGCGCCCCGCTCGTCGTCGTCCCGGGCCACCGCCTCCGCGATCCGCAGCGCGTCCTCCGCCTCCGCCCAGCCCTGCCCGGTGAACAGGCACCGCTCGACGAGCAGCGCCGTCCGCTGCACGGCCGCACCGACGTCCGGCAGGTGCGGCGTCAGGAGCGCCGCCGCGTCGGTCCAACAGCCGCGCGAGCGCAGCCGCCATATCGCCCGCTGGAGGGGGTCGTCTCCCCCGGTTGTTCCGGCACCCGACATGGCGGTATCCGCCACATTGCCCTCCCCAAAGCAACCAAGCAGCACATCGTTGAGCCCTGGGGCGAAATGAGAGCACGGATCCACGGCATCGGCCAAGGGGTTGGGTGAACTCTTTCACAAAGTCCGGACGGATCATCAGCCGCCCCGCGGCCGGAGGGGTTCGGCCACGGGCGGATCTTCTCAGCTCATCCGCAGTGCCAGGAAGAAGTCGAGCTTGTCCTCCAGCCGCGACAGGTCGCGCGCCGTCAACTGCTCGATCCGCCCGACGCGGTAGCGCAGCGTGTTGACGTGCAGGTGCAGACGCGTCGCACAGCGGGTCCAGGAACCGTCGCAGTCCAGGAAGGCCTCCAGCGTCGGGATGAGCTCCGCGCGGTGGCGCCGGTCGTAGTCCCGCAGCGGGTCCAGCAGCCGGGCGGTGAAGGCGCGGCGGACGTCGTCCGGGACGAACGGCAGCAGCAGCACGTGCGAGGCCAGCTCGTGGTGGCCCGCCGCGCAGACCCGGCCAGGGCGCGCCGCGGCCACCCGGCGGGCGTGCCGGGCCTCCTCCAGCGCCCCGCGCAGCCCCTCGGCGGAGTGCACGGCCGCGCTGACGCCCAGCGTGAGCCGGCCGTCGTCGGCCAGACCGGCCGCCAGGGGGTCCCGTACGGTCGCGAGGAGGGCGTCGGCGTGCAGGGCGGAGTCCGGGCCCTTGTCCTCCCCGGCGTCCCCGGACAGCGAGGGCAGCGGCACGAGGGCGATGGCCTCGTCACCCGCATGGGCCACCGCGATCCGGTCCGAGGGCTCGGGCCCCGAGACCGACGGGTCGACGAGGATCTCCTCCAGCAGCGACTGGGCCACCGGGCCGCCGGGGATGTCCCCGCCGTCCCAGTCCACCCGGGCCACGACGACCTGCCAGTGCGGGGCGGCGCCCAGCCCGGGCAGCAGCACCGGGGCCGCCACCCGCAGACGGGCGGCGATCTCGGCGGGCGGAGCACCCGTCTGGACCAGTTCCAGGACCTCCTGTGCGAGGCGGCGGCGCACCGTGCGCGCGGCGTCCCGCCGGTCGCGCTCCACGGCGATCAGCTGGGTGACGCCCTGCAGCAGGTCCAGGCGCTCCGCGGGCCAGTCGCCCGCGTCCGCCTCGACGGCCAGCAGCCAGTCCGAGAGCACCGTCTCGCGCACGTCCCGGGCGCCCGGACCGGTGGCGCCGCGGCCGTGTCCCCTGATCGGGAAGAGCGAGTAGGTAATACCCTGGATGGAGATCCGATGCGGCCCCCTGCGGCCCGTCCGGACCGCCGCAAGGTGCTCGCTCGCCAGTGCTGCGCACACGCCCGGCGCCAGCGGCTCGCCCGCCCCGGCGATCTGCCGGCCGGTGGGGGACAGCACCCAGGCCCGGAGATCGAGGTCGGTGGTGAGCAGATCGAGCACCACGTCGGGGCCGCCGCCGGCCGGACCCGAGGTCATCAGACGGCGATGCCGGTCCACGACGGCCGCCAGGTCTCCGGCGCGCTCACCCGAAACCTGCCGTACGACGTATTCGGTGATCGTGGCGAATGCAACGTCCTCGTTGACCGCGAACAGCGGCAGCCGATTGCGCACGCAGGCCGAAACAAGATCGTCGGGAATGGCCTGGAGCTCCGCCTCGCCCGCGGCGAGCCCGGCGACGCCCGCGCTCGCCAGGATTCGTACGAAAGGCTCGGAGTCGGCTGAATTTCGCCGCCAGGCCAGGCCGGTCAGGACCAGTTCGCCCCCCGACAGGTATCGGCTGGGATCGCGCAGGTCGGTCGTCATGACCCCGCGGACCGTCCGGTCGAGTTCACCCTCGCCGCCGAGCAGCCGCAGCCCCAGCGCTTCGGTTTCCAGCAGTGCGCGCAGCCGCATGATGTCGCCGCCGATCTGTCTCGAATGTTGCCGTTGGAAATCGGGCAGGTCGTCGCATCCTGCCTTTCATACGAATCTACAAGACGAGGGAGGCCGTCAGCCAACTCCTTCATGGTTTCAGTGACTGCACCCGGGGGCGGGCGGCTTGTGTACTGGGTCCACACCGCGTTAACAGCACGTGAACGACCAGTCGAGGACTCGCAGGCCTCCTGGCTTGAAGTAAACGACACGATGAAGAAGAAGAGAGCCGCTCTATGGACTTCCTTCGCCCCGCCAGCTGGGAGGAGGCGCTCGCCGTAAAGGCCGAGTTCCCCACAGCTGTGCCGATTGCGGGTGGCACCGACGTGATGGTCGAGATCAACTTCGACCACCGTCGGCCGGAGTACCTCCTGGACCTGAACCGCATCGGTCTGCTGCGGGAGTGGGAGGTCGGCGAGGATGTGGTTCGCCTGGGCGCCTCCGTCCCGTACACGCAGATCATGGAGAACCTCCGCACGGAGCTCCCGGGACTCGCGCTCGCCTCGCACACGGTCGCGTCCCCGCAGATCCGTAACCGCGGCGGCGTCGGCGGCAACCTCGGTTGCGCCTCTCCGGCCGGCGACTCCCACCCCGCGCTGCTCGCGGCGGGTGCCGAGGTCGAGGTGGAGTCCGTACGCGGCTCGCGCCTGATCCCGATCGACGAGTTCTACACCGGCGTGAAGCGCAACGCGCTCGCCGCCGACGAGCTCATCAAGACCGTCCACGTCAAGAAGGCGGACGGACCCCAGCAGTACTCCAAGGTCGGCTCCCGCAACGCGATGGTCATCGCGGTCTGCGCGTTCGGCCTGGCGCTGCACCCGGAGACCCGCACGGTCCGTACCGGTATCGGGTCGGCCGCGCCGACCCCGATCCGGGCGAAGGCCGCCGAGGAGTTCCTGAACGCCGCGCTCGAAGAGGGCGGCTTCTGGGAGTCCGGCAAGGTCATCACCCCGTCGATCGCCAAGCAGTTCGGTGACCTCGCCTCCGGCGCGGCCAACCCGATCGACGACGTCCGCGGCACGGCGAAGTACCGCCGTCACGCGGTCGGCATCATGGCTCGCCGCCAGCTCGTCTGGACCTGGGAGCAGTACCGCGGTACCGGCAACGGCCGCTCGCTTGAAGGGGCTGCGTAATCATGCGCGTCAATTTCACGGTCAACGGCCGTCAGCAGGAAGCCGACGACGTGTGGGAGGGCGAGTCCCTCCTCTACGTCCTGCGCGAGCGCCTGGGCCTGCCGGGTTCGAAGAACGCCTGTGAGCAGGGCGAGTGCGGTTCCTGCACCGTCCGCCTCGACGGCGTGCCGGTCTGTTCCTGTCTCGTGGCCGCCGGCCAGGTCGAGGGTCGCGACGTCGTGACCGTCGAGGGCCTGGCGGAGTTCTCCAAGCAGCGCGACGAGCACGGCCACGGCGGTGCCTGCGCCGCCGGCGGTGGCTGCGGCAGCAAGGGCGTGTCCCTGGACGCGGCCAAGCAGTGGCAGGCGCACGGGCCGGGCAGCGAGCTCCGCTCGCGGGCCGGCGACTCGCAGACCGGTGAGGGCACCCCGCTCTCCAACGTCCAGCAGGCGTTCATCGACGCCGGCGCCGTCCAGTGCGGTTTCTGCACCCCGGGTCTGCTGATCCAGGCGGACGCGCTCCTGGAGGAGAACCCCTCTCCGTCCGACCAGGACATCCGTGAGGCCCTGTCCGGCAACCTCTGCCGCTGCACGGGCTACGAGAAGATCCTCGACGCGGTCCGCCTCGCGGCCGCCCGTCAGGGAGAGGCGGTCTGACCATGGCTCAGAAGACCCGCACCGTGCCCGCAGGTACGCCGACGAACGTCACCCAGAAGCACAACAAGGGCGGCATCGGCGAATCGATTCTTCGCCCGGACGGCACCCTCAAGGTCACCGGTGAGTTCGCGTACTCCTCGGACATGTGGCACGAGGACATGCTCTGGGGCCAGACCCTGCGCAGCACCGTCGCCCACGCCGAGATCGTCTCCATCGACATCTCCGAGGCGCTCGCCATGCCCGGCGTGTACTCGGTCCTGACGTACGACGACCTGCCCGCCGAGATGAAGAACTACGGCCTGGAGATCCAGGACACCCCGGTTCTCGCCAACGGCCGGGTACGTCACCACGGTGAGCCGGTCGCCCTCGTGGCCGCCGACCACCCGGAGACCGCCCGCCGCGCGGCCGCCAAGATCAAGATCGACTACCGGGAGCTGCCGCTCGTCACGGACGAGGCCTCCGCCCTCGCCGCCGACGCGCCGCTGATCCACGAGGGCCGCGACGACCACCACATCGGTCACGTCCCGCACCCGAACATCGTGCACCGCCAGCCGATCATCCGCGGCAACGTGGAGGAGGCCCGCAAGCGCGCCGACGTCATCGTCGAGGGCGAGTACACCTTCGGCATGCAGGACCAGGCCTTCCTCGGCCCGGAGTCCGGCCTGGCCGTGCCGTCGGAGGACGGCGGTGTCGAGCTCTACGTCGCCACCCAGTGGCTGCACTCGGACCTCCAGCAGATCGCCCCGGTCCTGGGCCTCCCGCCGGAGAAGGTCCGTATGACGCTCTCGGGCGTCGGCGGTGCCTTCGGCGGCCGCGAGGACATCTCGATGCAGATCCACGCCTGCCTCCTGGCCCTGGCCACGAACAAGCCGGTCAAGATCGTCTACAACCGGTTCGAGTCCTTCTTCGGCCACGTGCACCGCCACCCGGCGAAGCTGTACTACGAGCACGGCGCCACCAAGGACGGCAAGCTCACGCACATGAAGTGCAAGATCGTCCTGGACGGCGGCGCGTACGCGTCCGCCTCCCCGGCGGTCGTGGGCAACGCCTCCTCGCTCTCGGTGGGTCCGTACGTCCTCGAGGACGTGGACATCGAGGCGATCGCGCTCTACACGAACAACCCGCCCTGTGGCGCGATGCGCGGCTTCGGCGCCGTCCAGGCCTGCTTCGCCTACGAGGCCCAGATGGACAAGCTCGCGGAGAAGCTGGGCATGGACCCGGTCGAGTTCCGCCAGCTGAACGCCATGGAGATGGGCACGGTCATGCCGACCGGCCAGGTCGTGGACGCCCCGGCGCCCGTCGCCGAGCTGCTGCGCCGGGTCAAGGCCCGCCCGCTGCCGCCGGAGCGCCAGTGGGAGAGCGCCGGCGAGGGTGCGGACGTCCGCGCGCTGCCCGGTGGCCTCTCCAACACCACCCACGGCGAGGGCGTCGTCCGCGGCGTCGGCTACGCGGTCGGCATCAAGAACGTCGGCTTCTCCGAGGGCTTCGACGACTACTCGACCGCCCGCGTGCGGCTCGAGGTCATCAACGGCGAGCCCGTCGCCATGGTCCACACGGCCATGGCGGAGGTCGGCCAGGGCGGCATCACCGTCCACACGCAGATCGCCCGTACCGAGCTGGGCGTCACGCAGGTGACCATCCACCCGGCCGACACCCAGGTCGGCTCCGCCGGTTCCACGTCCGCCTCCCGGCAGACGTACATGACCGGTGGCGCGGTGAAGAACACCTGTGAGGCCGTCCGCGAGGCCCTCCTGGAGATCGGCCGCCGCAAGAACGGTTCGTACCACCCCGCGTGGGCGACCGCCGAGCTGCTCCTCGAAGGCGGCAAGGTCGTCACCGACGGCGGCGAGGTCCTCGCGGACATCGCCGACATCCTCGAGGACGAGGCGATCGACCTCGAGCTCGAGTTCCGTCACGCGCCGACCGAGCCCTTCGACCTGGTCACCGGCCAGGGCAACGGCCACGTCCAGTACACCTTCGCCGCGCACCGTGCGGTCGTCGAGGTGGACACCGAGCTCGGCCTGGTCAAGGTCGTCGAGCTGGCGACCGCGCAGGACGTCGGCAAGGCGCTCAACATGCTTTCCGTGGTCGGCCAGATCCAGGGTGGAACCACCCAGGGCCTCGGCGTCGCGATCATGGAAGAGATCATCGTGGACCCGAAGACCGCGAAGGTGCGCAACCCCTCCTTCACGGACTACCTGATCCCGACCATCCTCGACACCCCGACCATTCCGGTCGACGTCCTGGAGCTCGCCGACCCGAAGGCGCCGTACGGCCTCCGCGGTATGGGCGAGGCACCGACCCTCTCGTCCACCCCGGCCGTCATCGCGGCGATCCGGCAGGCGACGGGTCTGGAGATCAACAAGACGCCGATCCGTCCGGAAGCCCTTACCGGGACCCTCTAGGACGGCGTGGCCCGGGGGCCGTGAGGCCCCCGGACCCCCTCAGACTCTCCGGGTGGTGCGCATGGGAACGTCACACTTCACCGCGCACCGCCCGGAGGACCTACGAAGTACCGCACCGCTCGCGGTCCCTTCACCTGGCAGTACCCCTGCAAGAACCTCCGTAGTACCAGCGGTCACCCCCGCACTACCCGCAGTACACGCAGTGCACATTCGCGTCGCCTCGGGCCGTCACCCCGGGTCGTGCAGCCAAACGCACCATCCCAAATCCCGCGTCTCCAATCTCCAAGCGGGTGCCCCTTTGAACCTTGGGAGTTAGGCACCATGACCCAATCGTCAGTAGAGCCGAAGACCACGGCGGAAGAGGCCGGCGAAGGCTCTCAGCCGCCCGCCGGACGGTCCTGGCTCGACCGCTACTTTCACATAACGCACAGAGGTTCCAACGTCGGCAACGAGGTCCGTGGCGGTATCACGACCTTCATGGCCATGGCGTACATCCTGCTGCTCAACCCCCTGCTCCTGTCGGGCAAGGACGTCGCCGGCACGGTGATGGACGGGTCGGCGATCATCACCGCCACCGCCTTCGCCGCGGCCGTCACCACCCTGCTCATGGGCTTCGTCGGCAAGGTGCCGCTCGCCCTTGCCGCCGGTCTCTCCGTGTCCGGCGTGCTGGCCTCGCAGGTGGCCCCGCAGATGACCTGGCCGCAGGCCATGGGCATGTGCGTGGTCTACGGCGTCGTGATCTGTCTCCTGGTCGTCACCGGCCTCCGAGAGATGATCATGAACGCGATCCCCCTCGCGCTCAAGCACGCCATCACCATGGGCATCGGCCTCTTCGTCGCCCTGATCGGCTTCTTCAAGGCCGGCTTCGTGGGCAGGGGTCCGGAGTTCGGTCCCCCGGTCCAGCTCGGCGCGGTCGGTGAGCTGTCCGGCTGGCCCGTCATGCTCTTCTGCATCACCCTGATCTCCATCTTCATGCTCCAGGCCCGCAAGGTGCCCGGCGCCATCCTGATCGGCATCGTCGGCGGCACCGTCCTGGCCGCGATCCTCAACGCCGTCGTGGACATCGACCCGAAGGCCTGGAAGAACGGCCCGCCGGAGCTCGACGGCTCCGCGGTCTCGATGCCGAACTTCTCGCTCTTCGGTGACGTCTCCTTCGGCGGCTGGGGCGACGTCGGCTACATGACGGTCGGCATGATCGTCTTCACCCTGGTGCTCGCCGGCTTCTTCGACGCCATGGCCACCATCATCGGTGTCGGCACCGAGGCCAAGCTGGCCGACGACAAGGGCCGCATGCCGGGCCTGTCCAAGGCGCTCTTCATCGACGGCGCCGGTGGCGCCATCGGTGGCGTCGCGGGCGGCTCCGGTCAGACCGTGTTCGTCGAGTCCGCGACCGGCGTCGGCGAGGGTGCCCGCACGGGCCTCGCCTCCGTCGTCACCGGTCTCTTCTTCGCCGCCTGCCTCTTCTTCACCCCGATCACGCAGATCGTCCCGGGTGAGGTCGCCTCCGCGGCCCTGGTCGTCATCGGCGCGATGATGATGCAGAACGCCCGCCACGTGGACTGGGCCGACAGCGCGACCGCGATCCCGGTCTTCCTGACCGTCGTGATCATGCCGTTCACGTACTCGATCACGGCCGGCGTCGCCGCCGGTGTGATCTCCTACGTCGCCATCAAGATCGCTCAGGGCAAGGCCCGGGAGATCGGCGGCTTCATGTGGGCGCTGACCGCGATCTTCGTGGTCTTCTTCGCCCTGAACCCGATCGAGCACTGGCTCGGGGTCGCCTGACCCGGCCGGACCCGGTCCTGACGAGTACCGCACCCTCCACGTATCCGATACTGGAACCGAACCTCTCCGAGGAGGCCCCCCATGCTGGACATCGCCGAAGAGCTGAACCGGTGGGTCGAGCAGGGACGTGACTTCGCCGTCGCCACCGTCGTGGCGGTCGGCGGGAGCGCCCCCCGGCAGCCCGGGGCCGCACTCGCCGTCGACAGCGAGGGCACGGCCATCGGCTCGGTCTCCGGCGGATGCGTGGAGGGCGCGGTGTACGAGCTGTGCCTGCAGGCGCTTGAGGACGGCGAGACCGTCCAGGAGCGCTTCGGGTACAGCGACGACGATGCCTTCGCCGTGGGTCTGACCTGCGGCGGAATCATCGACATCCTGGTCACCCCGGTCCGTGTGGGCTCGCCCGCACGGGAGGTGTTCGCGGCCGGCCTGGCCGCCGCGGCCCGCGGCGAGGCCGCCGCGGTGGCCCGGATCGCGCAGGGCCCGGCGGAGCTGATGGGCCGCGCCGTGTTCGTCCGTACCGAAGGTGCCCACCAGGGCGGCTTCGGCGGACACCCCGAGCTGGACCGCACCATCGCCGAGGAGGCCCGCGCCATGCTCGACGCGGGCCGGACCGGCGTGCTGGAGATCGGCGCCGACGGCAGGCTCTGCGGAGAGCCGCTGAAGGTGCTGGTCGAGTCCAGCGTCCCGCCCCCGCGGATGATCGTCTTCGGTGCCATCGACTTCGCTTCCGCCCTCGTGCGGATCGGCAAGTTCCTCGGCTACCGGGTGACGGTGTGCGACGCGCGGCCCGTCTTCGCGACGAAGACCCGCTTCCCCGAGGCGGACGAGATCGTCGTCGACTGGCCCCACCGCTACCTGGAGAGCACCGACGTGGACGGCCGGACCGTCCTGTGCGTGCTCACCCACGACGCCAAGTTCGACGTCCCGCTCCTCGAACTGGCCCTCAGGCTTCCCGTCGCCTACGTCGGCGCCATGGGCTCCCGCCGCACCCACGAGGACCGCAACGAGCGGCTGCGCGAGGTCGGTGTGACCGAGCTCGAACTGGCCCGGCTTCGCTCCCCGATCGGCCTGGACCTCGGCGCCCGCTCGCCGGAGGAGACCGCGCTGTCCATCGCCGCCGAGATCGTGGCGAACCGCCGCGGCGGCAGCGGCGCGACCCTGACCGGCGCGCACATCCCGATCCACCCGGACGTCTCGAACAGGCTGATCGACAGGATCGGTTCCGTCGCGTGACTGCGTGACTGCGTGACTGCGTGACTGCGTGGCGGCTGACTGCGTGACGGCCGAAGGTGAGAAAAGGGCGCGCCCCGTGGGGGTTGCGCCCTTTTGGCGTTCCCCCTATTTTACCGGCCGGTAATAGGAGGCACCCTCTCCATCCCTTTCCCGTAGCGGAGTTGAACGGATGTTGCGAACCGTGCGAACCCTGGGCCTGCTGGCCGCGGCCACCCTGCTCACCGCCGTCGCGCCGGCCCCGGCCGGTGCCGGTACCGGCCCTGGTGACGGCACCCGTGGCGGCCTGCGCGAGGTGCTCTTCGTGGGCAACAACTGGGAGGGGACCGCCGACGTCCTCGCCTCCACCGGCGACCTCGCCAAGGTCGGCCGGATCGACGTGGTCCCCGACAAGGCGGAGCGGCTGCGCGAGATCTACCTCAACCCCGTGAAGCTCGCCTTCTTCCTCGGCATCCGGGAGAGCGCCGGCGAGGGACACGACCAGTTCGTCGACGACATGTACACCACCCCGGACGGCTCCGCCGTCGTCGTCTCCCGCCCCAGCTTCGCCGACGTCGTGTCGGTCGACCTGGCCTCCGGGCGCATCAACTGGCGCTTCCCGGTGTCCGGATACCGGTCCGACCACATGGCGGTGTCCCCGGACGGGACCCGTGTCGCCGTCTCGGCCTCCACCTCCAACACCGTGCACGTCCTGGACATCACCACCGGACGCCAGGTCGGCTCCTTCGGCACCGGGGACAAACCGCACGAGAACACCTTCACCCGCGACGGCCGCTTCCTGTGGAACAGCTCCATCGGCGAGGTGAACACCGCTCTGGACGCGCCCTGGCTGGACTGGACGAAGGGCGACCGCAAGATCACCGTGGTCGACGCGCAGACCTTCCGCACCGTGCGGGTGATCGACATGCGCGAGCGGCTGGACGCCTTCGGCCGCCGGGACCTGTCCGACGCCGTCCGCCCGGTCTCCTTCAGCCCCGACGAGTCGAAGCTCTACTTCCAGGTGTCCTTCTTCAACGGATTCCTGGAGTACGACGTGCCCTCCGACCGGATCACCCGCCTCAAGGCCCTCCCGATGAACCCCGCCACCAGCACCGACCGCACCACCTGGGTCAACGACTCCCGCCACCACGGCATGTCCATGAGCCCCGACGGCGCGAAGCTCTGCATCGCGGGCACCATGGACGACTACGCCACCGTCGTGGACCGGGCCACCCTGGCCGAAGGGCCGCTCGTGCCGGCCGCCAAGCCGTACTGGGCCACGGTCGACGGCGACGGCAGCGCCTGCGTGATCTCCGAGAGCGCCGCCGACCGGGTCACGGCCATCGACTTCGCCACCGGCACCAAGCGGGTCTCCGTCCCCGTCGGCGACCATCCCCAGCGCGTCCGGCTCGGTCATGTCCCGGCCGGCTGGACGGGTCCCGCCGCCCGGTAGCCGCGTGGCCCGGGGGGCCGGAGGGTCGGGCGAGGTCTGTGAACCGGTCGAACGCGGCAACCCGGTTATTTTGGGGTGACCGGTCCGCGATGACCGATTAGTCTCGCGATCATGGTGGACATCCGCGAAGTACCCGAGTCCGACATCGACCGTGCTCTGGAGCTCGCGTACCTGGTCTTCCACGACCGGCCCGAGAAGGAGGCCCGGGAGAAACACCACGCGCTGCTCGCGAGTTGCGACCGGATCGGCGCCTACGACGGCGCCGCGCTGGTCGGTTCCATGGCCGCGCACGACTTCCGGCTCTCCGTGCCCGGGGCGGACCTGCCCTGCCCCGGGCTCACCTTCGTCTGTGTCGCCCCCACCCACCGCCGGCGCGGCGTCCTCACCGGCCTGATGACCGAGATGCTCCGCAGGACCGCCGCCGCGGGCGCTCCGATCGCCGCCCTCTGGGCCTCCGAAGCCGCCATCTACGGCCGCTTCGGCTACGGCAGCGCCACCACCGGCGCCACCATCGAGATCGACTCCACCCGCCCGCTGGCCCTGCGCATCGACCCGGACCGGCGTCCGCTGCGACTCGTCGACCCGGAGGAGGCCTTCGCCGTGATCGGGCCCTTCCACGAGGCCGCCCGCGCCGGGCGGGCCGGCCGCCCCACCCGCAGCGAGGTGCGCTGGCGCGACGAGTGGCTGGCCGAACAGGACGAGGAGGACGAGGAGCTGAGCCCGCCGCGCATCATCGTCCTCGGGGAGCCCGGTCAGCCGATCGCGGGCTACGTGCTCTACCGCACCAAGCCGGAGGACGACGCCGCGGCCGTCCGCGTGCCGGGCCGGGTCCGGGTCGACGAGCTGGAGGCCGACACCCCGGCGGTCGCCGCCGCGCTGTGGGAGTGCGTGGCCTCCCTCGACCTCACCGGCAAGGTCTCGGCGTGGGGCCGCCCGGCCGACGACCCGCTGCTGCACTTCGCCGCGGACCGGGACCAGGTACGGGTCACCGCCCAGTTCCCGGCGCTCTGGGTGCGCCTGGTCGACGTGCGCGCCGCCCTGACGGCGCGGTCCTGGGCCGCGCCGGTGGAGGTGGTGCTGGAGGTGCACGACGTACAGCTGCCCGCCAACGCCGGGCGGTTCCGGCTCAAGACGGGGCCGGGCGGGGCGACGTACGAGTACGACCACGCGGACTCCGCCGCCGACCTGGCCCTGGACGTACGCGAACTGGCCGCGTGCTACCTCGGCGGCACCCGGGTCGAGGAGCTCGTCGCGGCCGGACTGGTACGGGAGCACACGCCCGGTGCGGCGGCGGCGCTGGACGCGGCCCTGCGCACGGCCGTACTGCCGCACACGAGCGACGAGTTCTGACGTACGGCGGGGGCTGGTGGCCGGGGGGCGGGGGAGCGGGATCGTCCCCGCCCCCGCCGCCCGGTCACCGGATCAGGCGGGCAGGGAGATCCGGGCGGCCGCCATGCCGAAGCCGTCGCCCAGGATGCGGGTGGACAGCAGGTCGGGCTGGGCGTGCAGGTCCTCGGCACGGTAACGGCGGATCTTCTCGTGCCAGTTGAGGATGCCGGCGTGCCAGTCCTTCAGCTCGCCCACGTACGCGTCCAGCGCCTCCCGGGCCTCGGCGCCGAGCTTCCAGTCGTCGTAGAGCAGCGGCAGCTGGGTCGCCACGATGTGCTCGAACTCCTCGGTCCGCTGCGTCATCAGCGCGTGGCAGATGTGCAGGGCCTGCGGGTAGTCGATGTCGAAGAAGTTCCGTGTGACCAGGACGTAGTTGTGGACCTCGCCCTCGACCTCCACCTCCTTCTGGTAGGAGTAGATGTCGTTGATCATGCAAGCGGCGTCCGCGACCGCGTTCTCCAGTGAACGGATGGTCCCGGAGGCGTAGATCTCCTCGGGGATGCCCCGCCCCTGGTGCCCGAGGCGGCACAGGTACATCGTGAGGTGACTGCCGAAGGTGTGGCGGCGCATCTCCGCGTAGTCCACGGGGTCCGGGATGCGGTTCTGGATCTGGTTGTCCACCTCCCACAGCCAGCTCTCCAGCATGCTGACCAGGGTGGCCCGGAACTCGGTGCGCTGCTCGACGCGCATGGCGGCGCTGGTGCGCACCCAGAGGTCGGCGAGAGCGCGCTCCATCGCGGTCACCGGCTCCGGCCGGTCGGCGTGGTCGACCGGGATCATGGCGATCAGGCGGGCGGTGGTCGCCTTGGCCGCCGGAAGGTTTCCGCCCCGGCCGAAGACCACCGGGTAGTAGTCGTCCCCGTACGTGCCCCAGGTCAGCCAGCAGGCGTTGAGGACCAGCTCCTCCGGTGTGGCGTCGGGGTCGATCCCGGCCGAGCAGACGGCGAAGTCGAAGCCCCGCAGCCGCTCCTCGGTCCAGATCGCCGAGCCGGGGTCACCCGGCTGCGGGTCCAGCAGGCCCATCCGCCGGGACCAGGCCACGGACTCCTCGCGCGCGTGCGCCAGGTGCGGGCTGAGGCTGAGCCGGTGCGGCATGTAGATGTCCGGGATGACGGAGGGGCCGGTGCGTTCGAAGGGGACGTGGGTGAAGGAGCGGTGGCGCAGCTCCATCGAGCGCCTGGCGAACACGGACCGCAGGTCGAGCGCGGTGGTGCCGAGCCCGGACGGCAGGAAGGGCAGCCTCGCCGGGGCGGTGGGCCTGGCCTCCTTGTTCATGTAGCGGCTGGAGACCATGTGCCACTCGTGGCCTCCGGACTGCCAGTCCTGCAGACCCTTGGTGTAGGCGAGGACGGCGGCGATCTCCGCAGGGTCCAGGGCGTGGTCGGCGAAGAGCTGCGGGAGCTCGACGAGCGCGGTCTGCTCGAACTGCTGGAGGCGGGAGGTGAGCAGGTCGTTGGAGGCCTCGGCGGCCACCTGGGTGGTGCAGCCGAGGAAGGTCTCCAACACCAGGATGGCGTTGGAGAGTTCGCCCTCGTCGGCGACCTCGCGCTCGTAGGAGAAGATGTCGTTCCTGATGTGCACGGCATCGGAGAAGGCGTCGCGCAGGACGCCGAGCGCGCGGGAGTGCGCGACGCGCGCCGGGACCTCGGCGGACACGTACTCGATCAGGCCGGCCGACCAGGGGGCGCCGCCGACCTTGCGGCGCATCTCGATGTACTCGAGCGGGTTCGCGACACGCCCGATGTTGATGTTGGCGAGCTCCCACATGGACTCGTTGAGGAGGTTCTTCGTCGACAAGGAGAACCGTTCCCGCCAGTCGGCGGACATCGCGGGAACGGTCCGCGCCCAGAGGTCCGCGAGTCCCGCTTCCACCGGGTTGGTGGGTTCGGGGAAACCGCCGGACAGGTCCATCGGCATGAAGGCGGCGAGCCGATCGAGGTACTCCTTGGCGCCGTCGCGGTCCTGCGAGCGCTTGTACATCTCCAGGAAGTGGTCGTCGAAGAAGAACACCCACACGTACCAGTCGGTGACCAGCGCCAGCGCGTCGCGGTCGCAGTCGGGGTGGGTGTACGAGCAGAGCAGCGCGTAGTCGTGCGAGTCGAGGTCGCTCTCCTCCCAGACGCCGGAACCCTCCAGCATCCCGAAGTCGCGCGCCCACTGCTTGGTGTGGGTCCGCGCGTCCTCGAGGTGGGGGTTCAGTCGCGCCGGATAGGGCACATAGAAATCCGGCAGTTGAAACGGCTGCGTCACGGCGGGCTCGGCCTTTCGTCCATGGGTACGGGAGCCCGGTCGCCCCGGTCCCCCGCACGAGATCAGCAGTGCCCTACCCGTGATGCGCAGGGGACAAGGGTGATTTCACTTCATCAGGTGACGCACCACTCGTTCCGCGACGCGGGGCCCCGCCGGGGGCTAAGGCGGGGGGGGGGGGGCGGGTCGCTCCCAGGGGAAGCCCACCCGCTGGCGGTCG
>NZ_JBICZI010000002.1:119700-238856 GCF_043201855.1 Streptomyces sp. NPDC048257
GGGGGGGGGGGGGGGGGGCGCCCGGCGCCCCCGCGCGCGGCGGGGGCGGCGCGCGGCGGCCCCCCCCAAACCCCGGAGACCGCCTCCCGGGGCGGGAGGCGGTCTCCGTGTGGTGCGGGACGAGGAGCGCCAGGGGCTCCGGGCACAGCTGATCGCGACAGGTCGCCCGGAACGGGAGGCGCTCCGAGAGTGCCGGCGGACCGGCCGCGGCGCTGTGCCCAAGCGGCACTGGCTCAGGCGCTGGGCGACCTGGCCGACGTCTACGCCAAGTATCCGGCGCCCCGGTTTCGCAGGACTGAGAAGCCTTGTGGTGTCCGGTCCTGGATAGGGAGCGGGCTCGGGGTGTCGGAATGTGAGGTTATTGTCGGATTGGGTTAGATTTGCACCGATATTCGGTTCGGGATTCCGAGAGGGACGCTCATGGCGATCGATCTGGACAAGGTGCTCGACAAGGCGTGGGCCGACAAGCCGCTCGCCGAGGTGCTCGCGGCTCCTGTTGCCGCGCTCAAGGGTGTCAGTGACGAGGACGGCAAGCTGCTGCACGAGGCGTTCGGGGTCAAGACCGTCGCCGACTTCGGGCAGCTGAAGTACGTCCGCTGGGCCCAGGCGCTCGTCGCGCTGAACCAGACCGTCAAGGCGTAGTACGGAGTGCCGGGTCCGCGTGTTCGGGGTGCGTGGACCTGAACGAGGGAAAAGGCCGTCCCCCTCACCCGTCAGACGGGTGAGGGGGACGGCCTGCGTGACGCGGGGGATTACTCCGACTCGCCCTCCAGATTGCCCTCCGTGTCCAGGTAGACCTGGCGGAGGGATTCGAGGATCTGCGGGTCCGGCTTCTCCCACATGCCGCGGGACTCGGCCTCCAGCAGGCGCTCCGCGATGCCGTGCAGGGCCCAGGGGTTGGCCTCCTCCAGGAAGGCGCGGTTGGTCGGGTCCAGGACGTAGGTTTCCGTGAGCTTGTCGTACATCCAGTCCGCGACCACGCCCGTCGTGGCGTCGTAGCCGAAGAGGTAGTCCACCGTCGCCGCGAGCTCGAAGGCGCCCTTGTAGCCGTGGCGGCGCATCGCCTCGATCCACTTGGGGTTCACGACGCGGGCACGGAAGACGCGGCTCGTCTCCTCGACCAGGGTGCGGGTCTTGACCGTTTCCGGGCGGGTGGAGTCGCCGATGTAGGCCTCCGGAGCGGTGCCGCGCAGGGCGCGGACCGTGGCCACCATGCCGCCGTGGTACTGGAAGTAGTCGTCCGAGTCCGCGATGTCGTGCTCACGGGTGTCCGTGTTCTTCGCCGCGACCGTGATGCGCTTGTAGGCCGTCTCCATCTCGTCCCGGGCGGGGCGTCCCTCGAGGCCGCGGCCGTACGCGTAGCCGCCCCACACCGTGTAGACCTCCGCGAGGTCGGCGTCCGTACGCCAGTCGCGGGAGTCGATCAGCTGGAGGATGCCGGCTCCGTACGTACCCGGGCGCGAGCCGAAGATACGGGTCGTCGCGCGGCGCTCGTCGCCGTGGACGGACAGGTCCGCCTGGGCGTGGGCCCGGATGAAGTTGTCGGTGGGCGGCTCGTCGAGGGAGGCCGCCAGCCGGACCGCGTCGTCCAGGAGACCGATGACGTGCGGGAACGCGTCGCGGAAGAAGCCCGAGATGCGGAGCGTCACGTCGATGCGCGGGCGGCCGAGCTCGGCGAGCGGGATCGGCTCCAGGCCGGTGACGCGCCGCGAGGCCTCGTCCCAGACCGGGCGGATGCCCAGCAGGGAGAGGGCCTCGGCGACGTCGTCGCCCGAGGTGCGCATCGCGCTCGTGCCCCACAGGGACAGGCCGACGGAGGGAGGCCACTCGCCGTTGTCGGTGCGGTAGCGGGTGAGGAGGGACTCCGCCAGGGCCTGGCCCGTCTCCCACGCCAGGCGGGAGGGGACGGCCTTGGGGTCGACCGAGTAGAAGTTGCGGCCCGTCGGGAGGACGTTGACCAGGCCGCGGAGGGGGGAGCCGGACGGGCCCGCCGGAACGAAGCGGCCGTCCAGGGCCGCGACCACGTGGGTGATCTCGTCCGTGGTGCCGGCCAGGCGGGGCACCACCTCGTTCGCTGCGAAGGTCAGGACCGCCGAGACGTCGGACGAGTGGCCCGTCGAGACCGCGGAGACGGCCGACGGGTCCCAGTTCGCGTCCTCCATCGCCTGGACCAGGGCGCGGGCCTGCTCCTCGACGGCGTCCGCCGAGGTGCGGGTGGCCGCGGACTCGTCGAGGCCGAGGGCCTCGCGCAGGCCCGGGAGCGCCGTCGTACCGCCCCAGATCTGACGGGCGCGCAGGATCGCGAGGACCAGGTTGACCCGGGCCCCACCGGTCGGCGCGCCGCCCAGGACGTGCAGACCGTCGCGGATCTGGGCGTCCTTGACCTCGCACAGCCAGCCGTCGACGTGCAGCAGGAAGTCGTCGAAGCCGTCGTCGTCCGGACGCTCCTGCAGACCCAGGTCGTGGTCGAGCTTCGCGGCCTGGATCAGGGTCCAGATCTGGGCGCGGATGGCCGGCAGCTTCGCCGGGTCCATGGCCGAGATCTGGGCGTACTCGTCCAGGTGCTGCTCCAGGCGCGCGATGTCGCCGTACGACTCCGCTCGCGCCATCGGCGGCACCAGGTGGTCGACCAGGGTGGCGTGCACGCGGCGCTTGGCCTGGGTGCCCTCGCCCGGGTCGTTGACCAGGAACGGGTAGATGAGGGGCAGGTCGCCGAGGGCCGCGTCGGGCGCGCAGGCGGCGGACAGGCCGGCGTTCTTGCCGGGGAGCCATTCGAGGTTGCCGTGCTTGCCCAGGTGGATCATCGCGTCGGCGCCGAAGCCGCCGTCCTCCGCGCGCGCCTGGATCCAGCGGTACGCGGCCAGGTAGTGGTGCGACGGCGGCAGGTCCGGGTCGTGGTAGATCGCGATCGGGTTCTCGCCGAAGCCGCGCGGCGGCTGGATGAGGATCAGGAGGTTCCCGCGGCGCAGGGCGGCCAGGACGATGTCGCCCTCCGGGTTCGCCGAGCGGTCCACGAACATGTTGCCCGGGGCCTCGCCCCAGTGCTCCTCGACGCTGCCCCGCAGCTCGGCCGGCAGCTCGGCGAACCACCGCTTGTAGTCGGCGGCCGGGATGCGGACCGGGTTGCGGGCCAGCTGCTCCTCGGTCAGCCAGTCCTGGTCGTGGCCGCCGGCCTCGATCAGGGCGCGGATCAGCTCGTCGCCGTCGCCGGATACCAGACCGGGGATGTCCTCGGTCGGTCCGAAGTCGTAGCCGCCCGCGATGAGCGTGCGCAGCAGCTCCACGGCGCTGGCCGGGGTGTCCAGGCCGACCGCGTTGCCGATGCGCGAGTGCTTGGTCGGGTACGCCGAGAGGACCAGCGCGACCTTCTTGTCGCGGCGGTCGATGTGCCGCAGCCGGGCGTGGCGTACGGCGATCCCCGCGACCCGGGCGGCCCGCTCGGGGTCGGCCACGTAGGCGGGCAGGCCGTCCTCGTCGAGCTCCTTGAAGGAGAACGGGACGGTGATCAGGCGGCCGTCGAACTCGGGCACCGCGACCTGCGTGGCGGCGTCCAGCGGGGAGAGGCCCTCGTCGTTCTCCTCCCAGGCGGAGCGCGAGCCGGTCAGGCACAGGGCCTGCAGGATCGGCACGCCGAGGCCGGCGAGCGCGCCCGCGTCCCAGGACTCGTCGTCGCCGCCCGCCGAGGCGGTGGCGGGCTTGGTGCCGCCGGCCGCGAGGACGGTGGTGACGACCGCGTCGGCCGACTCCAGGGCGGCGATCAGCTCCGGCTCGGGGGTGCGCAGGGAGGACACGTACAGCGGCAGCGCCTGGGCGTCGTGGGCCTCGATCGCCTCGCACAGGGCGTGCACGAAGGAGGTGTTGCCGCTCATCTGGTGGGCGCGGTAGTACAGCACGGCGATCCGGGGGCCGGTGGTGGTCCCGGGCGTGCGCTCCAGCGGGCCCCAGGTGGGGGAGGCGGCCGGGGGCTCGAAGCCGTGGCCGGTCAGCAGGACGGTGTCGAAAAGGAACCGGGCCAGCTGCTCCAGGTTGGCCGGGCCGCCGTGCGCGAGGTAGCCGTGGGCCTCGGCCGCGATGCCGATGGGGACCGTGGAGGCCTCCATGAGCTGGGCGTCCGGGGCCTGTTCGCCGGTCAGGACCACGACCGGGCGGGTCTGGCCCGGGGCCAGGAGCAGGTCGAGGCCGTCCTGCCAGGCGCGGAGGCCGCCGAGGAGGCGTACGACGACCAGGTCGACGCCGTCGAGGAGGCCGGGGAGGTCGTCGAGGGGGAGACGGGAGGGGTTCGCGAACCGGTACGGGACGGGGCCGTCCGCCGTGTTCGCTGCGCGGGCGCTGAGCAGATCGGTGTCGGACGTCGACAGCAGCAGGATCATGCGGCGGCAGGCCTTCCTCGGGGTTTCCGCGCCCCGGGCAGTGTGAGGACAGCGGGAGTTCCTGACTCACCCCGGGCGCGGGATCGCTCCGCGGGGTTCACAGTGGCGGGACCGCGCCGGAATCGCACCGGGCTTCCTCCCATGTCGCCGTCCTCGGCGACGGCGGGCCGTGTGGTCCGCCGGAAGGTCATCTTAGGGGCGGCTCCCGCCGGGGTGGGCGCGGGGTGGTGACTGGGTGCGGCTCCGTTGCCGGGGCTCTGCGTCTGGGTCGCCGGCGGGGGTGGGGTAGCGGGGCGGGGGCTGGAGTGGCCGGGTGCGGCTCCGTTGCCGGGGCTCTGCCCCGGACCCCGCGCCTCAAACGCCGGCGGGGCTGGGAGAGGGGACTCCGACCCCGGGGGTGCCGGCGGGCGGGATGGGTGGGGCCGGTTCGGGCGATGGCGCTGGTCGGGGTGGTGACGGACACAGGTCCGGGGGGCGCAATCGTGGGTATGCTCGCGGCCATGCCTCAGCCCCCTTCCGCCGCATCGCGGGACGAACCCGTCATACGGGAGCGCGGTGACGCCTGCCCCGGTGCGCTGCGGCTGCACGCGGCGGACGACGGGTTCCTGGCGCGGGTCCGGGTGCCGGGCGGGCTGCTCACCTCGCGGCAGGCCTCGGTGCTGGCGCTCGCCGCCGACCGCTTCGGGGACGGGCACCTGGAGCTGACCTCGCGCGGCAACGTACAGCTGCGCGGGCTGGCCGACGGGTGCGGCGGCGGGCTCGCCGAACTGTTGGACGGAGCCGGGCTGCTCCCGGCGCCGGGCCACGAGCGGGTACGGAACATCGTGGCGACGCCGATGTCCGGACTGGAGGGTACGGACCGGCCCGACGCGCTGGCCTGGGCCATGGACTTCGACCGGCTGCTGTGCGCGAGCCCCTGGGCCGCTGCGCTGTCCGGGCGATTCCTGTTCGCCTTCGACGACGGGCGCGGCGACGTGGCCTCGCTCGGCCCCGACGTCACCGTGCTCGGCCGCCCCGAAGGCCGGGCGCTGGTCCGGCTCGGCCGGGCCGCCGACGCCGTGGAGCTGGCCGGGCCGGACGCCCCCCGGGCGGCGCTGACGGCCGCCCGGTACTTCCTCGATGCCGCCGCCGAAGCGGGCACCCAGGCCTGGCGGGTGTCCGAACTTCCCGTCGAACACGCCCTGAGAACCGCCGAGTTCGTCCGGTGCCTCGCGGTCGCGGGGATCGCCGCGGCGGCCGTCGGCGCCGTGGACTGGCCGTACGCCCCCGCGCCACGGCCCCGGCCCCGGGGCACGGGTGGGCCCGACCGCGCCACGCTGTGCGTGCTGCCCCCGCTCGGCCGGGTCGGCTCGGCCCAGTGGCGGGTCCTGGCACAGGTCACGGAGGAGGGGAGCGGCGCGCTGCGCGTCACCCCGTGGCGCAGCGTCATCCTGCCCACGGTGAACGCGGACGCGCCCGCCCGCATCGAGGCCGCCGGGCTGGTCGTCGCCCCCGAGAGCCCCTGGGAGTCCGTCACCGCCTGTACCGGGCGGCCCGGTTGTGCGAAGTCCCTCGCGGACGTACGCGCCGACGCGCAGGCCGTCGTCGACCGCGCACGGGGCCCGCTGCCCGTGCACTGGTCCGGCTGCGAGCGCCGCTGCGGGCATCCGCGCGGCACCGCCTGGGTGGACCTGGTCGCCACCGGGGCCGGGTACCGGCTCGCCGCCCCCGGCCGCCCCGTACGCGACGGCGTACACCCCTCCGAACTTGCCGCGGCACTCGCGGACGCCCGCACCGACCCCGACGTAGTGAAGAAATGAGCGAGTACACCGTGTTCGAGTACGAGAAGGACGGCGCGGCCATCTACCGCCAGTCCTTTGCCACGATCCGCGCCGAGGCGGACCTCTCCGGCCTGCCCGCGTCGGTCGCCCAGGTCGCGGTGCGCATGATCCACGCCTGCGGAATGACCGACCTCCCCCACGACCTCGGGTACACCCCCGAGGTCGTGCTGCGCGCCCGCGCCGCGCTGGAGGCGGGCGCGCCGATCCTGTGCGACGTACAGATGGTCGCCAGCGGTGTCACCCGTAAGCGGCTGCCCGCCGGCAACGACGTGATCTGCACGCTCTCCGACCCGGCCGTACCGGAGCTCGCCGCGAAGATGGGCACCACGCGCAGCGCCGCCGCCCTCGAGGTCTGGCGCGACCGCGGCCTGCTGGAGGGCTCGGTCATCGCCGTCGGCAACGCGCCGACCGCGCTGTTCCGGCTGCTGGAGATGATCGAGGAGGGCGCCCCGCGCCCGGCCGCCGTCATCGGGGTCCCCGTCGGCTTCATCGGCGCCGCCGAGTCCAAGGACGCCCTCGCCGCCCACCCCTCGGGGCTCGACCACCTGATCGTGCGCGGCCGGCGCGGTGGCAGCGCGATCGCCGCCGCCGCCGTCAACGCCATTGCGAGCGTGGCCGAATGAGCGGCATCGCCCCGGGCAGGCTGTACGGGGTCGGGCTCGGCCCCGGCGATCCGAACCTGATGACGCTGCGCGCCGTCGAGGTGATCGGCGAGGCCGACGTCGTGGCCTACCACAGCGCCCGCCACGGCCGTTCCATCGCCCGCTCGATCGCCGCGAAGCACCTGCGCGCCGACCACGTCGAGGAACCGCTGGTCTACCCGGTCACCACCGAGACCACCGACCATCCCGGCGGCTACCAGGGCGCGATGGAGGAGTTCTACGAGGCCGCGGCCGCCCGCCTCGCCGCGCACCTGGACGCCGGCCGGACCGTCGCCGTGCTCGCGGAGGGCGATCCGCTCTTCTACAGCTCGTACATGCACATGCACAAGCGGCTCGCCCACCGGTACGAGACCGAGGTCATCCCCGGCGTCACCTCGGTGAGCGCCGCCGCCGCCCGGCTCGGCACCCCGCTCGTGGAGGGTGAGGAGGTGCTGACCATCCTTCCCGGCACCCTGTCCGAGGAGGAGCTCACCGCCCGCCTCGCCGCCACCGACTCGGCGGTCGTGATGAAGCTCGGCCGGACCTTCCCCGCCGTGCGCGGTGCGATGGAGAACAGCGGCCGGCTCGCCGAGGCCCGGTACGTCGAGCGCGCCACCATGGCGGGCGAGCGCACCGGCCGCCTCGCCGACACCGACCCGGAGTCCGTCCCGTACTTCGCCGTCGCCGTGGTCCCCAGCCGCATCGGCAACCCGGGTAGCGTGCCGTCCGGCCCGGGCGAGGTCGTCGTCGTCGGCACCGGCCCGGCCGGACCGCTGTGGCTCACCCCGCAGACCCGGCGCGCGCTGGCCGACGCGGAGGTGCTGGTCGGCTACACCACCTACCTGGACCGGGTGCCGGTCAGGCCGGGCCAGATCCGGCACGGCTCCGACAACAAGGTGGAGTCGGAGCGCGCCGAGTTCGCCCTCGACCTCGCCCGGCGCGGCCGGCGGGTGGCCGTGGTCTCCGGCGGCGACCCCGGTGTCTTCGCCATGGCCACGGCGGTCCTGGAGGTGGCCGGGCAGGCCGAGTACAAGGACGTGCCGGTACGGGTCCTGCCGGGGGTGACCGCGGCCAACGCGGCGGCCGCCGCGGCCGGTGCCCCGCTGGGCCACGACTACGCCACCGTCTCCCTCTCGGACCGGCTCAAGCCCTGGGAGGTCATCGCGGAACGACTGCGCGCGGCCGCCGCGGCCGACCTGGTGCTGGCCCTCTACAACCCCGGTTCGCGCAGCCGGACCTGGCAGGTGGCCCAGGCCCGTGAGCTGCTGCTGGAGCTGCGCGCGCCCGAGACCCCGGTGGTCGTGGCGCGGGACGTGGGCGGTCCGGAGCAGTTGGTACGGATCGTCAGCCTCGCCGACCTGGAGCCGTCCGAGGTGGACATGCGCACGATCTTGCTGATCGGCTCCTCGCAGACCCAGGTCACCGAGCGGGCCGACGGTTCGAGGATCACCTGGACGCCGCGCCGCTACCCGTGACGGGGCGGGACGTGGCGGGGCACGACGTGACGTGATGTCACCCGTTGAGCGCGGGGCAGGAGGGCGGTGCCGGTACCGGCACCGCCCTTTGTCGTGCCGGCGTGCCGGAGGGTGGCGCCGATCGGGCAGGTCCGTCGTGCCCGCTATTGAATAGACGCAACGTCTAGTCTAGTCTCGCAGTCCCGGATGCACCGCTCAGTTGTGCCCCGAGCCGTCGACACCTGCCGGGATCCCACCCCTCGAGAGGCCGTTCAGTGCTGGACAAAACCGCCCAAGGGGGCGCCCGGACGGGCGTGTCACCCCATCGGCCGGGCAGCGGTACGGCGACCGCCGTCGTGGCCTTCGCCTTCTGGATCACCATGGCCGGCACCACCGTGCCCACCACCCTGTATCCGCTCTACGGCGACGCCATGGGCTTCTCGCCGGTCACCGTCACGGGGATCTTCGCCGTCTACGCCATCGGCGTCGTCGTAGGACTGCTCGTCCTCGGCCGCCTGTCGGACCAGATCGGCCGGCGCCCGGTTCTGCTGGCCGCGACGTCCCTGTCCGTCTGCGGCGCCCTCGTCTTCCTGGTGGCCGAGAGCGTGCCGGTCCTCTGCGTCGCCCGGGTGATCTCGGGATTCTCCGCCGCCCTCGTCACCGGCGCGGCCACGGCCTCGCTCACCGAACTCATCCCCCAGGACAGCCGGATCAAGCCAGCCACCGTAGCCCTCTTCGCCAACATGGGCGGCCTGGCGAGCGGCACGCTGGCGGCCGGGGTCCTGGCCGACCTCGCGCCCTCCCCCCTGCGCACACCGTGGGTCGTCACGCTCGTCCTGGCGGCGATCGCGGTGATCGGTGTGGCATCGACACGGGAGACCGCCGCACACCGCTCCGGCTTCACCCTCCGGTTGCAGCCGCTGCACGTGCCCACGGAAATCCGGTCGGACTTCCTGCGCTCGGCGATGGCCGCAGGCACGGGCTTCGCGGTCCTGGGCGTACTCACCGCCGTCACCGGACTGTTCACGGGTACGGTGCTCCACGAGTCCAGCCACACGCTCGCCGGTCTCGTGGTCTTCACCGCCTTCGCCTGTACGGCGCTGGGGCAGTTGCCGGTCCGTACGGTCAGGCCGGGAGCCGTCCTGGCCGTGGCCTGCCTCGGGTTGGTGCTCGGAGCGGCCCTCATGGCCACGGCCATGGCCACCCGGGCCTTCGCGCCCCTGCTCATCGCGGCCGCGGTGAACGGCCTGGCCACCGGCATGGCCGTGTCCCACGGCATCCGGGACATCACCACCCGCAGCGAACCCCGGCACCGGGGCGCGTCCGTCTCCACCTTCTTCGCCGTCCTCTACTCGATGCTGGCCGTCCCGGCGATCGGCGTCGGCGTGCTGATCCGCGCCACGAGCCTGCGGCCGGCCGGTGAGATCTTCAGCGCGGCGGTGGCCGTCCTCGCCCTCGTGGTCCTGCTGAGCCTCGTCCTGACCCGCAAGCCGGCGGGAACGCCCGCCTGATCAGGCAGCGTCCCGCCACCCGTGGTGTGCCAGAATCGTGTGCATTCGTGAGAACCAAGGGGTGAAGCACCATCAGCGCCGCACGGAACACCGAACGCCCGCGTGCCCAGTCCCCCGTGGTCAGCCGGACCGGCCCCCGGCGCAGCGAGAGCATCCGCCTCGCCGTGCTCAACGCCGCGGACGACCTGCTGGTGGAGCAGGGATTCGCCGGGACGACCATCGAGGGCATCGCCACCCGGGCGGGTGTGGCCAAGCAGACCATCTACCGCTGGTGGAAGTCGAAGGTCGACATCCTGCTCGACGCCCTCGCCGACGATGCCCGTGAAGCGCTGGCGTGGCAGGAACCGGCCGGTACGGCCGCCGAGGACCTCGTCGCGCACCTGCACCGTGTGGCCGACTTCTTCGGGGAGCCCGCCGGGCAGGTGTTCCAGGCCCTGCTGGGGCACGCGCAACTGGACAAGGACGCGGCAGTGTCCCTGCGCACGGGATTCCTGCGCGAACAGCGCGAACGCGACCTCGAAGGCCTGCGGGCCGCGGTTCGGCGCCACACCGGAAGCGAACCGGACGAGGAGACCCTGGCGGGGCTGGCCGATCTGCTGCTCGGACCCCTCTACTACCGGGTTCTGGTCTTCGGGGAACGGGCCGACAAGGCACTCCTCGAGGCATCGGCCCATCTCACGCTCGAACTGGCGGCCCGCTCCGCCTGACATCTCCTACATCCGGAGCCAGTCCCGGACGGCCTCGACCGAGTCGGTCTCCGCCACGCCCGCCGGGACGGGGGGCCGGCGGACGACCAGGACCGGGATGCCGGCCTCGCGGGCCGCGGTGAGTTTGGGGGCGGTGGCGGAGCCGCCGCTGTCCTTCGTCACCAGTACGTCGATCCGGTGGCGCGCCAACAACTCCCGTTCGTCCTCCAGGGTGAACGGGCCCCGGGCGAGCAGGACTTCGAGGCGCGGGGGGACCGGCCCGGCCGGCGGGTCCACCGAACGCACCAGGAACCAGGTGCCGGTGAGCTCCGCGAAGGTGTGCAGGCCCATCCGGCCGGTCGTCAGGAACACCCGGCCTCCCAGGCCCGGCAGTAGGCCGGCCGCCTCGCCGAGGGAGTCCGCGAAGTGCCAGTCGTCCCCCGGGCCGGGCGCCCAGCCGGGGCGGCGCAGCGCCAGCAGCGGGACGCCCGAAAGCGCCGCCGCCCCGGCCGCGTTGAAGCTCATCCGCTCCGCGAAGGGATGGGTGGCGTCGATGACGCGGGTGACCTCGTGGGCGACGATCCAGGCCGCGAGGCCCGCGATACCGCCGAAGCCGCCGATCCGGGTCCCGCCCGGCGGGAGCACCGGCGAGGCGACCCGGCCCGCCAGCGAGGTCGTCACCCGGTACGAGGGGTCCCCGGCCAGTGCCTCCGCGAGCCGCCTGGCCTCCGTGGTGCCGCCCAGGATCAGGACGTGGTGGTCGGGGAGGGGGGCAGGCTCAGCAGACATGCCGGTCGCGCTCGGGGGAGTACAGGTGGCTGTCGCGGAACTGCTCGGCGCCGAGCGTGCGGCCCACCACGATGACGGCGGTGCGCACCAGGCCCGCCTCCTTCACCTGGGCGGCGATGTCGGCCAGGGTGCCGCGCAGGATGAGCTCGTCGGGGCGGCTGGCCATCGCCACCACGGCCACCGGGCACTGGGCCCCGTAGTGCGGCAGCAGTTCGTCGACGACCCGGTCCACGTAGCGCGTGGCCAGGTGCAGCACCAGCAGCGCGCCGCTGCGCCCCAGTGTGGCCAGGTCCTCGCCGGGCGGCATCGGGGTGGCCTGCTGGGCGATCCGGGTCAGGATCACCGTCTGCCCGACGGTGGGGACGGTCAGCTCCCGCTTGAGGGCGGCGGCGGCCGCGGCGAAGGCCGGGACGCCCGGGACGACCTCGTAGGGGATGCCGGCCGCGTCGAGCCGCCGCATCTGCTCCGCGACCGCGCTGAAGATCGACGGGTCGCCGGAGTGCAGCCGCGCCACGTCCTGGCCCGCCGCGTGGGCCCGTACGCACTCGGCGATGATCTCGTCCAGGTTCAGCTGCGAGGTGTCGACCAGCCGGGCGTCCGCCGGGCACTCGGCCAGCAGCTCACGCGGCACGAGGCTGCCCGCGTACAGGCAGACGGGGGCGGCGGCCAGGGTCCGGGCGCCGCGCACCGTGATCAGGTCGGCGGCGCCGGGGCCCGCGCCGATGAAGTACACGGTCATGTTCGATCCTTCTCCCCGGGCGGCGCGGTGGCCGGCCCGTCCGTCTTCGTCACTGACCACTGGGTGACGGCCATCGCCTGCCGCCATCCCGTGAAACCGCCGACCGGCACGGCGTGCGCGACGGCGAGCTTCACCAGTTCGCCGCCGTGGCGCCGGTAGCGCTCGGTGAGGGCCGCCTCCGACTCCAGGGTGACGGTGTTGACCACCAGCCGGCCGCCGGGGGCCAGCGCGGCCCAGACGGCGTCCAGCAGGCCCGGCGAGGTCAGTCCGCCGCCGATGAACACGGCGTCGGGGGCCGGCAGCCCGGCCAGCGCCTCCGGTGCTGCGCCGATGACCACGCGCAGGCCGGGCACGCCGAGCGCCCCCGCGTTACGGGTGATGCGCGCGGCCCGCTCCGGAACGCGCTCGACCGCCACCGCCCGGCACGAGGGGTGCGTGCGCATCCATTCGATGCCGATGGAGCCGGAGCCGCCGCCGATGTCCCACAGCAGCTCGCCGGGGGCCGGGGCCAGCGCGCACAGGGTCGCGGCCCGGACATGGCGCTTGGTGAGCTGCCCGTCGTGCTCGTACGCGGCGTCCGGCAGCCCGGGGGTCGCCCCGAGCCGCGGCGCGTCGTGGGCCCGGTCCCGGCGGCAGTCGAGCGCCACCACGTTCAGGGGATCGCCGGGCGCGTGGTCCCAGTCGTGGGCGTGACCCTCGTACGTGTCCTCGCGCTCGGACCCGAGCTGCTCCAGCACCCGCATCCGGCTCGGGCCGAAGCCCTGCTCCCGGAGCAGAGCGGCGATCTCCTGCGGGGACGCCGCCCCGGCGCTGAGCACCAGCACCCGGCGCCCTTCGTGCAGCGCGGCCGCGAGGCGGGCCACCGGGCGGCCGACCACCGTGATCACCTCGGTGTCCTCCACCGGCCAGCCCAGCCGGGCACAGGCGTAGGACACCGACGAGGGGTGCGGGTGCACCCGCAGGGCCTGCGGCCCGAGCTCCTCGGCGAGGGCGCGGCCGATCCCGTAGAACATCGGGTCACCGCTGGCCAGCACCGCGATCCGGCGGCCGGCGTGCTCGGCCATCAGCTTCGGCACGGCGGGCCGCAGCGGGCTCGGCCACGCCACGCGCTCACCGGCGCACTCGGCGGGCGGCAGCAGGTCCAGCTGGCGCGGCCCGCCGATCAGCACCTCGGCCGAGGACAGGGCGGACCGGCCGGCGGCGGTGAGCCCGGCCCAGCCGTCTGCACCGAGGCCGACGACCGTCACGGGTTTGGGGGGCGGCGGGGAGCTCACGGCGCGGTTCCTCGGGGACGGGATGGGGAAAGAGGGCGGACCCGCGCAGCCTACTGGCCTGCGGATCCCGGCCCCGCGCCCGCCCTGGCACGCCCCTGCGTCTACCCTCGGTAACCCACCGCTTCACGAGGGAGCCGCCATGCCCGGCTGGAACGCCACGCACATCCCCGACCAGAGCGGCCGGACCGCCGTCGTGACCGGGGCCAACAGCGGGATCGGGTACGTCGCCGCCCGCGAGCTCGCCCGGCGCGGCGCCTCGGTCGTGCTGGCCTGCCGCAGCGCGGCCCGGGGCAGGGCCGCCGTGATCCGGCTGCGCACGGAAGTTCCCGACGCGGAGGCGGAGTTCATGCCGCTGGACCTCGCCGACCTGGCCTCCGTACGGGAGTTCGCCGCCGCGTACGGGCGCCGGTACCCCCACCTGGACCTGCTGATCAACAACGCCGGTGTGATGGCACTCCCGTACGGGCGGACCGCCGACGGGTTCGAGACGCAGTTCGGAGTCAACCACCTCGGCCACTTCGCCCTGACCGGACTGCTGCTGCCGCGGCTGCGCGCCGCCGCCCCCGGGGCCCGGATCGTCAACGTCTCCAGCGGCTTCCACGTGCTCGGCAGGATCGACCCCGCCGACGGGTCCCTCGACGACCCGGCCGGCGAGCACGGCTACCGGCGCTGGATCGCCTACGGCCGCTCCAAGACCGCCAACCTGCTCTTCACGCACGAGCTGTCCCGCCGCTTCACGGCCGCCGGCTCACCCCTCACCGCCGCCGCGGCCCACCCCGGCTACGCCTCCAGCAACCTGCACTCCGGAGCGTCGAAGCTGGAGGGCCCCACTCTCAACTCGCGGGTGGCGGCGTTCGGCAACGCGGTCCTCGCCCAGCCCACCTCCTCGGGCGCGCTGCCCACCCTCTACGCGGCCACCGCGCCCGGGGTCCGGCAGGACGCGTTCATCGGGCCGCGGCTCGGCTGGCGCGGGGCGCCCGCACGGTCCTGGCGGGCGAAGTGGACCCTCGACGACAGGACCGCGGAGCTGCTCTGGGCCGCCTCGGAGAAGCTGACGGGGGTCTCGTACGCCGCCCTGCCGCGCTGATCCGGCCTTGATCGGCACGGCAACCCCCGGAAAGCGCCCCGATGTGAGTCCGTCCGCCCCCGGGTTGCCCCCGGGCGCCCCGGCTCGGGCCTGCCCCGAGCGCCCCCCGCGCAGCAGACTCGGCGGCATGGACGACGACGAGCCGGACAACCACCCAGATCGGGTCAGGCGGGATCGGGGCGCAGGGAGCGCCAGATGTGGTCGGGGAGATGGTGCGGTCCCGTCGGTGTGCCCTCGCGATGCCGAGATGATGCCCGAAATGATGCCGGACATCACGGCCGGCCGACGTGCCCGGCAACTCCGCCGGAGGAGGAAACCGGAGGTCCCGTCCGTGACTTCTCTCCAGGACGGGCTGCAGGACGGGCTGTGGGACGGGCTGCTCAGACCTTGCCGGCGCGCTCGTACAGGGCGCGGACTCCGTCGCCGAAGCGGACGCTGTACGAGGTCTCCTCGTCGCCACCCCCGTCGCGGCCGCCGACCACCCCGATCAGGGTGCTGCGGTCGGTCAGCACCGGGCCGCCGCTCGTGCCGTTGGGTACGTCCGCGCAGTCCAGCCGTACCTGGGCCGGCCCCGCCGCGACGGCGGTGTTGCGGCATTCCAGCGGCTGCTCGGAGTAGTTCGGGTAGCCCACGACCCGGGCGGGCGCGGGAAGTTCGGCCCCGAAGCCCATGGTCTGCGCGCCCGTGACGTCCTCCAGCCGCTGGCCGGGATAGCCGGGCCGGCGCAGCCGGACGAAGGCGACGTCGTAGTCGGGGTCCTGGTCCTTCGTCCAGCGCGGGTCCACGTCGATCCGGGTGGGCACCCAGATGCCGTACGGGGCCACCCCGTCCTGGTAGCCGGGAGCGAAGGCGAGGTTGGTGCGGAAGCCGCCGCCGTACACGCAGTGCGCGGCGGTGGCGATCAGGTCGCCGCCGGGGGAGTGGACGACCACGGCCGAGCAGTGGTGGTCGGGGTCGCCGTCCGGGCCGGGGGAGAAGAGCGCGCCGATGGCGGGCTCGGCCGGGGTGGGTCGGGCCTCCAGGGGGTCGGAGGGCTGCCACCCCTCGTGCCGCCAGTCGGCCGCGCCGACGGCGGCGGCGAAGGCCTTGCCGTCCGTCGGCTGTTCCGGGTCCTCCCGGGCGATCCCGTCGAGTACCGCGGCCGCCGTCTTGTCGGCCCGTTCGGGGTCCTGCTGGTAGAACCCCAGCGCCGGATCCCCGTCCGCCCGGCTGGCGGCGATACCGCGCAGCTCCCAGGCGACGTACCCGACGCCCGCGAGGACCACGGTGCACAGCAGGCCGACGACCACGGAGCCCCGTGCGGCGACCCGGCGCCGCTCCCGGCGCCGCCCGCCCACCCTGCTGACCATGTGCTACCCCCACCCCAGACGTTTTCCGGCTCTTCGTTCGAGGGGAGAGCGGCGGCCCGGGTTCCGGCCGGGGGACGTGTCCGTGCTCACAGCCCCCGCCGTCCGTATCCCCCTCGCGGGCCCCCGGCCCGCTCGCACACGCCGAACTCGGCGTTCCGTGCCCCCTGTTACCCCCACCGGGCTATGGTGCCGGTCGGGGGACGACTGCGCGAGGGGGGCCGGACTGCGATGCGTTTTCTCTTTGTTCACGGTACGGGGGTGCGGCGCGAGCGGCACGACAGACTGTTCGCGCTGGTCAGGGAACGGCTGACGGACAGATTCCCCGGTGCGGCCGTCGAATCCTGCTACTGGGGCGACCGGTTCGGTGCGACCCTCGGCGCGGGCGGCCGCTCCGTGCCGGGAATGCGCCCCGCCCCGCAGGACGCGCCCGACCCCGTCGACGCGGAGACCGCCGAGTGGGCGTTGCTGCTCGCCGACCCGCTGTGCGAGCTGCGCGTCCTGGCCGAGGCGGGCTGGGAGGGCACGGGCGGGGCCGAGGACGACGACGGCTTCGCGATGCCCGGCGTACAGGCGGCCGGGCCCCGGGTCCTCGGGCTGCTGGAACGCCTGCCGTCCGAGCCGCCGCACAGCGGGGACGAGCTCGGCGCGCTGCTGCACGGCACCGGCCTCGCCGCCGGCTACGCCGCCGCCCTGGACTCCACCGCACGCTCCGCCGAAGCCGCCCGGGCCGGGGCCCGCGCCGCGGACGAGCCGCAAGCCCGCGAACTCGCCACCGCCCTCGCCCGGGCCGTGACCGCCGCCGCCCTGGCCGGCGCCGGGGGCGAGGCCGACTGCACCGGCACCGAACGCGACCGCCTCGTCGACCTGCTCACCACCCGCCTCGGCGGCGACGGCCGGGTCCCCGGCGCCCGCGTGGCCGCCGTCCTCGGCCGGCTCGCCCTGCGCGTCACCGCCCAGCCCCTGCTCGACGCCCGGCGCGGCTCCCTCACCGTCGGCGCCACCCCCGTGCTCGGCGACATCCTGCGCTACCAGGCCCGCGGCCACGAGCTGCGGGACTTCCTGCACGCCACGATCACCGCCGGTCCGGGGCCGACCGTACTCATCGGCCACAGCCTCGGCGGGATCGCCCTGGTGGACCTCCTCACCCTCGCCGCCGCCCGCGGCGAGGCCGTCCCCGGGGCCCGGCTGCTGGTCACCGTCGGCTCCCAGGCCGCGTTCCTGCACGAGCTCGGCGCGCTGACCGCGCTCGAACCCGGCGCGAAGCTCCCGTACGGCTTCCCGCGCTGGCTCAACGTCTACGACCGCCACGACGTGCTCGCCTACCTCGCCTCGCCCGTCTTCCCCGGCGACACGCGCGTCACCGACCACGAGATCCGCAGCCGGCAGCCCTTCCCGGCCTGCCACAGCGCGTACTGGAAACAGGACTCCCTCTACGAGCGGATCGAACAGGCGGTGGCCGAGGCGGAGATCGGGTGACCCCCGCCGGCTTCCTGCCCCCGGCCCTCGGACCGCAGCGCACCTTCGCGCTGGTCGCCGGGGTCGAGCGCTACGACATCAGCCACCGCTGGAACCTGCGCGGTCCGGCCCGCGACGCCCTGCGCTTCGCCCGGTGGCTGACCGGCCCCGCCGAGGTGCCGCCCGGCAACGTCCGGCTGCTGCTGTCCCCGCTCGACGAGCCCGGCGACCTCGACTGGACGGACTCTCCGGCGATGACCGCCCTGCGCACGGCCTGCCGGCCGGCGACCGAGGAGAACGTGAAAGCGGCGCTGCTCGACGAACTCCCGCAGTGCGACGGCGATCTGCTGTGGATCTTCTGGGCGGGACACGGCTACCTCGGGCCGCACCAGGAGCTGATGCTGCCCTGCACCGACGCCCGCCCCAGCCAGATCAGACACCTCAACCTCGATTCGGCGCTGCGCTGGTGGCGGACCGACCTCGTCAAAGCGCGCCGCTTCCCGCTCCAGGCCGCCCTCGTGGACTCCTGCCGGGTCGACGCGCCCCGCGACACCCGGTGGAACTTCGGCACCACCGACTACGGCGGCGGGAGTTCGGTGCCGGGCCGGCGTCAGTTCCGGCTCTACGCCTCCCGCGAGGGCGAGGTCGCGCAGAACGACCCCGAGCGCGGAGCCGGCCGCTTCACCGAGGCCCTCCTCGGCGAACTCGGCGGACGGTCCGTACGGGAGAGCGTCAGCGGGCTGCCCGGCGCCGCCCTCAGCATCCACCGCACCTTCCAGGAGCTGCGCGAGCGCGGCGAGGGCTGGCAGCTGCCGCAGTTCATCGTGGACCGGGACTGGGACGCCTGCTCCTTCCTCGACGACGACCTGTCCGGCCCCGGGCCGGCCGGAGCGGCCCGGCTCGACCAGGCGGCCTGGGACGGGCTCGGCGAGCTCTTCGACGGCCGCGAGCTTCCGCGCTGCGTCTACGAGGCCTACGCCTGGGCGTTCAAGGCCGCCGGCTGCACCACCCCGGCGTGCGGCGGTCTGCCGGGGGACGGCCTGCTGGAGGTGGTCCAGGACCTGGACGAGCGCCAGGGCGGGCGCGGCGGGATGCCGCTGGCGGTGCCGTTCGTACGGTTCCTCGCGGACCGGGCGGCCGCGGCGGGCGACGCGCGGTGGGCGGCCCGGCTGGTGGACTGGGTACGGGCCACCCGCGAGCGCCTGGCCCTGCCGGTGCTGGCCCCGCCCCCGCCCCCGGCCCGCCGCACGGTCGTACACGTCCGGCTGGAGACACCGCCGGGCGGGGAGGCCGGGTACCTGGCCCGGATGTGGCTGCGGGGCGAACGGACCGAACACATCTGGGAGTCGGAGGGGAAGCCGGTACGCCTGGAGGAGGTGCGGGAGGAACTCGTACGCCGACTCGCCCTCGTCGGCGCGCCGGCGGCGGGCGGCGGGGCCGGGCGGCAGGCGTACGCCGCGGTGGACCGCGTGGAGTTCCACGTGCCGTACGAGCTGCTGGACGCCGACTTCGACCAGTGGCCGGTGCCCCGCGGCCCGGCCGGGCGGCGCCGCGCCCTCGGCCTGCTCCACCAGGTGGTGGTGCGCTGCCCCGAGGAGCGGGCGGACACCCGGGCCGAGTGGCACACCTCCTGGCGCTGGCTGCACGCCCAGGGCGGCCGTCACCCCGACGCCGTACGGGTCGTGGCGGACGCCGAGGTCACGGACGCGCTCGGGATGGACCTGGCCGCGCGGCCGGCGCCCGCCTGCGTCCTCGCGCACACCACGGCCGCCCCGCACGCCGGACTGCTGGAGGCCGTACTCGAGGGCGGCCTCCCGGTGGCCGTGTGGCGGCGCGGGGGCGGCGTACCGGCGCCCGAACTCCTCGACCTGCTGGCCCCGGCCGGGCCGGACGGCCGCCCCGACCCCGGCGCACTGGACGTACTCGCCCTGCCCGCACGCGTGCGGGACGTGCGCCGGGCGGCCGCCGGCGCCGCCGCGGGAGCCGCACGCGCCCACCAACCATCCGCAGGGGCAGACCGGTTGGTGCTCCTGTGGGACGATCCCGACGACGTGCCGGGCCTCCGGTCCCTGGCCTGACCCCGACCACTGACAGACGGCGGAATCGAAGAGGGAGGCAGAGGCAGTGGCGAAGGACTGGTGGCTGTACCACGGGACCGGCGAGGGCACGGACCGGCGTGCCCGCCTGGAGGCCGGACTCCCGCCACCCTGGCGGGACTTCACCGGCGTCCCAGACCCGGGGTACGCGCCGGCCGGGTGCGCGGGAGCGGCCTGGGAGCGTACCTGGCGGCGCGGCGAAGGATACGTGCCCGACGAGCCGGAGAAGGACGTGGTCAACACGGCCCTGCACCTGCGCAGGCCGCTGCTGGTCACCGGGAAACCGGGCGTCGGCAAGTCCACGCTCGCCTACAGCATCGCCTCCGACCTGAACCTGGGCCCCGTACTGCACTGGCCGATCACCAGCCGGACCGTACTGCGGGACGGCCTGTACCTGTACGACGCCATCGGGCGCCTCCAGGAGGCCGGGCTGGAGCAGCTGCGCACCCCGGGCATGCCGCCCGCGGCGGTCCCCGCGGATCCGGGGGCCGGCGTACCCGCCGCCCCCTCGATCTCCCGCTATCTGCGCCTCGGACCGCTCGGCACCGCCCTGCTGCCGCAGGACCGGCCCCGCGTGCTGCTCGTCGACGAGATCGACAAGAGCGACATCGACCTCCCCGGCGACCTCCTCACCGTCTTCGAGGACGGCGGCTTCCTCATCCCCGAACTCGCCCGCCTCGCCCAGGAGGACCCCACCGTCGCCATCGGCACCGACGACGACCCCGACGCGGTCGCGCGGATCACCCAGGGCCGCGTCCAGTGCCGCTACTTCCCCGTCGTCGTCCTCACCAGCAACGGCGAACGCGACTTCCCGCCCGCCTTCCTGCGCCGCTGCGTCCGCCTCCACCTGGAGCCGCCCGGCCCGGACAAGCTCGCCCGCATCGTGCGCCGCCGGCTCGGCGTCGACATCGCATCCGGTGCGGAGTACCAGGACCTCGTCCGGGCCTTCCTCGACCGTGGCGAGGACGGGGACCTGGCCACCGACCAGCTCCTCAACGCCATCCAGCTCCGCCTCGCCGGCGCCTGGTCCGCGCCCGCGGACCGCGACCGCTTCCTCGACACCGTCATGCAGCACCTGACCGGGCCCACGGCGTGATCGAGAAGCTGCTCGCGGCCCTCGCCGACGGCGCCGACGACAGCGTCCCGTACGCCGGTATCGGGGCCGAGGAGATCGCCGACATCCTGTGGCTGGCGGCCCGCGTCGACCCGGCCGGGGCCCGCCCGCCCGGGGTGCCCGGAGCCGACCCGCAGGGGCAGCAGCCACCTCCCCCCGACCCCCCGTCACCCGAGACCCCGCCCGCTCCCGGGGACGGCGCGCCGCCCTCCGGCGAGCCGGGCGTCCAGCTCTTCCCCGCCGCCCGCCGCCACCCGAGCGGCAAACCGGCCGACGGCGGACCGGAACGCCGGGGCTCACCCCTGCGGCTGCCCCGGGCCGCCTCCCTCGACGACCCGCTCGCCCTGATGCGCGCCCTGCGGCCCGTCGGCCGGCGCTCCATCGGCGGCCCGGGAGAGGAACTGGACGAGCAGCTCACCGTGGAACGCAGCATCGAGCGGATGGTGCCGACCCCGGTCCTGCGCCCCGCCGAGAGCCGCTGGCTGGACCTGGCCCTGGTCGTCGACACCCACCACTCCATGCTGCTCTGGTCGGACCACGTGGACGAGCTCCGCCGCGTGCTGACCCGCAGCGGGGTCTTCCGCGACGTCCGCACCTGGCAGCTGACCGGCACCGGACCCGGAGCCACCCCGATGGTCACCCGCGGCCACGGCGGCCCGCCCCGCAACCCCCTCGAACTGGCCGACCCGGCGGGCCGCCGGCTGATCCTCGTACTCTCCGACACCGTGGCGGGCGGCTGGCGTCAGGCGCCGGTGCAGCGGATGCTCCGGCACTGGTGCGCGCACAACGCCGTGGCCGTCCTGAACGTCCTGCCCGAACGGCTCTGGACGCGCGGCGCCGTCCGGCCCGTCCCCTTCTCCGTCCGCGCCGACCGGCCGGCCGCCGCCACCCGCTCCTGGCAGCGGATCCCGGTCGCCCGCCGCGCCCGCGCCGGGCGCCGCCGCGCCGCCGCGGCCGTCGTCCCGGTGGTCGGTGCCGCCTCCGGAAGCCTGGCCCGGCTGGTGCGGGTGGTCTCCGGGGACGGCCGGTGGCGGCGGCTGGCCTGCCTGCGGCTCGACGCCGAGCCGGGCGCCGCGAGCGGCCCGGAGGAGCCCGCCCCCGGGGGCGGCCGCAGCGCGCTGGAGGTGGTGGAACACTTCCGGGCGAACGCCTCCCCGACGGCCCAGCAGCTCGCCGCCCACCTGGCCGCCGTACCGCTGACCCTGCCGGTCATGACCCTGGTCAGGCGCTCCCTGCTGCGCGACTCGGAGCACGGCCACCTCGCCGAGGTCGCCCTCGGTGGGCTCTTCGAGGACTGGGGGGCCGAACAGGACGCCGGGGAGGCCGAGTTCGAGTTCCTGCCCGGCGTACGGGAGGCCCTGCTCGGGTCCCAGCTGCGCGGGGACGTGGCCGCCGTACGGGAGCTGGTCCGGCGCCGCGTCTGGGAGTTCATGGCCCGCAACCGGCGCACCGGCCCGGACTTCTCCGCGACCCGGGTCACCACGGGCCGGGACGGCCGCCGCCGGGTGCCCGAGGGGGCCCTGCCGTTCGCGGCGCGGCCACCGCGGGATCCGGGCCTGACGGACCGGGTCGTCCGGGTCCGCTACGACACGATGCCGGAGCCCCAGGAGGTCGGCACCCTGCTGACGCCGCGCCTCGTCGTCACGGTCGGGGACGCTCTGCTCGCGCCGGGCGCGGTGGCCTGGGTGCGGCCCGGCGACCGGGAGATCCCCTGCCGCGCGGTGTGGTGGGACGACGCCGTGCCCCGGATGATGCTGCTCCAGGCCGACGAGGACCTGGTGGATCCGGCCGTCTGCGCGGATCCGTTGCCCTGGCTGCCCGCGGACCACGACCTGGCCCGGGTCCGGATCGACGGCCGCACCGACCAGGGGGACCCGGCCTCGCTGACGGGTGAGGTGGTCCCGTACGAGGGGGACCTCAACGGCGAGGTGGTGCGGCTCTCCGCGGAGCCGGAGAACTGGACGCACTACCGCGGCGGCCCGGTCTCCCGCAACGGCGCGCTGATCGGTTTCGTCCACACGGTCTGGCCCAACCGCCTGGTGTTCCTGCTGGCCGACGCCCTGATGGAACAGCCGGGCTTCCGCGCGGTGCTGGAGCGTTCCGGGCCGGCCGGCGAGACGGGGAGTGCGCTGTGCCTGGCGGTGCTGCCCGGCGCCGACGGCGCGACCCCGATCGGGAGCTCGCCGACCGCGGAGACCCGGGACATGCTGGTCGAGCTCATGACGCGGACGGAGGTCGCCGGTCGCCTGACCGGGGGCGAGTCGGACGCGCCGCTCCTCCTCGCACTGGACGCACCGGGCGCCCACGCCAAGGCGGGCAGGCTCCTGGCCCAGCTGCCCGCGGTCATGCTGGGGTACGGAAACCGGCGTATGGACGGCATGCACCCGTCCCTCGCCGTGGCCGTCGGGATCGGGACCGAGGAGACCAGCCGGTTGGTCCGGCGTCCCGGAGTCCTCGGACTGTTGCGCCGGAAGGCGTCCTCGGGGGGTCTCACCCTCGCCGTCTCCCACCGTCTGCACGAGGATCTCGCAGGCCTGTTCGGCTTTCCCGCCCGGCTCACCCGGGAGCGGCTGGGCGCCGCGGACGAGGGCTGGGTGTGCTTCGGCCCGGAACCCGTTGCCGAGTCGCTCGGGCAGGTACTGGCGGAGGCCGACCGGCTCCTGGACGTGGCCGTCGACTGGCCGACCTGTGGATTCGAGGCCTCGGAGGCCGAGCCGTGGGTCTGCATCGGGATCCGGCTGCCCGGGTACGAGCGGTGCCTGGCGCACCTGGGGGCCGAGGAGCAGCGGGACCACCTCGCCACTCTGGTGCCGGGTGCGCCGGTGGACTTCCGGGGCACCACCTTCGACCACGGACTGCTTCCACGGCTGCTCACGGCGCTGGAGCCCCGGGGCCGCGGCCCCGCCAGGGTGGGACCGGCGGCCTTCGACCGGGCCTACTTCGTCGACGACTGGAACCGGGCGGGCATCGAGTTCCCGGGCCGGGCCACCTTCGTCCGGGCCGTGTTCGGGGGGCGGGCCCGTTTCACGGGAGCCACCTTCGGCGGGCCGGTGTCCTTCGACGGCGCGGTGTTCCAGAACGCCGGTGACTTCGAGATGACCCGGTTCCATCGTGCGGCAACGTTCCGCCGGACACGCTTTCGCGGATCGGCGGGGTTCAAGGAGGCGGTCTTCCTGGAGGACGTCTCCTTCGGCCGGGCCGTGCTGGAGGCCTCCGCGGATCTGTACGCAGTACAGGTGGCCGGGGCGGCGGACTTCTCCGGGGTGGCCTTCGGCGGCGTGGCCGGGATGAGCGGGGCCGGCTTCGCCGGGCCCGTCTCCTTCGCGTCCACGACATGGCGCCGCGGGCTGATGTGCAGCGGAGCCGTGTTCGAGGGGACGCTGGACTTCGGGAGGGCCGGCTTCCGCGGGACGGTCCGTTTCGACGGCGTGCGCTTCGAGGCGGTCCCTGACTTCGCGAGCGACATGCCGGGCCAATGGGACGTCGAGGAGGGCCCGGACGGCACCTGGAACATCGAGCTGATCACCACCGACCCGGGATGACCGGCCGCCCGGGCCCGGGGTCTCAGGACCCGCTGTGCGAGGCCTCCAGCTGCCGCTCCGGCAGCCCCTCGGCCACGGGCAGGCTCGCCTCGATCTCGTCCAGGGCCCGGCGGGCCGTGGCGATCCGAGCCCTGACGTCGGGATCCGTGCCCGGAGCCGGGGCGCGCTTCTCCTCGTCCTCCATCTCGCGTGCCTCGTCGAGGGAGTTGAGGACGACCCCGATGAGCACGTTCACCAGCACGAAGGAGGCGAGCAGCGCGTACGAGGCGTAGTAGATGATGCTCAGCCGGGAGATCTGCAGTCCCGCGCGGACCGCGTCGGTCAGGCCGTCGAGCGTGGTCAGCAGGAAGAGGGTGAGCATGGCGCGGCCCACCGAGCCGTAGTGCCCGGGGTCGGACTCCGCGAAGCAGACCCAGCCGACCATCGCGTACACGTAGAGCACCAGCGCGCCGACGAACAGGAAGCTGGCGGTACCCGGCAGGCTGCGGCCGACGGCGACCAGCAGGATGCGCAGGTGCGGCAGGAAGCGGGCCGTGCGCAGGACCCGGGCGAGGCGCAACAACCGCAGCAGGGTGGTGTTCTCGCGGACGAGCGGGATGAAGGCGGAGGCCACGACCGCGAGGTCGAAGAGGTTCCACGGATCGCGGAAGAATGCTTTCGGCCGGTCGGCGCACGCGCCCACGCGCAGCAGCATCTCCAGGGTGAACAGGGCCAGGCAGCAGTTCTCCGCGCCCTGCAGTACGAGCCTGTACTCCGTGGCGAGCCCGCTGTACGTCTCCACCCCCATCAACGCGGCGTTGAAGAGGATCGCGCAGAAGACGACCATCCCGAAGGCGGGGGCCTCCGTGGCCACCCGGCATCGGGCTGCCAGCTTCATCCGGCCACGTCCGGCCGGCTTCGGGTCTGTCATCGTGCTCCTCGTACTCGCGTCTGAGCCGCGGGCGAAACGGCGGCCCAGCCTTCTAACGCCCCACGGGCGATCGGGTTTCACCCCTTTCTGCCCGTCAATGCGCCGAACCGCCCCGGGTAGGTCCGAGTCCGGCCACCACGGCGGGCGGCATCGCTCACGTGCGTTGCGTGAACAGTCGGGTGATCCTCGGGTGGGGTGGGCCGTCGGCGCATATGCTCGCCTCGTACATCCGCACTCCGTACATCCGCACTCCGTACATCCGTACACCGTGCATGTGTGCTTCCGCACGCCTCGCAGCCGTAAGGGGACCGCGCCGTGAGTGTCCGAATTCAACCCTCCTCCCAGGTCGACGAGAGCGCCGAACTCGGTGAGGGAACCACGATCTGGGATCTGGCGCAGATCCGTGAGGACGCCCGGCTCGGCCGCGGGTGCATCGTGGGGCGCGGGGCGTACGTAGGGCCCGGCGTACGGATCGGCAACCACGTGAAGCTGCAGAACTACGCGCTCGTCTACGAGCCCGCGGAGCTCGGCGACGGGGTCTTCATCGGCCCCGCGGCGGTGCTCACCAACGACTTCTACCCGCGTGCGGTCGACCCCGAGGGCCGGATCAAGCGCGACGGCGACTGGGAGGCCGCCGGTGTCGTGGTCGCCGAGGGGGCCTCTCTCGGGGCCCGTTCGGTGTGCGTGGCCGGGGTGCGCGTCGGGCGCTGGGCGCTCGTCGCGGCCGGGGCCGTGGTGTCCAAGGACGTACCGGACTTCGCGCTCGTCGCGGGCGTACCGGCCCGGCGGATCGGCTGGGTGGGCCGGGCCGGGGTCCGCCTGGTGGAGCGCGAGGGCGAGCCGGGCACCTGGGAGTGCCCGCGCACCGGAGCGCTGCACGAGGAGAAGGACGGCACGCTCATCGAGCGAACCTGACGGAATGTCGGCAATCCAGGGCACCGGCATTTCCTCAAAACCACAATCAACGAACATCCGCGGGCATAACGTGTCCCTGCACACGGGATCTGAGCAGGCAACAGGCCATGTTCAGTGGGGGGTTGTGTACGACGAGGGCACCGAGGGCAGTGCCGTGGCCGGCGTGGCTTCGCCGCGCCCGCTGACACTGCCGTTCACGCGTGTCCCGGTCCGAGGCATCGCTGGGGGGATCCAGACGGCAGCCTCCGGACGGTTCGTGCCTGCGGCGTGACATCGCCGCGGGCGCGGACGCCGTCATGCGCAGTCCCCCTCCACGGAGTGACGACCGCCAGGTCCGTCCGAGGAGAACGATCAGAGGGGGTAGGTGTGTTGGAGCCGTACAGCTCGGACATACGGGGTGCGGGGAGCACCAGGGGAGTCGGGGTGGGGACCCGATGAACACCACACGATTAGAGGCACTGGCCCAGGAGGATCCGTCGCTGCACGCCCTCGCCGAGCGGCTGCTCGCGCTGGCCGAGGCGGGGCTTCCCGCGATGTACCTGCCGGACGCCGAGACCTTCGTGTTCACCAGGGCGGGGGTCGTCTCACCCGACGGCACCCGCGGCCTGGAACAGCGGGGAACGAGCACCCGGTACGCGGCGATCACGGCACTGGGGGCCCGGTTCCTGCCCGAGGACCGGCAGCGCGCGCTCTTCGGCGGACGCTCCGCCGAGGAGTTCACGGGCGTGCTGGTGGAGCGGCTGCCGGGGGTGGTGAACCTCGGCGACGCGGCGCTCGTCGCCTGGGCCGCCGCCGAGACCGGCCACCCCAAACTGGCCGACGCACTCGACCGGGTGGCCTCGCTGGACCTGCCCGGGCGCCCGCAGTACACGGTCGAGGCGGCCTGGGCGCTCTCCGCCCTCACCGCCGCGCGCGCCGTGGTGGACGTGGAGGACCGCCTCAAGGTGGCCCGGAAGCGACTGCTGGCGGCAAGGGCCGGCGACAGCCCGCTCTTCCCGCACGCCACCGGTCCCGGGCTGGTCCCCGGCTACCGGTCCCACGTGGCCTGTTTCGCCGACCAGACCTATCCGCTGCAGGCCCTCGCCCGGCTGCACGCGAGCGGCGGCGACCCGGAGGCCCTCGCGGCCGCCGACGCCTGCGCCGCCCGCATCTGCGAGCTGCAGGGCGACGGCGGGCAGTGGTGGTGGCACTACGACGCCCGCGCGGGCGGCGTGGTGGAGGGCTACCCGGTCTACAGCGTGCACCAGCACGCGATGGCCCCGACCGCCCTGTTCGACCTGGCCGAGGCGGGCGGTACGGACTTCGGCGCGGCGATCCGCCGCGGCCTGCGCTGGATGACCGACGTGCCCGAACTCGCCGGGCCCGCCGGGACCCCGCGCGAGCCGATGATCCGCGAGGACTTCGGCGTCACCTGGCGCAAGGTCCACCGCGGCGATCCGAAGAAGGCCGTCCGGGCCGCCCGCGGGCTCACCACCCGGGTGGCACCACACGCGCGGCTCGCACCGCTCGACCGGATCTTCCGGCCCGGCGCGGTGGACCGCGAGTGCCGCCCGTACGAGTTCGGCTGGATGCTGTTCGCCTGGCTCGGGGGTCCCCGGAGATGACGCGACGACAGACCCTCTTCGGGGTCCCCCTCGACCCGCTGACCATGGACGAGACCGTGCAGCGCTGCCTCGACGCGGTGCGCCGCGGCGAGCAGATCGAGATCGGCATGGTCAACGCCGCCAAGCTGGTCAACATGCGGCGCGACCCCCTCCTCGCGGAGGCGGTCGCCGGCTGCGACCTCGTCCTGGCCGACGGCCAGGCCGTCGTCTGGGCCGGCCGGGTGCTGGGCGTCCGGCTGCCCGAACGGGTCGCGGGCATCGACCTGTTCATGCGGCTGCTCGCCGCCGCCGAGGTGGCGGACATCCCCGTCTACCTGCTCGGCGCCCAGGAGGACGTCCTGGAGATGATGCTCGGGCAGATCTCCGAACGCTTCCCGAAGCTGCGGGTGGCCGGCAGCCGCAACGGCTACTTCGGCGATTCCGACCAGGAGGCGATCGCCGATGCCATCGCCGGCAGCCACGCACGGCTGCTGTTCCTCGGCATGACCTCGCCCAAGAAGGAGATCTTCACCGCCGGCTACGGCAAGCGCACGGGCGCCCACGTCGTCCACGGCGTCGGTGGCTCCTTCGACATCCTCGCCGGCATCACCAAGCGAGCTCCCCTGGTCTGGCAGCGGATGGGCCTCGAATGGTTCTACCGCACCCTCCAGGAGCCGCGCCGTCTCGGCAGGCGCTACCTCACCACCAACGCTGCCTTTCTCCTCATGACGGTCCGGGAACTCATCCACCGCACACCGTCTGCCGGTTCCGCGAACAGGAGTTGCTGATGCGCGTCGTCGTCGTGGGACAGGGATACGTCGGACTGCCGCTGGCCATCCGGGCCGCCGAGGTCGGACACCAGGTGATCGGGTACGACGTGGACACCCGGCGGGTCAAGAGCCTCGCCGCCGGGGAGTCGTACGTGGAGGACGTCTCCTCCGAACGGCTGGCCCGCGCACTGGCGCGCGGCACCTACCGCGCCAGTGAACTGGCCCGGGACTGCGGCGGCTTCGACGTCGCCGTCGTCACCGTCCCGACACCTTTACAGGACGGAGCCCCCGACCTGCGCTACATCGAGGAGTCGGCGCACACCCTGGCCCGCTTCCTGCGCCCGGGTGCGACCGTCATCCTGGAGTCCACCACCTACCCGGGCACCACCGAGGAACTGTTCGCGCCCATCCTGGAGGACGGCTCCGGGCTCACCGCGGGCGAGGACTTCCACCTCGGCTACAGCCCCGAGCGCATCGACCCCGGCAACACCGTCTGGGGCTTCCAGCAGACCCCCAAGGTGGTCTCCGGCGTCGACGCCCGCTCCCTGAAGGCCGTCGAGGCCTTCTACGGGGAACTCGTCGACACCATCGTGCCGGTGCGTTCCCCCAAGGAGGCCGAACTGGCCAAACTGCTGGAGAACACCTTCCGGCACGTGAACATCGCCCTCGTCAACGAGATCGCGATGTTCGCCCGCCATCTCGACATCGACGTCTGGCAGGCCATCGAAGCCGCGTCCAGCAAGCCCTTCGGCTTCATGAAGTTCACCCCCGGCCCCGGCGTCGGCGGCCACTGCCTGCCGATCGACCCCTCGTACCTCAACTGGCGGGTGCAGCGCGAGCTCGGCCAGAACTTCCGCTTCGTCGAACTCGCCAACGACATCAACAACCACATGCCCGAGTACGTGACGCGCCGCGTGATCGACGCGCTCAACGCCAAGCGCCGCTCGGTCAACGGCTCCAAGGTCCTGCTGCTGGGGCTCGCGTACAAGAAGAACACCGGCGACGCCCGGGAGTCGCCCGCCGTCCGCATCGCGCAGCTGCTCCTCGACATGGGGGCCAAGGTCCGCGCGGCCGACCCCCACGTGGTGGAGAGCATCAAGGTCGACGCCCGCCTCGTACGGGTCGAGCCGACCCGCAAGGAGCTGGCGGCCGCCGACGTGGTGGTCCTGCTCACCGACCACGACTCCTTCGACTACGAGATGGTCACCGAGCACGCCTCCTTCGTCCTCGACTGCCGCAACCGGGTCTCCGGACCCACGGTGGAGGTGCTCTGACCCCATGACCAGGATCGTCTGCGTGGCCGGTGCCCGGCCCAACTACATGAAGATCAAACCGGTGATGGACGCACTGGAGCGCCGCGGCGCCGAGGTGATCCTCGTCCACACCGGACAGCACTACGACGAGTCCATGAACGACGTCTTCTTCCGCGACCTCGGCATCCGGCCGCCCGACCGGTACCTGGGCGCCGGATCCGGCAGCCACGCCCAGCAGACCGGCCGGGTGATGGCCGCCTTCGAGCCGCTGCTCGACGAACTGGCCCCGGACGCCGTCGTGGTGGTCGGCGACATCAACTCCACCCTGGCCTGCGCCCTGGTCACCGCGAAGGCCGGCCCGCTGCTGGCCCACGTGGAGGCCGGTCTGCGCAGCCGCGACTGGAGCATGCCCGAGGAGGTCAACCGGGTCGCCACCGACCGGCTCAGCGACTACCTGCTCGCGCCCTCACCCGACGCCGCAGTGAACCTGCGGGCGGAGGGATACCGGGACGACCAGATCCACGTCGTCGGCAACGTCATGATCGACACCCTCCTCGCCAACCTGGACCGGGCCCGGCAGTCGGACATCCTCGACCGGTACGGGCTGACCCGCGGCGGATACGGCCTGGTCACCCTGCACCGGCCGGCCAACGTGGACGACCCCGGGGCGCTGCGCGGCCTGCTGAAGGCCCTGGGCGAGATCGCCGACCGCTGTCCGCTGCTGCTGCCCGTGCACCCGCGGGCCGCCGAGCGGCTCGCCGAACTGGGCGTACCCGGCGGCATCCGGCTGGTGCCGGCCGCCGGGTACCTCGACTTCATCGCCCTGCAGGACTCCGCCCGCGTGGTGCTCACCGACTCCGGTGGCATCCAGGAGGAGACCACCGCCCTCGGGGTGCCCTGCGTGACCCTGCGGGAGAACACCGAACGCCCCATCACCGTGGAGGAGGGCACGAACGCGCTGGCGGGCACGGACCCGGAGCGCATCACGGCCACCGTGCACCGGGTCCTCGACGATCCGCCCGCGCCGCGCTGCCCCGCGCTCTGGGACGGCCGGGCGAGCGAGCGGATCGCCGCGGTCCTGCTCGACGGGCCGCCCGCGCACAACCGGCCGCGCCCGACCGACCTGGTCGCGCGCGGGGCGGCCACCGATCGACAGCACGTGCTGTAACCGCAATTCGAAGGGGAAGACCATGGATCTCGCGGAGATCTGGCGGGTCATGCGCAGGCGCTGGTACGTGCTGCTGCCCGGACTGCTGATCACGGCGGCGCTCACCGCCGCCGTGTACCTGCTGGTCCCGGTGGAGTACCGGTCGCAGAGCACGGTGACGCTGCTGAACTCGAAGAAGGCCACGGTGGCCTTCGACGGCAACCCCTTCCTGAGCACCCAGGCCTCGCTCACCGGCATGGCCGACGGCCTGGCCCGCAACCTCAACTCCGACGACTCCAAGGCCGACCTCAAGGCCCTGGGCGTCACCGGAGTCCACGAGGCGAAGATCGCCGACAACGCGCTGGGCCCCTACATGTGGCTCAGCGTCGTCGGAACCGACCCGGCCGCCGTGCTGAAGTCGGACGAGATCCTCACCACCTACGCCGAGAAGCGGCTGCTGGAGTTCCAGAACCAGCAGTCGGTGACCCCCGACGCCATGATCCGGATGGCGACGATCGTGCCTCCCCAGAAGCCGGAGGCGCAGACCAAGGCCAGGCTCCAGTTCCTGGTCATGGCGGGCGTGCTGGGTTTCGTACTCAGCCTGGTGGCCACCTTCTTCGCGGAGGCCCGCCGGCGGAGGCGGTCCCCGCCCGGCAGGCACCGTCCCGCCCCCGGCGAGGACGGCGAGGCAGGTGAACCGGCCGCCGGCGACGCCGGCGACCCCACGGCCACCCTGCGCATGAGCGTCGCCCACCCGGCCGGCTCCGGCGCGGCCGGCTCCCGTACGGCCGGGTCACCGTGACCGGCCCCGCGGCGGACACCGAGAGCACCACCCCGGCGGCGCCGTCGCTGGGGCGCAAGGTCGGCTCCGCGGCCAAGTGGAGCCTGATCAACACCGTGGTCATGCGCCTCGGCAATTTCGTGACCGGCATCATCCTGGCCCGTTTCTTCCTCGGGCCCGAGGCCTGGGGCGTGTACGGGATCGCCCAGACCGTCCTGCTGGTCCTCCTCTCCGCCAACGAACTGGGCGTCTCCCTGGCGATCGTGCGCTGGGAGGGCGACCCACGCCGCTTCGCCCCGACCGTCCTCACCCTCAGCGCCGCCTCCAGCTGTCTGCTCTACGCCGTGCTGTTCGCGGTCGCCCCCGCGGTGGCCGGGGTGCTCGGCTCGCCCGAGGCCTCCGGCGTCCTGCGCGTGATGTGCCTGTGCGTGGTCCTCGACGGCCTGTCCCAGGTGCCCGCCGGCTTCCTCACCCGGGAGTTCGCGCAGGGCAGGAGGATGGCCGTCGACGGCCTCAACTTCGTCCTGAGCACCGCCGTGACCCTGCTGCTCGCCGTCCAGGGCTGGGGCGCGATGAGCTTCGCCTGGGGATCCGTGGTGGGCAACGTGGCCGCGCTCATCGGCTGCTGCCTCGCCGCCCCCGGCACCCTGAGGTTCGGCTGGGACCGGGAGCAGGCCCGGGCGCTGCTCCGGTTCGGGCTGCCGCTCGCCGGGGCCAGCATGCTCGCCCTCGGCGTGGTCAACGTGGACACCATGGTGGTCGGTTCCGCCCTGGACCCGCTGGCCCTGGGCTTCTACGTACTCGCCTTCAACATCTCCGGCTGGCCCGTCCGCATCATCTCCGAGGCCGCCCGCCGCGTCTCCTTCGCGGGCTTCTCCCGGCTGGCCGGCTCCCCGCAGGCGCTGGCCGCCGGATTCGGCCGCGCCCTCGGCGTCGTGATGGCGGGCACCGTGCCGATCTGCGTCCTGCTGGCCGCACTCGCCGCCCCCGTCGTGGAGCTCGTCTACGGCGAGCGCTGGCTGCCCGCCGCCCGGGCCCTGCCCTGGCTGATGGCGCTCGGCCTGGTCCGCATCGGCTGCGAGCTCGCCTACGACTGCCTGGTGGCCATCGGGCGGCGCCGTTCGCTCATCGGCGTCCAGGGACTCTGGCTGATCGTCCTGATCCCGGCGCTCGTCATCGGCGCCGGCACCGGCGGCATCGTCGGGGTGGCCCAGGGACACGTCCTGGTCGCCGGGGCCGTCGTGGTCCCGGTCTTCCTCCTCGCCCTGCACCGCGGCGGCATCCGCCTGGGCGCCGTCGCCCGGGTCTGCGCCTGGCCGTTCCTCGGCGGAGCGGTGATGGCCGCCGTACTCCTCCTCCTGGAGCGGTACCTGGGCGACAGCGTGCTCGCGCTGCTGGCGACCGGAGCGGCCGGCACCCTGTGCTACGTCCTGTGCGTCCTGCCCGGCCGGGCCCTGCTCAAGGGATAGGCAGCCGTGACACAGCACCGAAGGCGCCTCACGGCATGGCTGCTCGCCGGAGTGGTCCTGGCCGTCGTCCTCACCCTCTACCAGGCCGACCGCACCGGCACGGGCGAGCACTCCGCGGCGCCCGGCGCCACCGGGAGCGCCACGCCCTCCGCCACGCCACCACCCGTACCCCCGGCCTCGCCGGCCACCTCCGGCCCGCCGTCCCCGACCGCCCCGCAAGGGGCGAGCGAACCGCCGCCCCCCGCCCCCGCCTGCACCTCGCCCGGCACCTGCGGATTCCCCGACGCGAACAGCACCGGCCCGCGGATCGACCTGGAACGGCACGACACCGGGAACCTGTCCGTCAAGAAGGACGGCACGGTCATCAAGGGCTGGGACATCCGCGGTTCCCTCGACATCTACGCCAACGACGTCACGGTCATCGACAGCAGGATCACCTCGACCAACTGGTGGGGCATCAACCTGCGCCCCGGCTTCAGCGGACTGAAGGTCCTGCACACCACGATCACCGCCGTGCCGGGCAAGGGCCCCGACAACGGCGGGGTGAACTACGCGGTCTCGAACATGGGCGGCAGCTCGATCGAGGTCGGCTGGTGCGACATCTCCGTGTTCGGCAACGCCCTGTCCATGGGGCAGGGGGACCTGCACGACAACTACGTGCACGACCTCGTCGCCTTCCGCAACCAGGGCGGCGAATGGCAGCACACCGACGCCGTCATCAGCGGCGGCGGCAACAAGGGCCGGCTGACCGTCCGCCGCAACACCCTGCTCAACCCCACCGCCGTGGACCGGGGAGCGACCGCCGCCGTGGGCCTGTTCGCCGACACCGGAGTGGTCTCCTCCGTCGTCGTCGACGGCAACTGGCTGGCCGGGGGAGCGTACGCCCTCTACGGCGGCGGCCCGGGCGCCACCGGCATCCAGGTCACGAACAACGTCTTCTCCACCCAGTACCACCCGGCCAGTGGTGCCTACGGGACGGCCACCGCCTGGAACGCGGGCGGCGCCGGGAACGTGTGGAAGGGCAACCGCATGTCCGACGGCCGACCCGTCGACCCCCCACCCGCCCCCTGACCACCGAGAGGACCGACAGGACATGATGCGCCGGATCGCGCGGGCCCCCTGGGAACTGCTCAAGCGGACCTTCGGCTGGCTGGTGCTCTTCGAAGCCAGGAACAAGGTCCTGCTGGCCCCCTCCGCCCTGCGGCTGCGCCGCTTCGAGGACGCCGAGACCCGGCGGCTCGCCGCCGCCCTGGGCGAGCCACCGGCCGCCCTGGTCGCCACCGTCATCCCCACCCACCGGCGCCCCGGGGCACTGCGCGCGGCCGTCCGCTCCGCGCTGGACCAGACGGCGCGCGACCAGGTGGTCATCGTGGTCGACGACGGCGCAGGACTCCCCGAACTGCCCGACGACCCGCGGCTGTTCGCGGTGTCCCTGGCCCGCAACACCGCGACCGCCGGCGTCGTGCGCAACGTCGGCATCCGGCTGACCCGATCGCGCTACGTGGCCTTCCTGGACGACGACAACCTGTGGGAGCCCGACCACCTGGAGCAGGCCCTGGCCGTGCTGGAGGCACCCGGCGGGCCCGACGCCGTCTACACCGCGCTGCGCAGGGTGCTGCCCGACGGCACGGACCGGGACGTCCTGTCGGTGCCCTTCGACCGCCGCCGGGCCGCCCACGAAGCCTTCCTCGACACCAATGCCTTCGTGGCGCGGCGCAACCGGTCCCTGTACTTCAGCCGGTTGCGCCGCACCCCCGAGGTGCTGCCCCGCGAGGACTGGGAACTCGTCCGCCGCTACGGCCGCCGCCACCGGGTGCGCCACCTGCCCCGGGCGACCGTCCGCTACCTGGTCAACCCGGAGAGCTTCTACACCGCCTGGGACGGGCCGGCGCCCCGCGACTGATCAGGGGCCGGGCGTGGCCCGCAGCGCGGACGGGCTGGCCAGGGCGCGCGCGGCGGCCCGGCTGGCGGGCCGGCCGAGCGCCGCGCGGGAGGCCTCCCGCAGCAGGACGGCCGCGCGGAACGCGGCGGTCGCCGCGGGCCCGTGCCGGCGCCCGTAGAGCCGGACCCGGTTGAGCGTCAGCAGGGTCCACAGCCGCGGCGACACCTGCGAGTCGCCGCCCAGGTGCGTGGCCGCGGCCGCGGGCTCCAGCCGGGTGACGAAGCCGAGGTCACGGGCCCGCAGGCAGTACTCGGTCTCCTCCGAGTACAGGAAGAAGGACTCGTCCCAGGCCCCGCACGCCTCCAGGCACTGCCCGGACAGCGCCATCAGCGCGCCGGTGGCCCAGTCCGCGACCGTCGCCCGCTCGTACGCGGCCGGATCGGTGACCAGCTCGCTCCACCGCGGGAACCGCCCGGCCCGGCGGTTGCCCAGCACCGCCTCGCCGAGCGCCCGGGTCACGCGCGACTCGCGGCGCAGCGAGAGCAGGAGGGTACGGCCGTCCTCCTCGTACAGCAGCGGGACGCTGATCCCGACGCGGCCGCCGCCGGGCGCGGCGGTGCCGAGCGCGTCCACGAGCACCTTGGCGCATCCCTGCCGCATCCGGACGTCCGGATTGCAGACCAGGGCGGCCCGGAAGCCGCCCTCCCACACGGCGGCGGCGGCCAGGGCGGCGTTCACCCCGGCCGCGTAACCGGCGTTGCGGCCGGTCCGGACGACCGTCGCGTCCGGGGCCAGCGAGCGGATCAGGTCCACGGTGCCGTCCGCCGAGTCGTTGTCGGCGACGACCAGGCGCCAGTCGAGCCCGGCCATGCCCTCGGGCAGCGAGGCGAGGAACTCCGGCAGCACCGGGGCGCTGTTCCAGGTGACGACGAGGACCGCTACGGGGCCGGCACCCGGATCCGGTCGGCGGGCGGCGGGATGGCTGGACTGCATGGGGACTCCACGGTTGCGGGCTCCGGCGCCGCGCGCCGGACGAACCCGAGGTAGCTGCCTCCGGCGGCGATCGTCAGGAAGAACACCCCGGCGAACATCGGGAAGCTGAGGGCGTCGAAGGTGGCGGCGATGACGAGGGAGACCAGGGCCGAGGCGAAGAAGGCCTGCCCCAGCTCCCGGTCGGACTCGGTGCGGGCCAGCCTGCGGATGGCACCGCCCTGGTGGATCCCGGTGAACAGGAGGACCAGGAGCGCGAGCAGCCCCACGAGGCCCATCTCCGCCAGGGTGAGCATGTACTGGTTGTCGGTGAAGAAGAACAGCTCGGGCAGGAAGGTACCGAAGCCCCGCCCGAACAGCGGCCGTTCGGTGAGGTAGGGGACGATCGCGCTGTACTTGACGGTACGGGCCTGGGTGCTGCTGTCGGAGTTCGTCACGAACGAGGCGAAGAGCGCCGTGATGGTGCCGATCAGCCCGGGGATGATCACCTTGAAGCAGGCAACCGACCCCATCAGCAAGCCGATCGCGGCCCACCGCCGCTCCGGCTTCCAGCGCAGCACCATCACCAGGACCACGATGAGCGCCCCGATGATGGACGTCCGCGACACCGTCAGCGGCAGGGCGCCGCCCATCAGCACCACCGGACCCCAGCGCCGCCAGGCGCGCAGGTGCCGCCGTACCGGATCGAAGGCCTGCTGCACGGCGAAGGGCAGCATGACGGCGAGCATCCCGCCGAACTCCAGGGGCTGCGCGGTGGTGGACCGCGGCCGGGTGAAGGAGCCCCGGTCCAGGGTGGTGATCTGGGCGACGCTGGACTTCAGGCCCGGGATGCTGATGCTGTCGGCGATGTTCGTCGCGGTGAAGAAGTCGTAGTAGCCGATGGCGGCCACCACGGACCCCATCACCACGGCCCGGCGCATCAGTACGTCCAGGCGGGCACGGTCCTGGACCCCGGCGGAGATCAGCACCACCAGGGACACCCAGACGAGCAGCCCGATCAGCCCGCGGTCCGCCGCGAGGACCTCCTTGTGCGAGCTGCCGCGCATCGCGTTCGCGAGGTACGAGCCCAGCACGGAGAAGGCCAGCAGGCACATCACCACCCGCGGCAGCCGGGTACCGGGGGCCGGCCGGATCCGGCCGGTGACCCAGGTCGCCAAATACCAGAACAGGCACAGGAGCGCGAACACGTTGGCCGGGGTGCCCACCCCGCCCATCCCGGGCAGGGTCAGGTTCGAGGGGATGAAGAAGGCCAGGGCCAGATAGCAGCTCAGCAGGGCGGTCGCGTCCAGCTGCCGCCCCCACGGCTTGCGGCGGCCGCGCCCGCGGGCCGGGGCGGCCGAGGCGGCGCGCCGGCGGCGGACCGCCGCCAGCAGGCTGTCCGTCAGGAAGGAGAAGGTGAAGGCGGCCGTGGTGCCCAGGATGACGACGCCCAGCACCTGCTGGTAGCGGCTCTTCATCTGCGGCACCGGGGTCTGCGGCAGCACCACGGGGGCCGTCTGCACCATGTACGCGGGCTTGACCTTGGCCGCGGCCTGGAGCGCGTTGAGCGTCTCCCCGGCGAAGGCCGTCAGCTTGTTGGTCTCCTCCAGCACCTTGTCCCGGTCGGTCCCGGTGACGGCCAGCGTGAGCATCGGCCCCGAGGTGTTCGCGGCGAACCCGACCGTGTAGGGGTCGGTCACCCCGATGCCCTGGAGGTCCCGCGCCGCGTCCGTCCCTGACAGCGTCCTGATCAGCACGTCTGCGGTGACCACCAGCGAACCGCCGGCGTTCGAGATGGGATTGCCGAAGGCGGGGGCCAGTTCGGCCACCGCCGAGGAGTCGAGCAGCGCCACCGAGCTCTGCGACTGGTACGCCACCGGCACCGAACGGTACAGGTGGGCCCCCGCCAGCAGGCTGATCAGCGTCAGCGGCACCATCACGTACCAGCGCCGCCGGAGCACCGCGACGATCTCACCGATGCTCATGAACACCCCCCGGGAGACCCGCAATTGATGGCGGGCCTACCCATGTCCTGGAAAGATCGGTCACAACGGAAGGAATCCCTGTGTCGCCTGGTGAGTTGATCCGTGCGCTGCGTCGGCGCTGGTACGTCCTGGTCGTGGCGGCGGTGCTGACAGCGGCCGGAGCCGTGCAGGTGCTGCACCCCACCCAGACGTACCTGAGCACGGCGATCGTCGTGCTCAAGCCGCCGGTGACGGACAACCAGCCCAACCAACTGGCCAATCTGCAACCGCCGCTCGCCGCCGTCTCCTACGCGGCCGTGCAGCAGCTGGACTCGCCCGCCGGGACGCAGGAGCTCCGAGCCGCGGGCGTGCACGGCACGTACCGGATGATCCCGCGCAACAGCGGAACCAGCGTCACCCCCCGCTACCTGATCCCCTCGCTCCAGATCCAGGCGGAGCAGGACGACGCGGCCGCCGCCGACACGGCCGTCCGGAAGATCATCGAGATCTACACGAAGCACCTCACCGACCTGCAGACGCAGCAGGGCGTCCCGGACTCCGCACGGATGAGCGTGACCCTCCTGGTACCGCCCACCGCGGCGGTGCAGACCGGCAACAAGAGCCGGGGGCTGGCCGGGGCGGCCCTGCTGGGCGGGCTCGGCGCAGTGGTGGCGGCCCTGTGGACCGACCGGCTCCTGACACGCCGGAGCCGGCGCCGGCGCGATGCCGCCGCCGACGCCGGTCCGGTGGTGCGGGCCGAGGAGCCCGAGCGGGCCGCCCTCGCCGGGGCGGCCCGCTGAGCCGAACGCGGGGACCATCAGATTCCTCGGCGCTTCCAGGAACGCCACCACAGCCACTCCCGCCCGCGGTCGGCCACGGCCGAGAGCACGAGCGGCTGGAGGTAGGGCATGGTGCGCGCCCCGATGCGCCGGCGCCTGAGCAGCGCCCGGTACTCGGCCAGCGAGGTGTAGTCCTCGGGCAGGCACTCGGCCGCGAACTCCACGAGCTCGTCCACCGGTACCACCGCCGTGCGCCCCCGGTCGTACGCCCGGTAGGCACGCCGCAGCGCGTACCGGGCGAGCCGGGTGCGCGCCGACAGCGCCAGCCGGTCGGACCCCGGCAGCAGGTCGCCGCACTTGTCGAGCACCGAGTCGAAGGCGACGAGGCGCTGGCGCAGGTCGTCGAGCTGCCCCCCGAAGTCCGTGGTGGACATGTTGTTGCCGTGGACCCGGTAGAAGGCCTGGTCGGCCCCGCGGACGTAACCCACGTCGGCGTGCGCCGCGAGCCGCATCCACATCTCGACGTCACCGGCGTGCGGCAGCTCCGGGTCGTACCCCCCGACCTTGCGCTGGAGGCTGGTGCGCACGACCACCTCGGGTGAGGTGATGCACCCGGTGCCCTCCCGGAACCGCCGGTCCAGCCACCACCGTCCGGGGTAGACCACTGATCCGGTGCTCCGGGTCCGGGCCGCGGGCAGCGGCCCGCCGTGCCGGAAGCGCAGCGGCCGGCCGTAGCAGAAGCCCGCCTCCGGGTGCGCGTCGAGCAGGGCCGCCGCGCGCACCAGCGCCCCGGGGACCAGCCGGTCGTCCGCGGACAGCAGGGCGACGTAGTCCCCGTCCGCCCACTCCAGCAACCCCTCGTTGTAGGTGGCGATGTGCCCCTTGTTGCTCTCGTGGACCCGTACCTCGATCCGGGGGTCGGCGGCCGCCAGCGCGCGGGCGACCTCCGCGGAGTCGTCGGGCGAGGCGTCGTCGATGATCAGTACCCGTACGTCGACGCCCTCCTGCTCGTCCAGCACGCTCTTGACGCAGTCCGCCAGGAAGTGGCCGTACTTGTAGCAGGGGATCACCACACTGATGGTGCTCACTGCCCGCTCACCTCCGTGGACAGCCCCTCCTGCGAGGCGGCCGGGGCGGTGGTGGTGAAGATCGGGCCGACCCAGTAGTTCACCGAGCCGAAGGTGTTCGTCGGGAAGGCGGTGGCCGCCCCGTATGTGTAGAGCCCGTTGGCGCTGCCGGCCGTGTCGGCCGGGGCCACCAGCGGATAGGAACGGTGCGCGCCGGTGAAGTAGCCGCCGTCCACCGAGTAGTTGCCGTTTGGTGCGTGGTACGAGGCCACGTACGTGGTGCCCGCCGTGACGGGCACCGGCGTGGCGAACTGCAACTGCTGCCAGCCGGTCAGGGTCTCGCTGCCGAAGGTGCCGGTGGCCAGCAGGGTGCCGGAGGCGGACCACAGGCTGCCGGTGTGCGTGCCGGTGTTGCCGGGGCCCTTGTAGAAGGTGACACCGGTGATGTAGCCGTTCACCGCGGACTGGAAACGGGTGCCCAGCTCCGCGGAGTTGGCGTCGTCACCCACGTTGGCGGTGCTCGGCGTCGCGGCGCCGCTCCACAGGGTGCACGGGCAGTTCACCGTCGGCGGGCTCGCGCTGGTGGTGAAGTTCCAGGTGACGGGCGCCACCATGGCGTTGCCCCACAGGTCGGAGGCCTGGACGGACGCCGTGTAGGCGGAGTTCAGGGCCAGTTCGGTGGACGGGGTGAAGGTCGCGCTGTTGGATGCGCCGAGCACCTTGGTGCCCGGGACGGCGGCGCCGCCGGAGTCCTTCACGGAGAAGACCAGCGTGTCCGCGTCGATGGCGTTGCTGAAGGTGGCCGACACCGCCGCCGTGATCTGGGTGCCGGTCGCCGCGGACTGCGGCGAGGTGGCGGTGACGGTGGGCGGGGTCGTGCTCGCGGTGGCGGTGTCCAGGACCGCGTCCACCCAGTAGTTGCTGCCGGACGAGGCGGTGGACGGGAATCCGCCCGTGCCGCTGTAGCGGTAGACGCCGTTGCCGCCGTCGGTGCCGCTCTTCAGCGCGGTGAGGGGAGCCAGGCCCGCGTCGCCGGCAGCGAAGGTGGTGTCGAAGGAGTAGCCGCCGTGCGGGGCGAAGTAGGAGGCGACGTAGGTGGTGTTCGCCTTGACCGGCACCGGCGTGGCGAAGTTCAGCTGCTGCCAGCCGGACGCCGTCTCGTTGGTGAAGGTGCCGGTGGCCAGGCGCTGGCCGGCGCTGCTCCACAGGCTGCCCGTGTGGGTGCCGGTGTTGGCGGGGGACTTGTAGAAGCGGACCCCGGTGATCGAACCGGCCACCGAGGAGCGGATCTTGACGCCGAGCTCGACGGCGCTGCCGTCACCGGCGTTGACGGTGCCCGGCACGGCCGCGGCCGGCCACACCGTGCAGGGGCACTGCTGGGGCCCTACGGTCAGCGGCACCGTGGTGGTGGCGCCGATGTTCACGCTGTCGTCCACCGCGCGCACCTTGATCTGCGCGGCGCCCGGGACGGTCGGGGTCCACTTGTAGCTCCACGAGCCGAGGCCCGTGGTCGCCTTCCAGGTCGTACCGCCGTCGGTGGACACCTCCACCCGGGCGACCACGCCGCCGCCGGTGTCGGCGGCCGTGCCCGTGATCGTCACGGGCCGCAGCGCCGGTACGGTCGCGTTCGCCGAGGGGCTGGTCACGGCCACGGCCGGACCCACGGTGTCCGTGGAGGCGCTGGAGGCCACCAGGTCGCTCTGCAGCGACTTGGGCTGGACGCCCATGTCGGCGAACACGTTCACCGTGGCCTGCTGCATGCGCTTGTCCTCGGTGACCACCGCGTCGTCCGGGTTGCCGGTCGGCATGTTGGTCAGGCCCCAGGACCACTGCACCGTGCCCGCGCCGAACACCAGCGCGTGCGAGGTCTGGTCGCGGAAGGCCACCAGGCTGTGCGTCGCGGTGCCGTTCCCGTAGGTGTTGCCGTAGTCCTTCAGGAGCTTGCCGTCCTCGATGTCCACCGTGGTGGAGGACATCGTGATCTGTCCGGCGGGCCGGCTGGCGTTCTCCACGTCGCTGTCCCACTCGTAGCCGAGCGTGCCCGTGGGGAACGTGGCGGTCTGCGAGGGGGTGAGGTTCGCGACCGTGGTGTTGCGCCACAGCCGCTGCTTGGCGAAGGTGCCGGGCACCGTGATCGCGTCGCTGCGGTAGCCGTTGACGCTGAACATCGAACCGGTCAGCTGGTTCTGCGGCTGGTAGGGCCGTCCGTTCGTGGCACTGGCCGGGTCCATGAAGGTGCCCGTCCAGATCCCGCTCGGGTCGGGGATGCCGTTGGGCTGCGGGAAGGACAGCTTGGTCTCCTTGTACGAGACCAGCGTCCGGTTGGCGGTGCTGGCGCCGTCGATGCTCGGCGCGAGGCGGGTCTTCCAGAAGACCTCGTTGCCGCTGAAGTACGTCTGGTGGACTCCGGCCCGGCGCGCGTTCAGCGCGTTCGTGAACTGCTCCTGGGTCCAGTACTCGTCGTGCCCGGAGGACAGGAAGACCTTGTGGTTGCGCAGCAGGGTGCCGCCCCGGACCGACATGTCGATGCCGGACATGTAGCTCACGTCGTAGCCGTTGCGCTCCAGCCACGCGGCCATCTGGAACTCGGACCCGTAGATCCCGTTGTCCCCGCCGATGTCCATGGGCCGGTTGTAACTGACCTCGTACGCCCGCCCGTCCGGGGCCGGGCCGCCGCCGTCGTACAGGTCCTGGCCGCCGTAGTTGTTGTACGCCTGCCAGGTCTGGTCGCTGGTCTGCACGACGATGTCGGAGTGGCTGGAGTCGTTGCGGACGACGAACGGGTAGGGCATCACGCCGTTGCCGTCCGCCTGGTCGAAGTTGACGACGTAGAGCCCGGATACAGCGTCGGCCGGCACGGTCCACGTCGCGGTGACGGGCCAGTTCCCGCAGTCGACCAGGCCGGTGGCGGCCTTCTTGGCGCAGGCCGCCGGGTTCCCGCCCGGTGCGAAGTTCGCCGGGTAGGTCTGGGCCGCCTGGGCCGCGGTCGACATCAGGCGTGCCCCGCTGCCGCCGTAGTGGCCGAGGCGGTAGACCGAGACCTTGTACGACGTCGGCGACTGGACCTTGAACTGCACGCTCTCGCCGGCCTGGACGCTCGTCTGGGCCGGGAAGCCCTTGATGTCGCCGTAGGCGCTGGGTGCGAACCAGTCCTCCTTCGGCGTGCCGGGCTTGGAGTTCTCGCACACGATGGCGTTCGTGGTGGGACCGCAGGGATCGGCCGCGCCGGCCACCGCCGCCGGCGGCAGGACCGTGGCCGTCAAGGCCGCGACCACGGTGAAGAGACCGTAACGGAGCAACCTTGTCCGTCTGTTCATCTGGACCTCATTGTTTGCGTGAGCGCGCGGGGTCAGCGCAGGGCGTCGCGGAGGGTGTCCACGACCCGCTGCTGCTGGGCAGCGGTGATCTGCGGGAAGAGGGGGAGGGAGAGCATCCGGTCCGCCGCCTCTTCGGCGTGCGGGAAGTCGCCCCGGCCGTGGCCGAGATGACCGAAGGCCGGGGTGAGGTGGACCGGGGCCGGGTAGTGCACACCCGCACCGATGCCCTCCGCGTTGAGCTTGCCGACGACGGCGTCACGGTCGGCTCCGGCCACCCGGACGACGTACAGGTGCCACACGTGGACGTTGCCCTCCGCCGTGACCGGCAGCGTGACCCGCCCGGAGGCGGCGAGGTCGCCCAGCAGCCCGTCGTAGCGGGCGGCGGCGGCCCGGCGAGCCTCGTTCCCCTCCGCCAGCCGGGCCAGCTTCGCCCGCAGGACCACGGCCTGCAGACCGTCGAGCCGGCTGTTGAACCCGGCCACGTCGTGCCGGTACTTGGCGACGCCGCCGTGGTTGGCCAGGGCCCGGACCAGGTCCGCGCGCTCCTCGTCGTCGGTCACCACCGCGCCCGCGTCGCCGTACGCGCCCAGGTTCTTGCCCGGGTAGAAGCTGGTCGCCGCGATGCCCCCGCTGCCGGGGGAGCGGCCGTCGCGGGTCGCGCCCTGACTCTGCGCGGCGTCCTCGACGATCTTCACGTGTGACGGCAGCCCGGCCGCCAGCTCCGCGGTGGCGGCGCACTGCCCGTAGAGGTGGACGGGGACCACCGCGCGGGTGGCCCTGCCGACGGCCTCCAGTGCGGCCCGCGAGTCCATCAGCAGGGTGTCGGGGAGGCAGTCGACCAGCACCGGCCGGGCGCCGATCCGGGCGACGGCGCCCGCGGTGGCGATGAAGGTGTTCGCCGGCAGCACCACCTCGTCGCCCACGCCCACCCCGGAGGCGCGCAGGGCCAGTTCGAGTGCGTCGGTGCCGTTCGCGACCCCCACGCAGTGCCCGGCCCCGGCGAACGCGGCGTACTCGCGCTCGAACGCGCGGACCTCCGCCCCGCCGATGAAGGCGGTGTCGGCGAGCACACGGTCGAATCCTGCCCGTAATGCGTCGGCGACCTCGGCGTGCGCCGCCTTCAGGTCGACGAGCGGTATCTGGTTCATGCGACTGTGCTCCCCATCCGTGTCTCCGGCCACCGGCCGGTCTCCTCCCCGTCGGCCCGCAGCTCGTCGAGCGCCGGACCACCCGCCTCGCGCAGCCGGCGGGCGGGGCTCCCGGCCCACACCTCACCGGGCGGCACGTCGGACAGGACCGTGCTTCCCATACCGGTCAGCGACCAGGCGCCGACCGTCGTGCCCTCGCGCACCAGCGCCCCCGCGCCCACGTACGCCCCGCGCCCCAGCCGCACTCCGCCGCCGAGGCGGACACCCGAGGCGAGCGTGGCGAAGTCCCCGACCCGGTCGTCGTGGGTGAGCACCACGTGCGGCATCACCGCCACGTGGGACCCGACCCGGACGGCGGCCGTCAGCACGCTGTGCGCGAGCAGGACCGAGCCCGCGCCGAGCAGCGAGGACCCCGACACCACGGCCGTGGGGTGGACCACCGTCGCGTAGCGGTTCCCGGACAGCCCCAGGCGCCGTACCAGCCGGGCCCGTACGGCGTAGTCGCGCGGACTGCCCACACAGACCACGACCCGGGCGGCCGGCAGCTCGTGCACGAGGTGGCTGCCGCCCAGCACCGGCACCCCGTCGACCTGCCGGCCGTGCAGGGCCGGATCGTCGTCGAGGTGCCCGGCGAGCCGCCACCGCGGGGCGCGGCCGTACGCGGCGGCCGCCGCGCCGGCGTCCCGTACCGCCTGGGCGGTCTCGCGCGCGAAGCCGCCCGCGCCGACGATCAGCAGATCCTCGGTCCGCTGCGGCGGGCCGCTCATCCGGCCGCCCGTTCGCGCAGCACCGCCACCACCCGGTCCTGCTGTTCCCGCGTCATGGTGTGGAACAGCGGCAGGATCAGGGAGTCGCGGCTGATCCGCTCGGTGACCGGCAGCGCCGCCGCGCCGTGGTCCGCGTAGGCCGGCTCCAGGTGCGACGCCATGATCCCGCGCCGGGCCGAGACCCCGGCCCCGGAGAGCACCGCGAGCAGCTCGTCCCGGCCCAGGGGGAAGTCCTCGGCCAGCAGCACCCAGTACGACTGGAAGTTGCCCTGGCCGTGACCGGGGTCGCGGACCGGCCGCAGGCCCGGGATCCCGCTCAGCAGCTCCGTGTACCGGGCGGCGAGCGCGCGCCGCCGGGCCACGATCTCGTCCAGCCTGCCGAGCTGCACCAGGCCGACCGCGGCCTGGATGTCGGTCATCCGGTAGTTGTAGCCGACCTCCAGGTAGCTCTCGACGATCGGCTTGCTGCTCGCGTGCCGCTGCGCTGCCGACACGTTCATGCCGTGCTCGCGCAGTCGGCGCAGCCGCTCGGCCCACTGTGCGTCGTCCGTGGTCAGCATGCCGCCCTCGCCGGTGGTGATCACCTTGCGGGGGTGGAAGGACCAGGCGGCGAGCAGTGCGCCGTGGCCCACCGACTTGCCGCCGACCGTCGCGCCGATGCCGCAGGCGGCGTCCTCGACCAGGGCGACGTCCCAGTCGGCGCACGCCGCGCGCAGGGCGTGCACGTCCGCGGGCACCCCGCCCTGGTGGACGGCGAGCACCGCCCTGGTCCTGGGCGTGCGGACCGCGTCCACGGTGGCCGGGGTGAAGTTGCCGGTGGCTTCCTCGACGTCCGCGAACACCGGCCGCGCACCCACGTAGCGCACGGCGTTGGCCGTGGCGATGAAGGACAGCGAGGGGACGATCACCTCGTCGCCCGGCCCGAGGTCCAGCGCGATCAGGGCCAGGTGCAGGGCGGTGGTGCACGAGCTCACCGCGATGCCGTGCTCGGCGCCCACCCGCTCCGCGAAGGCCCGCTCGAACTCGGCGACCCGGGGACCCTGGGCCACCCAGCCGGAGAGCACCGCGTCGGCGGCGGCCTTCGCCTCCTCCTCGCCGAGCCAGGGCACCATCACCGGGATCCGGGCCGTGGCTGCGTCCGGGGCGCTCATCGGGCCGTGTCCGCGGCCGCGTCGGTGGCGGCGGGGGCACCGGCGTCGGCGGCGGGGGCACCGGCGTCGGCGGCCCGCTCGGCCCGCCACCAGTCCACCAGGTCCCGCAGCCCGCTGCGCAGGTCGATCTCGGCGGTGAAACCGAGGCGCCCGGCGGCCTGCGAGGTGTCCGCGAGCCGGCGCGTCACCCCGTTCACGGCGCGGGCCGGACCGTGCTCGGGCACCAGGCCGTCCGCGCCCATCGCCTCCAGCAGGCCGAGCGCGAGGTCGAGCAGGCTGGTCTCGGTCCCGCTCGCGACGTTGAAGACCTCGTCGGTCAGATCCGACTCCGCGGCCAGCAGGTTGGCCCGCGCGATGTCCCGGACGTGGACGAAGTCCATGGTCTGCGTGCCGTCACCGAGGATCAGCGGCGGCTCGCCCGCGGCGATCCGCTCCATCCAGCGGATCAGCACCTCGGTGTAGAGCCCGTGGATGTCCATCCGGGGCCCGTACACGTTGAAGTAGCGCAGCGCCACGTAGTCCAGCCCGTACATGGAGTGGAAGCTGCGCAGCACCCCCTCGTTGAAGGCCTTCGCCGCCCCGTAGAAGGTGTCGTTGTTGTACGCGTGGTGGCGCTCGGTGGTCGGGAAGGTCTCGGCCAGGCCGTAGACCGAGGCCGAGGACGAGGCGATGACCTTGCCCACCCCGGCGGCGGCCGCCGCCTCCAGCACGTTGAAGGTGCCGTCCACCATGACCTCGTTCGCCAGCCGCGGCTCCTCCGCGCACTGGGTGATCCGGATGGCCGCGAGATGGAACACCAGCTCGGCGCCCTCCGTCGCCTTGCGCACCGCGGCCACGTCGCGGATGTCGCCCTCGACGACGTCCACCACGCCGCTCGGCAGGGCGCGGGCCAGGTTCGCCGTCCGCCCCCGCACGAAGTTGTCGAGCACCACGACCTCGCGTGCCCCGTTGTCCACCAGCAGGTCCACCAGGTGCGAGCCGATCGTGCCCGCCCCTCCGGTGACCAGAATCCTCTTGCCTCGTACGCTGCTCAACGCCCTGCCCCCACTGAATCGGTCGTGGTCTTGCGTGTGATCGGACCGGGAACGGTCAACGCCCGGTGCGGAGTCCGACGACCGCTCCGCGGAACTCCAGGCTCCGGGAAGCGGCTTCCAGGATGTCCAGCACCTTCAGACCGGCCCGGCCGTCGGTCAGTGGCGCCCGGCCCGTCCTGATGGACGCGGCGAACTCCTCGACCATGCTGCGCAGGGCCTCCTTCTCACCGATCGCGGGCGCCACCATGTCGCCGGTCCGGTAGGAGACGAGCATGTCCCGGCGCTCGTCGGCGCCGATCTCCTGCGGGGTGCTCAGGTCCACGCCGCGGTCGAACACCGAGACGCGCTGCGTGGGGTTGAGGTCGTCCCACACCAGGGTGCGCTTGGAACCGCCGACCATGGTGGTGCGCACCTTCGTCGGGGAGAGCCAGTTGACGTGCACGTGCGCGATGGCGCCGGTGTTCAGCTGGAGCGTCAGATAGGCCACGCACGACTGGCCGGCCCCGATCGGATCGGCTCCGTGGGCGGCGACCGCGACCGGCTGGACGTGGTCCGGGAGGATGAAGTCCAGGACGGAGAGGTCGTGGGGGGCCAGGTCCCACAGGACGTCGATGTCCTTCTGGACGAGCCCCAGGTTGATCCGTACCGAGTCCACGTAGTGGATGTCGCCGAGTTCGCCGGAGCGGACCATCTCCCGGATCCGGCCCACCGCCGGGGTGTAGCAGTACGTGTGGTCGCACATCAGGGTGAGGCCGCGCTCCTCGGCCTCGTTCACCAGCCGCAGCCCGTCCTCGTACGTGGCGGCCAGCGGTTTCTCCACGAGGACGTGTTTTCCGGCGCGCAGGGCGGCCAGCGCGACGTCCAGATGCGTGCCCGCCGGAGTGGCCACGGCGACCGCGTCGACCTCGGGGTCGGCGAGGACCGCCGCGTAGTCGCCGGTCGCCTGGACCGTGGAGTACCCGCCGAGCACCTGCCGGGCCCGGTCCACGTTCAGGTCGCAGAGCCACCGCAACCGGAACTGCTCACTGGACTGGAAGTTGCGGACGAGATTGGGGCCCCAGTAACCCGCGCCGACCACGGCGACACCTAAGGGGGCCGCGGACCCCCGGCCGGTGGCGCCGGCGCCCTGCCCCGCATCCTTCGCGGTGTCCTTCACAGCGTTCCCCTTCCTTCCGCGCACGCCGAACGGCGTGACGCCAACTCCTCGCCGGGACGCGTGTGATGGAGGGAAGAGCCGTCGACGGCAGCCCGGACGCCTGCGCGTTCCGTGCGTGACCTGCTCAACGGTGATGGCCCCCCACAACCGATGCTCAACGTGCTTCGCGTGCTTCGCCCCCCGGCCGGCCGCCTGTTCCCCACAAGCAGCCGAACCCGTACCGCCTACCGCCCCGGGCCGTCTCCTACGGCCCGCCCGTTCCGGAATCCGGGCGTCGCCGAAGCGTGCCCAATCCGGTCGGCGCCGCTCAATCTAGTCCACCGGGCTTACCCCCGGGCAGAGTTGAGGTAATCGCCTGGAGCGGGTGTTCGGCCGTGCATACTGCCCGGGTGACCAGCATCGTGATCCCGGCCCACAACGAGGGCCGGGTCATCGGCCGGCTCCTCGACGCGCTCCTGGCCGACACCTCGGCGTCCGGGCCCGACATCGTCGTGGTGTGCAACGGCTGTACGGACGACACCGCCCGCGTGGCGGCCGGGCGCGGCGACCGCGTCCGCGTGGTGGAGATCCCGACCCCCTCCAAACACACGGCGCTTCGGGTCGGCGACGAGCACGCGCGGGGCTTCCCCCGGCTGTACGTGGACGCCGACGTCGTCGTCGGGGCCGCCGATGTACGGGCCCTCGCGGGCGCCCTCGACCGGAACCCCGGCCTCCTTGCCGCGGCCCCCGGCCGGGACATCCCGCTGGCCGGCTGCGCCTGGCCGGTCCGGGCGTACTACCGGGTGTGGCAGCGGCTGCCCGCCGTCCGTGAGGGCCTGTTCGGCCGGGGGGTCATCGCGGTGACCGAGCCGGGGCACGCGCGGATCGCCGCGCTGCCGCCGCTGATGGCCGACGACCTGGCCGCGTCCCTCGCCTTCGGGCCGGGGGAGCGGCGCGTGGTCGAGGAGGCCCGGGTCGTCGTCCGTCCGCCGCGCACCTGGTCCGATCTGATCAGGCGGCGGATCCGCGCGGCGACCTCCTCCGCCGAGTTCGAGCGCTTCCAGGCGTCGGAGCAGGCACCCGGGCCGGGGCCCCGGCCCGTGTCCGGGCAGGCCGCCGCCGCGTCGCCGGCCGCCGCACCGACGGCGCGCACCGGCACGGCCGATCTGCGCGCCCTGCTGCGCGCCCAACCGGCGCTGCTGCCGGCGGTGGTGGTGTTCGTGGTGGCCGCCCTCGCCGCCCGCCGCGGCTCCCGGAAGGCCATCCGCAACCAGGACTACTCCACCTGGCTGCGGGACGAGAGCAGCCGGCAGGGCTGAGCCTGCGGCGTGCGGCCGAGTCCCGCTGTACGCACCACAGTTGGGCCGTACACCCATTAGGGTTCCACTCGCACGTTCGAGTGAACTCAGTCCGTCGGCACCGGGAGCTCCAGAGCATGTACCTCGCGGACCGCTCCGCGCCCACGGGCACGAAGCCCGCACCGGACCGGGGACCCGTCCGGGCTCCCGCGGTCGCCTCGACCGTCCTCGCGCTGGGCACGGTCAGCATGATCACCGACATCTCCTCCGAGATGGTCACGGCCGTCCTCCCGCTCTACCTGATCGCGGGACTGGGCCTGAGCCCCCTCGGCTTCGGGGCCCTCGACGGCGTCTACAACGGGGTCAGCGCCCTGGTGCAGCTGACCGGGGGCCACCTCGCCGACCGCGTCCGCAACCACAAGCTGATCGCCGGCATCGGCTACGGCCTGTCCGCCCTGTGCAAACCGCTGCTGCTGTTCGCCCACGGCCTGGGCCCGATCAGCGTGATCCTCACCCTGGAACGCACGGGCAAGGGACTGCGCACCGCCCCGCGCGACGCACTGATCTCCCTTTCCACACCACCCGAGTTACAGGGGCGCGCCTTCGGTGTGCACCGGGCGATGGACACCACCGGGGCGCTGCTCGGCCCGCTCGCCGCCTTCCTCATCCTGAGCGTCGCGGTCGACGGCTACGACGCCGTCTTCGGCGTCAGCGCCTGCGTCGCGGTGCTCGGCGTCCTGGTGCTCATGCTCTTCGTCCCGCCCGGCGACGGTGGCACCCGGCCCCGGACACCCCGCCCGCCCCGGCCCTCCGCCGCCACCACCGCCGCCGCCGAGCGACCGGCCCCCGTACGCCTGCGCGACGCCCTGGGCCTGCTGCGTCTGCCCCGGCTGCGCAACCTGGCCGTCTGCGCCGTCCTGCTGGGCCTGACCACCGTCAGCGACGCCTTCGTCTACCTGCTCCTGCAACGCCGCACCGGCATCGGCGACCAGTGGTTCCCGCTCCTGCCGCTGGGCACCGCCGCCGTGTTCCTGCTGCTCGCCGTGCCCGCCGGGGCCCTCGCCGACCGGATCGGCCGGCGCACCGTGTTCCTCACCGGGCACGCGCTCCTGCTGGCCGGCTACGGGCTGTTGCTGTGGGCCCCCGCCTGGCCGGCGCTGCCCTACCTCGTGCTCGCGCTGCACGGCATGTTCTACGCCGCCACCGACGGAGTGCTGCCCGCCGCCGTCGCCGCCACCGTCCCCGGGGAGCTGCGCGCCACCGGCCTGGCCCTGGTCGGCACCGGCCAGGCACTGGCCCGCTTCGGCTGCTCGCTCGCCTTCGGCGGGGCGTGGACGCTGTGGGGCACCGGCCCTGCTCTGGCCGCCGCCGCGGCCGGCCTGCTCTGCTGCGCGGCCGTCGCCGGCTTCGTCCTGCGTCCGGCGGCGCCGGACGCCATCCCGCCCCACCCGAACCGAAGCCCGTGAGGCCCCCAGATGACCTTGTCGTTGTCACGCCGCCTGCTCGTCCTCGCGGTGGCGGTACTGCTGCTCGGGGGCCTCGCCGCCACGCTGGTGCTGCGCGCCGCCTCCCGCGACGACAAGCCGTCGGCGGGCGGCCCGAAGGTCGCCGCGGGATCCGTCACACTCGACCGGCCCGGCGTCCTGGCCTTCCTCAACGGCGGGCAGGGTCCGCACCGCGGGGCCCTCGCCTCGGTCCCGGCCGACGCGCCCGAGTCCGAGCGCACCGCCTCCGCACTCGACTGCCGGCGCTTCCACGCGGCCGCGGGCACGGGCGTGTGCCTGCGCTCCCAGCCGGGCGCGCTCGCCCAGGACAACAAGGCCCTGATCGTCGACGCGAAGCTGCGCACGCTGCGCAGCTTCCCCCTCGCGGGCACCCCCAGCCGGGCCCGGGTCTCGCCCAGCGGCCGGTTCGCCGCCTGGACCGTCTTCGTCTCCGGCGAGTCCTACGGCGCCGCGTTCTTCTCCACCCGCACCGCGATCGTGGACACCCGTACCTGGAAGCTGGAGGCGAACCTGGAGGAGTTCGCCATCTCCATGGACGGCAGGGACTACCGCGCCCAGGACGTGAACTTCTGGGGGGTCACCTTCTCCAGGGACGACGACACCTTCTACGCCACCGTCTCCACCGGCGGCGAGACCCACCTGGTCAAGGGCTCGATCTCCGGGCGCAGCGTCACCACCCTCGCGAAGAACGTCGAATGCCCGTCCCTGTCCCCGGACGAGACGCGCATCGCCTACAAGAAGCGGGTCCGGGCCGGAGCCTCGCTGTGGCGCGAGCACGTGATGGACCTCGGGACCCTGCGCGAGCACGCGCTCGCCGAGAAGCGCAGCGTGGACGACCAGGCCGCCTGGCTCGACGACCGTACCCTCGCCTACGGCCTGCCCACCGACGGCGCCGCCGACAGCACGGACCTGTGGACCGTGCCCGCCGACGGCAGCGGCGCCCCGCGGCTGCTGGCCCCGGGGGCCTCCTCGCCGGCCCGCCTCGGCTGAGGGGCCGGAGCGGACCGGGGGAGCGGGGCATCGGGGAAGGGGTCAGATCCCGTCCACGAAGGCCCGCACCCGTGCGACGAGTGCGGCGTTGTCGCGGATCCACCCGTAGTGCCTGCTGCCTCGCGTGTCCGCACCGAGCGCGAGCTCCCAGTACGTCACCCGCGCGCTCGTGAGCTTGTCGCAGAGCCCCCGCACGCCTGCGGGCGGGGCCATGCCGTCGCCCCGGACGGCCACCGCCAGCACCGGCAGGTCCAGCTTGGCCAGCCAGGGCTCGAAGTCCACCGGTGAGGACGGCACGTCGTAGCGGCCCGTTCGGGCCTGGGTGGCCATGTCCCGCAGGATCTGAGCGGAGTCGTTCCCCAGCACCTTGACGCGCCGGCCGGGGAAGTACCCGTACACCGAGGCGAACGCGGCCGCGAGCTGGAACCCCGCGAGCATCCCCAGGCTCTGCGGGAAGGGCCAGCCGCGGTAGTGGCAGGACGGGGCGCCCACCAGGATCGCGCCCGCCGCCATGTGCGGCTCCTGGCTGAGGTAGAGCGTGCCGAGCTGCCCGCCGAGGCTGTGCCCCAGCAGGTGGCGCGGCGCCCCGGGGAAGGCGGCCCCGACCGCCCGGAACAGCGCGGGGTAGTCGTACGCCACCATCTCGTGGTAGCCGTAGCGCACCCCGCGCCGCACGTGGACCGAGCTCGTGCCCTGCCCCCGCAGCTCACCGACGGCCACCTGGAACCCCGCCCCTACGAGGGCCTCCGCCAGCGGGGTGTAGGAGGCGGCCCTGGTGCCCATGGCGGGCATGCACACCAGCACCGGCGCCGTCGGCTCGTCGGGCCTGCGGTGGAGCCGGACCTCCGCCGTGGCGCCGTCCTCGGCGCGCACGGTCTCCGTGGTCACATCGGTGGACGGAATTACAGGCCTCCCTCGCTCGTGGCCAGCCGGCGCATCTCACGGAACACGTTCAGCAGCTGGATCTCGCTCGACCCCTCGAAGATCGTGAGGGCGCGGGCGTCCCGCCAGCGCTTCTCGACCCCGTAGTCGGCGGCGATCCCCCGCCACCCGTACAACTGCAGGATCTCGTTGGAGGCACGCACGGCGAGCTCGGTGGCCGCGTACTTCGCCATGGAACTCTCCTTGCCGAAGGGCAGCCCCTGGTCGGCCAGGCTCGTCGCCTCCTCCAGCAGCTTGCGCGCGCTGCACAGTTCCACGTACAGCCGCCCCAGGGTCAGCTGCACGTGGCTCAGGGTGTCCATGCGGTCGTCGGGGTACACCCGGCGCTCGCCCACCCAGGTCAGCGCGTCCCGGAGCATGGCGGCCACGAGCCCCGTTCCGCAGGCGGCCCCGCCGATCCGGATGGTCGCGAGGAGCTCGTTCAGCAGGAACTCGCCGTCGCCGGCCCGCCCGATCAGGCTGATCGGCTCCAGGGCCACGTCCTCGAAGGTCACCGAGGGCGTGGACAGGCAGCGGAAGGCCGCCTTGTCGATGTCCTCGCTCACGGTCACCCCCGCAGCGTCCCGCGGAACGGCGAAGAACGACAGACCGCGTTTGCGGTTGTCCATCACCGTGTTGGCCAGAACGATGAACACATCGGCGACGGACCCGTTCCCGGACATGCACTTGCCGCCGTTGAGCAGCCAGCCGGACTCCGTCTGCACGGCGCGGGTGCCGGCCGCCAGCAGGTTGGAGCCGTTCTCGGGCTCGGTGAGCCCGAGTGCGGCGTACCCGTTGTCCTTCAGGAGCCGGGTGACGAAGAGCTCCTTCTGCTCCGGGGTTCCGGCGGCGACCACGGGATGCAGGGCGCCGCGGTTGAACACCAGCGTCCAGGTCATCCCCGGACAGACCGCCGACAGCTCGCCGATGCCCTCGGCGAACTCCGTGTAGGAGAGCCCGGCGCCGCCCAGCTCCTCGGGAAAGGCCGCGTTGAGGATCCCCTCGGCCGCCGCCCGTTCGTGGATCGCGACGGGGAACGACCGCTCCTCGTCGTAACGGCGGACGTGCGGCGCCATCACCTCATCGGCAAACGTGCGGAACGTCTGCTTCCACTCTGATCGACTGCGTGATTCTTCCACGACCATCCTAAGAAACGGTGATGACGAACTTGCCGATGTTGGCCCGGTTGCGAAGTTGTGTGATCGCCTTCGGGGCGTCCTCGAGCGCGAAGACCCCACCCACGGCGGGACGGAACACGCCCGTGTCGATCAGCTCGACGAGGCGGTCCATCAGCGGCCGGAGCCTGGACGGATCACGCGCCAGGGCTCCCACGTTCACGGTGCAGAACGAGCGGCTGCTCATGAACAGGTCCCGGCCGTTGACGGCCAGGTCGAGCACCCCCGCCGCGCCGATCTCGATGAAGCGGCCCCCGGAGCGCAGCAGGGCGAGGCCCCGGCCCACCGCGTCGCCGGAGAGCGAGTCGACGATGAGGTCCAGCCCCTGATCGGGGCTCAGTTCCCGTACGGCGTCGGCGAAGTCCGCCTGCACGTAGTTGATCGGGTACTGGACGCCCAGCGCCCGCAGGTGGTCCAGCTTGGCCTCGGTGCTCGCCGTACCGAAGACGGTCGCTCCGTGGTGCAGCGCCAGCTGCACGCACGCCGTTCCCGTCGCGCCGGCCGCCGCCTGGATCAGCACCCGGTCGCCCGGGTCCACGCGCGCCTCGCGCTCCAGGCAGGCGATGGCGGTGAGACCGCTGATCAGCATGGCCACCGCGTCGGTGAACGAGACTCCGCTGGGCAGCGGGGCCACCGTGTACGCCTCGGTCGTCACGCGGGCCGCGTAACCCCCCTGCAGGGTGAGCGCGATGACCTGGTCGCCGGGCCGGATGTGCTCGACCGCGTCACCCACGGCGTGCACGACACCGGCCACCTCGTGGCCGGGGACGAAGGGCGGCTCGGAGAGGAAGGGATGGAAGCCGGTGGACGCCAGGACGTCGATGAAGTTGACGCCGACGGCGTGCACGTCGATGACCACCTCGCTGGGCGCCGGCTTGCGCACGGGTACGTCCTGCAGGCGCATGTCGAGCCCGGACGGCCCCGCCACGACGGTGTAGCCGCGGACGGTGCTGTGGCGCTCCGCCTCGTCCAGGGTGATCTCCTGGGCGCTCTCCGCCGGCGGCTCGGGCAGCGCGTCGGACCGTCCGTCCGGCCCCTGGGCCTCCGCCGAGCCGAGCAGACCGTCCAGGTACAGCCCGACCGCGTCCACGGTGCGGTGGTTGAACATGAAGGTCGCCGGCAGTTCGAGCCCGAAGTGGGCCCCGATCCTGCGGGTGAGGGAGACGGCGAGCAGCGAGTCGATCCCCAGCCGGTCGAAGCGGACCGAGGTGTCGATCTCGGCCGGCGAGCGGCGCAGCGCCCGGGCCAGTTCCGCCCGGACGAACTCGGCGGCGGAGCCCGCCCCGCCCTCCGCGCCCTTGGTGCCCGCGGTACGGGCCCGCGGGGCCGCCGCCCCGCCGATCCCGCGGTTGAACCGGGCCACCAGTCCGTCCGCGACCTCGTCGCGCACGTCCAGCACCGCCAGTTGCCGGTGCGAGCCGGCCAGGGCCTGCAGGAACGCCTCGGCCCCCGCCTCCGGAGACATCGGGTGCAGCCCCGATTCGAGGAGCCGGCGCTGGTACCGGGGGTCCGCGACCATCCCCAGCTCGGCCCAGGGGCCCCAGTTGATCGACCGCACCGGCGTGCGCCGACTGCGTACGGTGCCGGTCAGCGCGTCGAGCGTGGCGTTGCCGGCCGCGTACGCACCCTGGCCCGGTGTCACGAACAGGCTGGCCAGGGAGGAGAACAGGACGATGAAGTCCAGGTCCTCCGAGGCCACGGCGTCGATCAGGATCCCGGCGCCCTGCTCCTTCGGCGCCATGATCGTGCGCATGCGTTCGGCCGAGGTCGACCCGATCAGCGCGTCGTCGAGGATGCCCGCGGTGTGGATCACGCCGTGCAGGGCGCCGAAACGACGGAGCGTCTCGTCCAGGGCGCGGCGTACGGCGGCCTCGTCGGTGACGTCCGCCTGAAGGTAGAGCAGCCGTCCGCCCGCGGCGTCGACCGCCTCCTCCAGCTGCGGGTCGACCTCCCCCCGGCGGCCGGTGAGCACCACCCGCGCCCCCGCCTCGCGGGCGAGGGTGACCGCGAGGGTGGACCCCAGACCGCCCTGACCGCCCGTGATCCAGTAGACGCCACCGGGCCTCAGCTCCGCCGGGGCCGGGGCGGCCTCCACCGGGGTCAGGGACGGGAGCGTGCGCTCCCCGTGCCGGTAGCGGACACAGAACGCGTCGGGCCGTACCGCGAGTTCCGCCGCGATGTCCCGGGCGAGTTCACGCGTCCGGAGCTCGTCGGCCTCCACCCGCACCGCCCGCCCCGACCAGCTCACGGTCTCCTGCTCGAGCGCGCGCAGCAGCGGGGGCAGTGCGACGTCGCTGCTCACCAGGGCGAGTTCACGACGCGTCGCCGACCCGCTCTGCGCCGCGCTCCGCAACAGCGCGAGGAAGGCCTCGCGCTCCGGCTCCACGACGAGCAGCCGCGCGCCGGCCGGCAGCGCCTCCAGGAACGCCGGACCGTCCTCGTCGCCGGGCAGCGCCGCGACGGAGACGGTGGCGCCGCCCCTGCGCAGCTCCTCCACCAGCGGCGCGCACCGCTCGGCGTCCCCGGTGAGCAGGACGACCTCGCCCGGGCTCCCGGCCGACTCGGCGGGCCGGGGCTGCGGCCTCGCGTCCACCGCGAAGAACCGCATCGAGTGCTGGTTGCGCATCCGCTTGAGCGAAACCCCCGTGAACTCCACGAGGACCTGCCCCTCGGGGCCGAGGACCGTCACGTCACAGTCGAACGTGTCGGCGTCCGCGTCGAGTTCGCCGAGCAGCCGCACATGGGCCAGGGCCGGGCCGGACCACGGCGCGAACACGTCGACCCGGCGGTAGCCGAACCCGACGAAGGTGCCGCTGGCCTCGCCGTCGACGGACAGCCCGGCGATGGACTGCATCGCCCCGTCCGTGACGTCCGCCGGCAGCGGGCGGCCCAGGGTCCGCGGGGACGGCGGCGCGAGGCGGGTGAGCAGCTCCTTGTCGCCCACCCACATCTCGGTCACCATCCGCATGGTGTCCCCGTACGAGAGCCCGGACGCCGCGAGGTGCTCGTACAGCGCGTCGGTCTCGACGCGCCGCGGGCACCGCAGGAGGATCGCGGCCGGGTCGACCGGGTCCGGCGCCGGCCCGGTGGCCGACCAGCCGGCGGAGACGTGCTCCTCCCAGGCGGCGCCGTGCTCGTCCGCGGCCCGGCTCTCGACCGACAGGAACGGCTCGTCGCCCGCGCGCACCCGCCGGGAGACCCGTACGTGCCGGGACTCGCCCTCGGCGACCGCCAGGGAGTTCGTCACCAGGACGTCGCTGAGCCCGTACCCGCCCACCCGGTCCGGGTTGAGCTCCCGCAGCGCGGCGTCGAGCATCCAGGCGGCGGGCGCGATGGCCCGCTCCTGCACCCGGTGGTCACGGATGACCGGCAGCGAGCCGGTGACCAGGATCCCCTCCGAGCGCGGACCCGCGGGCTCGACCCAGTGCTCCTGCCGCTGCCAGGGGTACGAGGGCAACCGCGTGCCGGCGCGCGGCCGGCCGCCGTGGAAGGTGGTCCAGTCGACCTCGCACCCGGCCTCGAACAGCGCGGCGACCGACTCGTAGGGGGCCCGGTCGTCCATGCGCCGCATCGCCGGTACGGCGGCGACCTCCCGGTCCTCGTCCTCCAGGCACTCGGCCACCGACACCGACAGCAGGGGGTGCGGGCTCATCTCCAGGAAGACGCGGTGACCGGCCAGCCCGGCCCCGCGGACCGCGTCGGCGAACAGCACCGGCTCGCGCAGGTTGCGCCACCAGTACTCGGCGTCCAGCGAGCCGGTGTCGAAGCGCTCCCCGGTGAGGGAGGAGTGGAAGGCGATCGTCGCGGCCCGCGGCGACAGTCCCGCGAGCTCGCAGACCAGGTCCTCGCGGAGGTCCTCCAGCAGCGCGCAGTGCGAGGCCACGTCCACCTTGACGCGCCGGCTGAAGACGCCCTTGCCGTCCATGGCGGCGACGAACTCGTCGACGGCCGCGGTCTCCCCGGACACGATGGTCGTGCTCGGACCGTTGTGCGCGGCGAGCGACAGCCGCTCCCCGTACGGCTCCAGGGCCTTGCGCACGTCCGACACGGGGAGGGAGACCAGCGCCATGGCGCCCTGCCCCCGGTGCCGCATCATCAGCGCGCTGCGGCGGCAGATGATCCGCGCCGCGTCCTCCAGGCGCAGCGCGCCCGAGACGTGGGCCGCCGCGACCTCTCCCATGCTGTGCCCGATGACACCGGCGGGGCGGACGCCCCAGGACCTGAAGAGCGCCGCCAGGCCGACCTGCATCGCGAAGACCGCGGGCTGGACGACATCGATCCGCTCCAGCAGCGGAGCGGCGTCCTCCTGGGTCAGGACCTCGCGCAGCGACCAGTCGACGTACGGTGCGAACGCCTGCTCGCAGCGCGAGACGGCGAGGTCGAAGGCGGGCTCCGACTCGATCAGGGCCCGGCCCATCCCGATCCACTGGGCACCCTGCCCGGGGAACACGAAGACGACGCCCGCCTCGTCCGCCACGTGCCGCTCGGCGGTGAACGGCTCCCGCAGGCGCGCGAGGAGCTCGTCCTTGTCCTTGAAGGCGAAGGCGGCGCGGACGTCCCGCCCGCGGGGGCCGCCCCGGCCCCGGACCTGCGTCGCCGCGGCCGCGCCGCGGACCACCTCGTCGCCGCTCAGCCCGTCGGCCCACGCCGCGTACTCCGTGACCTGTGCCTGCAGGGCCGTCCCGGTGCCGGCGGACAGGGCCAGCAGCTGCACGGGGTGCTGCGCGAGCACGGCCTCGGGCGCCTCGGGCGCGGGGCCGAGGACCGCGTGCGCATTGGTGCCTCCGAAGCCGAAGGAGCTCACCCCGACCACGCCGACCTCTTCGGGGGACTCCCAGCGCCGCAGCGAGGACTGCACGCGCAGCCCGAGTCCGTCGAAGTCGATGTCCGGGTGGGGCTCTTCGCAGTGCAGGGACGCCGGCAGGGCGTTGCGCTCGAAGCACAGGGCGAGCTTGATCAGGCCGGCGATGCCGGCAGCCGCCTCCAGGTGCCCGACGTTCGACTTCACCGAACCGATGGCGCACGGCCGGTCGGCGGCGCGCCCCCGGCCCAGCACGCTGCCCAGCGCGGTCGCCTCGATCTGGTCGCCGATCGCCGTGCCGGTGCCGTGGGCCTCGACGTAGCCGACCTCCCACGGTTCGACGCCCGCCTGGGTGAGCGCCCGGCGCACGACCTCCTCCTGCGACTGACGGCTCGGCGCCAGCAGGCCGTTGGTCCGTCCGTCGGAGGTCACCGCCGAACCCCGGATCACCGCGGAGACGCGGTCGCCGTCGCGCAGTGCCTCGCTCAGCGGCTTGAGGACGACCACGCCGGCGCCCTCGCTGCGCACGTAGCCGTCGGCCTGCGCGGAGAAGGCCTTGCAGCGCCCGTCGGGTGCCATGACGCCGGAGTTGTCGAACGCCTCGGTGATCGCCGGGGTGAGGATCACGTTGACCCCGCCGACGATGGCGACGCCGCACTCGCCGCGCCGGATCGCGTCGCACGCGAGGTGGACGGCGACGAGGGACGAGGAGCAGGCCGTGTCGACGGCCAGGCTCGGTCCGCGCAGGTCGAGCAGGTAGGAGAGCCGGTTGGCGGCGACGCTGGAAGCCCCGCCAAGCAGGGAGTAGGCGTCCGCCGAGGGCGAGTTCGCCAGTACGTCGCGGTAGTCCGAGCTGGAGATGCCGATGAAGACGCCGGTGGCGGAACCGGCCAGGCCGTACGGATCGATGCCCGCGTCCTCGACGGCCTCCCAGGCGACCTCCAGCATGAGCCGCTGCTGCGGGTCGAGCTTGGCGGCCTCGTGCTCGCTGATGCCGAAGAAGTCGAGGTCCAGGCCGCCGACTCCGGTCAGGAAGCCGCCGAGGCCGGCGCGGTCCGTGCCGCTGTTGCCGCCGCCCCAGCGGGCGAACCGGTCGTCGGGCACCCGCCCGATGGCGTCCCCGCCCCGTTCCAGCAGCTCCCAGAAGGCCTCCGGCCCGTCGGCTCCGGGGAACCTGCACCCCATGCCGATGATCGCGACCGGTTCGTCGTGGGACGGCCCGGTGGCCGCGCGGCGCGGCGCGGCGATCGCGCCCCGGCCCGGCTGCCTGCCCTGGAGGTGGTCCAGGATCTCCCGGAGCGTCGGGTATTCGTACGCGACCGTCGGTGAGACCTTCCGGTCCAGGAGCGCGCCGAGTTCGCCGGCGAGGGCGACCGCGTCGATCGAGGAAAGGCCGTAGGCGGCCAGCGGTTCGTGGATCGAGATGTCGTCGCCCGAACCGAGGCGGGCCAGCTCGGCCACGCGTCGGCGCAGCCAGGTTTCCAGCTCTGTGTCCAACATGTGCTCCCCCTGTGTTCTGCTGTGGTTCGAGTTCAGCGCTGCGCGTTCCAAGGAGACCGGCCGGCCAGGTACTCCTTCCGGGTCTCCCCGCGCTGCAGCTTTCCGCTCGACGTCTTGGGCAGGGTTCCGGCGGGCAGCAGGACCACGTCCCGTGCGGTCAGCCGGTGCTCCTGGGCCACCGCGTGCCGTACGGCGTTGGCCACGGCTTCCAGCTCCGCGCGGTCCTTGCCGTCGGCGGCGCCCGGGCGCAGTTCGGCCGCGACCACCAGGCTCTCCTCGCCGTCCGTGGTCAGGCCGAAGGCGGCCACGCAGCCGGGGCGGATCGAGGGGTGCGCGCTCTCGGAGGTCCGCTCGATGTCGTGGGGATAGTGGTTGCGTCCGCCGACGATGATGACGTCCTTGATGCGGCCGCAGACGAACAGGCCGTCCTCGCTCTGGAAGCCCAGGTCTCCCGTGCGCATGTACGGACCCTGTCCGGTGTCGCTCAGCGTGGCCTCGAAGGCTTCCCGGCTGAGGTCGGGGCGCTGCCAGTAGCCGACCGCGACGCTCTCGCCCGCGACCCAGATCTCGCCGACCTCGCCCGGGGCGCAGCGGGTGTGCTTCTGCGGGTCGACGACGGCGACGTCCAGGGTCCGGCTGATGCCACAGCTGACGAGGACGCGCGCGGCGGGGCTGTCCTGCGGTACGGCCCGTGCGACACCGGCTTCGAGCTCGTTCTCGTCGAAGGACCGGAATATCCAGGGCTGTTCGGTCGGGGCGCCGCTCACCAGCAGGGTGCTCTCGGCGAGCCCATAGACCGGAATGATGGTTTCCGGGCGGAATCCGGTGGAGGCGAAGGCCGCGGCGAAACGCTTCATCGAGTCCGCGCGAACGGGCTCGGCGCCATTGGTCGCAATGGTCCAGGACGACAGGTCCAGCGAAGCGCGTTCCTCGTCGGTCACCTTTCGCGTGCACAGATCGAACGCGAAGTTGGGCGCCGCCGAAAGGGTGCCGCGGTACTTCGAGAGGGCACGCAGCCACCGCACGGGCTTCTGCAGGAACGCCACGGTGGGCATCGAAACGGACTGGATCCCCAGCATGGCCGGGGCGACGATCATCGAGATCAGTCCCATGTCGTGATAGGGCGGCAGCCATCCCACGACGACCGTCGATTCGTCGAGGTCGAGCGATATCCGGATGAGGTCGGTGTTGTGGGCGAGGTTCCGGTGGGTGACCATCACGCCCTTCGGCTGACCGGTCGATCCGGAGGTGTACTGGAGGAACGCGAGGGAATCCGGATCGGGGGAGGGCACGGAATATCCCGCTCCACTCGCGTCGGGAATCGTGTCGACCGCTATCCAGGCCGTTGCGTCGAGCTCCGGAATCGCGCGTGCCGACGTCTCGATGGCCGCCTGTATGCCGGAGGTGGTCAAAATGGCCGCGGGCTGGGCGTCCTCGGCGATGCCGGCCAGCCGGAGCAGCCCCCGCGCGCGCTGCCCGGGGTGCGGCAGGTACGCGGGCACCGCGACGACGCCCGCGTACAGGCAGCCGAAGTACGCGACCACGAAGTCCTGGCCGGGCATGAACAGCAGCAGCGCCCGGGAACCCGGCTCCACCTGCGCGCGCAGGGTCGCGGCGACGGCCCGCGCCCGGGTGTCGAGCATCGAGAAGGTGAGGGAGGGTTCGGCCTCCTCGCCCTCGGGGAGGAAGGTGAACAGATCGTTGTCGGGTATGCGCTCAGCGTGTGCGCGCAGGGCGTCGACCACGGTTGCGAAGCGGACTCCGTCCAGGGCAGTGGGCGACAGCGAAAATGATTCGTCAAGCATTCTCAGCCTCATTCAGAGCCGATCTGGTGTTCGCACCGGGTGCGGCCGGCAGGCACATGGCGAAGGCGGCGCGCGGCTCTACGAGCGCGCTCCGCGCGAGATACCCCTTCAAGGGGAGGGCGGAGCCGCCGGGCTCACGGCGACAGCGGTCTGTGCGGGGCCACGGATCTGCGGACAGGGATGTGCGCTGATCTCCGGGGCGAATGACCCAAGGTCACGCAGCCGGTGTCAATCGCATCCTGATCCGCAAACATCAACCTTGTCTTCCGGTGAGTTTCGATCCGTAGCACAGCGCGGACGCGCGGAAGGATTGGCTCATTCCGCATAGGTCCGGTCGTTCTGCGAGCGCGTTCCATATTCGTGCGGCGTACAGCACGGAAAACAGCCGAAGCTGGAAGAGGGGTACTGGGCAGTACTGGTCCAAACCTTAGGTCGGGTCCTGTGATTCGGTCAACTCATATTCAATGGCCGGAAGTTGCCTTCGAATTCGAGGAGGTGAGGGTATTTTCGGCCAACCTCCGACGGCCGCAGACGATCGTGGACGGCGGCCGGGTCGAGGTGCCGTGGCTCCGAACGGGGAGGACGGTATCGACGCCTGGTGACCGCAGATGATGCTTGCTGAGCGAAATTGATCGTTTCATTGGCTGATATCGCGCCAATCCGGCGGGTTATCTGCTCGATGCTGCGAAGGGTCTGCGAGTCGCCCCCACGGCCGGCGCGGCCGCCGCCACCATCCGCGACCTGCACGGACACCGATCCGGCCGTTCTTCCACGCCGTTCCCGGCAGTGCGCCGGATTTAGTCTGATCTGGGCCGGTCGGGTGCTTGACGGGTCCGAAGGGATTGCGTGCGGCGCGAACGGGCACCTCCTGAGCATGGCCTTCGAACATCCTGCGGAGAAGAGTGGCCAGGGGCGGCTCGGCCCTTTCGAGAAGCTGGCCGAGCTGGCATCGAACTTCACCAGTTCCGCCTCCTTCTCCCTGTTCTGTGCGCTGCTGGTGGCTGGCTTCATCGCGGTCCACCTGGCCCACCTCGACACGAGCTGGCAACACCTGGTCGGCGACGCGATGGGCGCGGTCGCCCTGCTCCTGCTGGCCCTGCTGAAGAACTCCGAGCGCCGGGCCGAGCACGCGATCCAGCTCAAGCTCGACGCCATCGCCGCCGCCCTGCTGGAGCAGTACGAGGGCGAGCCGGGCCGCGCGCACCAGGACCTGGCCAAGGCCATCGGCATCGAAGACACCGAGTAGCGGTTCGCCCGTGGGCCGAGCGGCCGCCCGTAAGGGACGCTTTCGAGTGACGCGCCGCGCGGCTTCGGCCGTGGGCGTTCCGATCTCCCCGACCATCTCAGGCGGCCGGTCATGTTCCGGCCACGGGCCGCCGACCAGGCCCGGCACCGCGCACGCGCGGCTCCGGGCCGCCGCTGGGAGATCACTTGTACGTCCTGCTCGTGGCGAGCGCGTTCAACAGCCTCACGCAGCGAGTCCACGCCGAACTGCGCGACCACGGCCACCGCGTCGCGGTCGAACTCGCCCTGCCCGGAGCCCGCCTGGCCGACGCCGTACGCGGCCACCGCCCCGACCTCGTGATCGCCCCGATGCTGCGCACCGCCATCCCCGAGGAGGTGTGGTCCGCCCACACCTGTCTGATCGTCCACCCGGGACCCGTCGGCGACCGCGGCCCCTCCTCCCTCGATCGGGCCATCCAGGACGGCGAACCCCGTTGGGGGGTGACGGTCCTGCAGGCCAACGCCGAGATGGACGCCGGCGACGTCTGGGCCTGCGCCCCGTGCCCGGTACCGCCGGTCGGCAAGAGCGACCTCTACCGGGGCGAGATCGCCGACGCCGCGCTGGAGGCCGTCCTGCTCGCGGTGGAACGGTTCGCCTCCGGTAGGTACACCCCCCGGCCGCAGACCGGCGGCCGGGCCCGGCCCCTCCTGCGCCAGGAGGAGCGCCGGATCGACTGGGAGCGCGACGCCACCGAGGACGTGCTGCGCACGCTGCGCGCCGCCGACTCGCAGCCCGGCGTACGCGACGACCTGCTCGGCGGCGAGTGGTACCTGCACGGCGGGCACCGCGAGGAGCACCTGCGCGGACGCCCCGGCGAGCTGCTGGCCACCCGGGCCGGGGCCGTCTGCCGGGCCACGGCCGACGGCGCCGTCTGGATCCCGGAACTGCGCGCCCGCCGCGGGCCGGGAGGGGCGCCCGCCCCCAAGCTCCCCGCCACGCTCGCGCTCGCGGACCGGCTGCCCCCGCTTCCCGGCCTCCCCGTGCCCCGGCACGCCGGCCCCCACCGGCCCACCTGGTCCGACATCGGCTACCACGAGGAGGGGCATGCCGGCTTCCTGTCGTTCTCCTTCCCCGGCGGCGCGATGAGCACCGAACACTGCCGCCGCCTGCTGGACGCCTACCGGAGCGCCCGGAACCGCCCCACCACCGTCCTGGTCCTCGGCGGCGGCCGCGACTTCTTCTCCAACGGCATCCACCTGGGTGTCATCGAGGCCGCGGCCGACCCGGCCGAGGAGTCCTGGGCCAACATCAACGCCATGAACGACCTGGTCGAGGCGGTGCTGACCACCACCGACCGCCTGGTGGTCAGCGCACTGGGCGGCAACGCCGCCGCCGGAGGGGCCATGCTCGCCCTCGCCGCCGACGAGGTCTGGTGCCGCTCGGGCGTCGTCCTGAACCCGCACTACCGCCTGATGGGGCTGCACGGCTCCGAGTACTGGACGTACACCCTCCCGCGCCGCGTCGGCCCCGTCCTCGCGGACCGCCTCACCACCGAGGCCCTCCCGCTGAGCGCCACCGCCGCGCACGGGCTCGGACTGGTCGACCGTACGGTGCCCTGCGCGCCCGGGGACTTCGCCCACGAGACGGAGCGCCTCGCGGTCCGCCTCGCCGCCCTGCCCGCCACCGCCTCCCGGATCGCCGGGAAGAAGGCGGCGCGCGAACGCGACGAGGCGGTCCGGCCGCTGGCCGCCCACCGCGAGGCCGAGCTGGCCCTGATGCGGCGGACCTTCTTCGACCCGGACGCCCCCTACCACGCACTGCGCCGCGCCTTCGTCCGCAAGGAGCGCCCGGCCGCCACCCCGCCCCATCTGAGCGGGTCGGCCGGCAGAGCGCGCGGTGTCACTGGACTGGCCGCACCTGACGCGGCGCCCGGGCCTGACTGCTGTTAGCAAGAAAGGTGTGGGCGAGGCAGGCCGCCTCCCCGCACCCCTTCCCGATCCCCTCCCCGAGGAGCCGTCCCATGGCCACAGCGACGCAGGACCCGGTCGAGGACCCGCTGATCCACATCCTCTGGATCAACGCGGGCCTGAGCTGCGACGGCGACTCAGTGTCCTTGACGGCGGCGATGCAGCCGAGCATCGAGGAGATCGTGACCGGCGTCCTGCCCGGTCTGCCCAAGATCGCCGTGCACTGGCCGCTGATCGACTTCGAATGCGGCCCGGTCGGCGGCGCCGACACCTTCATCGAGTGGTTCTTCAAGGGCGAGCGGGGCGAGATCGACCCCTTCGTCCTGGTGGTCGAGGGATCGATCCCCAACGAGAAGATCAAGCCCGAGGGCTACTGGTGCGGCTTCGGCGACGACCCGGAGACCGGTCAGCCCATCACCACCAGCGAGTGGATCGACCGCCTCGCCCCCAAGGCCCTCGCGGTCGTGGCCATCGGCACCTGCGCCACGTACGGCGGTATCCACGCGATGGAGGGCAACCCGACGGGCGCCATGGGCGTGCCCGACTACCTCGGCTGGGACTGGACCTCGAAGGCCGGCATCCCCATCGTGTGCGTGCCGGGCTGCCCGATCCAGCCCGACAACTTCTCGGAGACCCTGACTTACCTGCTCTACCAGGCGGCCGGCTCCGCCCCGATGATCCCCCTCGACGACAAGCTGCGCCCGACCTGGCTCTTCGGAGCCACCGTCCACGAGGGCTGCGACCGCGCCGGCTACTACGAGCAGGGCCAGTTCGCCGAGACCTACGACTCCCCGAAATGCCTGGTCAAGCTCGGCTGCTGGGGTCCGGTCGTCAAGTGCAACGTGCCCAAGCGCGGCTGGATGAACGGCATCGGCGGCTGCCCCAACGTCGGCGGCATCTGCATCGCCTGCACGATGCCGGGCTTCCCCGACAAGTTCATGCCGTTCATGGACGAACCCCCCGGCGCCAAGGTCTCCACGCGGGCGAGCGGCGCGTACGGCGCGCTGATCCGCAGGCTCCGATCGGTCACCGCCCACACCGTGGACGAGGAACCGAAGTGGAGGCAGAGCGGCCGGAGCCTGACCACGGGCTACCGCCCGCCCTGGTGACGCGTCCTCCGGAAGAACCCCCCAACTCCAGTTCCCGCACCGAAGAAGGGTCACGGCAGAAACGATGACACCGAAGACGAAGGCGGCCGGTGACGGCAGCGGCCTGGTGGAGATGGCCTGGGATCCGATCACCCGGATCGTGGGCAGTCTCGGCATCCACACGAAGATCGACTTCAAGCAGAAGCGGGTCGCGGAGTGCTACAGCACCTCGTCGGTCTTCCGCGGCTACAGCGTCTTCATGCGCGGCAAGGACCCCCGCGACGCGCACTTCATCACCAGCCGCATCTGCGGCATCTGCGGCGACAACCACGCGACCTGCTCGGTGTACGCGCAGAACATGGCCTACGGGGTGAAGCCGCCCCACCTCGCCGAGTGGATCATCAACCTCGGCGAGTCCGCGGAGTACATGTTCGACCACAACATCTTCCAGGAGAACCTGGTCGGGGTGGACTACTGCGAGAAGATGGTCCGCGAGACCAACCCGGGCGTCCTGGAGCTCGCCGAGCGCACACCGTCCCCGCACGCCGGGGAACACGGGTACAAGACGATCGCCGACATCATGCGCTCGCTCAACCCCATCGAGGGCGAGTTCTACCGCGAGGCGCTCCAGGTCTCCCGCTACACCCGGGAGATGTTCTGCCTGATGGAGGGGCGCCACGTGCACCCCTCCACCCTCTACCCGGGCGGCGTCGGCACCATCGCCTCCGTCCAGCTCTTCACGGACTACATGAGCCGCCTCATGCGGTACTGCGAGTTCATGAAGAAGGTCGTCCCGCTCCACGACGACCTGTTCGACTTCTTCTACGAGGCCCTGCCCGGGTACGAGGAGGTCGGCCGCCGGCGCGTCCTCCTCGGCTGCTGGGGCGCCCTCAACGACCCCGAGTACTGCGACTTCACGTACGCCAACATGACCGACTGGGGACGGAAGATGTTCGTCACCCCGGGCGTGGTGGTGGACGGCAAGCTGGTCACCAACGACCTCACCGAGATCAACCTCGGCATCCGCATCCTGCTCGGCAGCTCGTACTACGACGACTGGGAGGGGCAGGAGCAGTTCGTCACCCACGACCCGCTCGGCAACCCGGTCGACCCGCGCCACCCGTGGAACCAGCACACCATCCCGGCCCCGCAGAAGCGGAACTTCGACGACAAGTACAGCTGGGTCATGTCGCCCCGCTGGTTCGACGGCAAGGACCACCTGGCCCTGGACACCGGCGGCGGCCCCATCGCCCGCCTGTGGTCCACCGCCCTGTCCGGCCTGGTCCACACCGACTACGTGCAGGCCACCGGTCACAGCGTCGTGATCACCCTGCCGCGCACGATGACCAAGCCCGAGACCCGCTTCGAGTGGAAGATCCCGAAGTGGAGCAACGCGCTGGAACGCAACCGCGCGCGCACCTACTTCCAGGCCTACGCGGCCGCCATCGCCCTGCACTGCGCCGAGAAGGGCCTCGCCGAGGTCCGCGCCGGACGCACCCAGACCTGGGAGAAGTTCGAGGTCCCGGACGAGGGCCTCGGCGTCGGTTTCACCGAGGCGGTGCGCGGCGTGCTCTCGCACCACATGGTCATCCGCGACGGGAAGATCGCCAACTACCACCCGTATCCGCCGACCCCGTGGAACGCCAGCACCCGCGACACCTTCGGCACGCCCGGCCCCTACGAGGACGCCGTGCAGAACACCCCGATCTTCGAGGAGAACACCCCGGAGAACTTCAAGGGCATCGACATCATGCGCGCGGTCCGCAGCTTCGACCCCTGCCTGCCCTGCGGCGTCCACATGTACGTCGGCGGCGGCAAGACCGTCAAGACGATGCACGTGCCCACCGGCCTGAGCGGACTGGGCGGATGAGGGCGGCGACCGACGGCGCCCAGGCCGGGCGCCGCGTCGAGGAGGTCCTCGACCGGCTCGCCGCCACCGGCGACCGGGCGGCGTGCGCGGCCGCCGAGGAACTGGTGCGCGTCCTCATGGACTTCTACGGCGCCGGGCTCGCCCGGATCGTCGAGAAGGTCGGGGACGGCCCCCTACAGGCGGTCTGCGACGACGAACTCGTGGCGAGCCTGCTCTCCCTGCACGGCCTGCACCCCGAGGACGTGCACACCCGCATCGCCCGCGCCCTGGCCGCCCACGGCGAACCGGTGGAACTGCTCGGCTTCGACGAGAAGACCGGCGTCCTGCGGTTGCGCCCCGCAGCCGCCTCCGCCGGCTGCGGCTGCGGATCCGGCGGCCAGGACACCGCCGGGCGGACGCTCGAGGACAGCCTGGCCTGCTTCGCCCCCGAGGTGACGAGCGTGGAACGGGAGCCCGCCGCGGCCCCGGCACCCGCCCTCCTGCAGATCGGCACCCGGCCCCCGAGCCCGGCGCGGGTGCCGTGAGCGGGCCCGGTCTCCTCCACGACGGCCCGCGCGCCCCGCGCGGGCTGCGCCGGTTCGCGGGCCCGCGCCCGCCCCGGCCCGAGACCTGCGAACTGTGCGGGGTCGTCGTGCCCCGGGAGGCCCACCGCCACCTGGTGCAGACCGAGCAGCGCGCCCTGATCTGCGCCTGCACCGCCTGCGCCCTGCTCTTCGACCGGCCCGGATCGGGCACCGGACGCCTGCGGGCCGTACCGGACCGCTATCTCACCGACCCCGCCCACCGGCTCGACGACGGCGCGTGGGAACTCCTCCAGATCCCGGTCGGCGTCGCGTTCTTCTTCCGCAACGCCGCCCTCGACCGGCTGGTCGCCCTCTATCCGAGCCCGGCCGGAGCTACCGAGAGCGAACTCGATCCCGCGACCTGGCAGACCGTTCTGGGCAGCGGCCGGCTGTCCACGCTCCTCGAACCCGACGTCGAGGCGCTGCTGCTGCGCCGCTCGGAGGGCCGCACCGAGTGCTATCTGGTGCCGATCGACATCTGCTACGAGCTGGTGGGGCGGATGCGGATGCTGTGGCAGGGCTTCGACGGCGGAGCCGAGGCCCGGGCCGCACTGAAGACCTTCTTCGAGCAGGTGGAACGGCGGGCCAGGGCCCTGCCGGAGCCGACGGAGGCGACGAAGACGGCGGAGGACGGGGTCCGATGACGGAATTCGCCTTCACCTGTACCGGGGTGCGCGCCGACGCGTACGCCGCCGGACCCACCCTCGTCTTCCGGTTGCGGATCACCGCAGCCGGGGGCGCCCGGGTGCACGCCGTCGCCCTGCGCTGCCAGATCCGCATCGAACCGGCCCGGCGCGGTTACGGCCCCGCCGAGGCGGAAGGACTGGCGGACCTGTTCGGCGAGCGCTCCCGGTGGGGCAACACCCTCCAGCCCGTCCAGTTCGCCCAGGTCTCCGTCATGGTCCCCAGCTTCACCGGGGAGATCGAGACCGACCTCGTCGTGCCCTGCACGTACGACATGGACATCGCCGCGACCCGGTACTTCGAAGCCCTGGGCGAGGGCGAGGTACCCCTGCTGATGCTGTTCTCCGGCACCGCCTTCACCGGCGACGCCGGCTTCCGCGTCGAGCCGGTGCCCTGGGACCGCGAAGCCGCGTACCGCATGCCCGTGGCCGTATGGCGCGAGATGGTCGAACAGCACTTCCCCGGCTGCGGCTGGCTCCGGCTGCCCCGCGACACCATGGACGAGCTGCTCGCCTTCCGCTCCCGCCACGCCCTCGCCTCGTGGGAGGCGACCGTACGTGCCCTGCTGGACGCGGCCGCCCCGCCGCAGCCGCCCGGCCCCGGACCCGTCCGGCTGGGTGCGATCCTGCCGCGCCTCACCGAGAGGACGGCCCCGTGACCACGACGACCACGGCCGACTCCCGCTTCGCCGCCGCCCGGCAGGTGGCCGACGCCGTCCTCCTCGAGGGGTACGTGCTCTACCCGTACCGGGCCTCGGCCGCCAAGAACCGGCTGCGCTGGCAGTTCGGCGTCCTCGTGCCCCCGGCCTGGGGCCGCGCGCACCAGGAGCACGTCTTCCAGCAGACCGAGATCCTGATGGAACCGCGGGGCACGGCGACCCTCGCCCTGGAGCTGCGCTTCCTGCACGCGCAGCGGCGTACCGTCCAGCAGGCCCTGGACGGCGGCGGTTTCGCCGACGTCGCCGAGCTGCACCTGGCCGACCGGGTCCTCGTGCCCTGGGACGAGGGGGCCGAGGAGCGGGTCGAGGTGAGCGTCCCCGTCGCCGAGCTGGTGGGCGACGACGGCGTCACCTTCCCCTTCCGCCGGCCCGCCCGCGTCGACACCGAGGCCGTCCAGGACACCGACGGGCGCACGGTGGGCCGCCTGGTGCGGCGCACCGAGGAGATCGAGGGCGTGCTGCGCCTGCACGCCACCGAACTCCCCGGCGCCTACCGCGTCTTCAGGCTCCGGGCCGTGGTGGAGAACACCAGCCCGTGGACCCCGCCCCCCGGGACCGGAGCCGTCGACCGCGAAGCCGCCCTGCCCCACTCGCTGGTCGCCGCCCACCTGCTGCTGGGCCTGGACCCCGGATCCTTCCTGTCCATGACCGACCCGCCCGAGTGGGCCAGGGAGGCGGTGGCCGCCTGCGCCAACCGCCACACCTGGCCGGTGCTCGCGGGCGAACCCGGCCGCGCCGACGTGGTCCTGTCCTCCCCGATCATCCTGGAGGACCATCCCGCCATCGCCCCCGAGAGCGCGGGCGCCATGTACGACTCCACCGAGATCGACGAGATCCTCGCCCTGCGCACGGCCGCCCTGACCGAGCAGGAGAAGCGCGAGGCCCGCGGCACGGACGCCCGGGCGGCCGCCGTGATCGACCTCGCCGACTCCATGCCCCCCGAGGTACTGGAACGACTGCACGGCGCCGTACGGGCCCTGCGGGACGTCACCGGCCCGGAGCAGCCGCCGCTGATCGCCGAACTCCCCTCCGAGGACGCGGTGTTCCGGCCCGACACCCCCTGGTGGGACCCGGCCCGGGCGGACACGGCCGACCCGGCCCGCGACCGGATCACGGTCGGCGGAGCCTCGGTGGGCCCCGGCAGCCGCGTTCTGCTGCGCCCCGGGCTGCGGCGCACCGACGCCCAGGACCTGTTCCTCCAGGGCCGCACCGCGCTGGTGGAGGCCGTCCTGCACGACGTCGACGGGGGAGTGCACCTCGCCGTCACCGTCGAGGACGACCCGGGCGCGGACATCCGCCGGGAACAGGGCAGGTTCCTCTACTTCCAGCCCGACGAGGTCACCCCCCTGGAGGACGCGTGAACGACCGGGTCCTGATCGCGGGCATCGGCAACGTCTTCCTCGGCGACGACGGCTTCGGCGTCGAGACCGTACGGGCGCTGGGCGCGCACCCCCTGCCCGACGGCGTCGAGGTGGTGGACTTCGGCGTCCGCGGCGTCCACCTCGCCTACCAGCTCCTCGACGGCTACGACACACTCCTGCTAATCGACGCCGCCGCACGCGGCGGCGAGCCCGGCACGCTCTACCTCATCGAGGCCGACGGGAGCGCGGGCACCGGGCCGCAGGACGGCGACGGGGCACCGCCGCCGCCGGTCCTCGACGGCCATCACATGTCCCCCGACGCCGTCCTCGCACTGCTGGACACCCTGTGCGCGGGGACCGGCGCCACCCCGCCCCGGCGCACGCTCGTCCTCGGCTGCGAACCGGCCGGTGTCGAGGAGGGCATCGGGCTGAGCGCACCCGTGGCCGCCGCCGTGCCGGAGGCCGTACGCATGGCCCTGGACCTGATCCACGGCCGGACCGACGACGAAACCGGCCGGCCCCGCCGCGAACTGAGGAGAACCCCATGAAGAAGGCCGTCATCGGCGGGGCCGTGGCCGCCGCCCTCGCCGCCGTCCTGCTCCAGATCCTCCCCGACCTCCGGCGCTACCTGCGCATGCGCCGGATGTGACACCACCGCCGGCGCGGCCGGTCCGCGGGCGGTCCGCAGGCGCCCGAATGGCGTACGGGGCACACCGCGTACCGGCGTGCCCCGGCTCCGCGACCCCGTCCCGCCGGTGTAATGAGCCCCGGCAGGACGGAGTCCGATGCACGAGATGTCGATCGCCATGGCCGTCGTGGGCCAGGTGGAAGAGGCGGCCCGGGCGGGCGGCGCACGCGCCGTCACCTCGGTACGGCTGCAGGTCGGTGAGCTGGCGGGGGTGGTCCCCGACGCGCTCGCCTTCTGCTTCGAACTGGCCTGCGCCGGAACGGTCCTCGAAGGCGCCTCGCTCGTCACGGAGTCCGTGACGGCCCGCGCCCGGTGCGGGTCCTGTCCCGGCACCTGGGCGGTGGGCATGCCCCCCGAACTGTGCTGCCCCGCGTGCGGCAGGGCCACCGAAGTGGAACTGCTGTCCGGCCGCGAGCTGGAGATCCTCAGCGTGCGCTGGGAAGACGGCCCCGCCGGTGCCCGTACCCGCGAACCGATTCCCGAGGAGGCCTGAACCATGTGCCGAGTGGTCGATCTGCGGCAGGCGGTGCTCGCCAAGAACGACGTCGCCGCCCAGGTCCTGCGCACCGAACTCACCGCCCGCGGTACGACGGTGGTCAACCTGCTCTCCAGCCCCGGCAGCGGCAAGACGGCGCTGCTCGAGCGCGAACTGCTCCTCGCACGGGAGCGGGGCGTGGCCGTGGCCGCGCTGACGGCCGACCTGGCCACCGAGAACGACGCGGTGCGGCTGGCCCGTTCGGGCGTACCGGTCAAGCAGGTCCTCACCGACGGGCTGTGCCACCTGGAGGCCGCGATGCTCGGCCGGCACCTGGACGGCTGGCTGCCCGAGGACACCCGGCTGCTCTTCGTGGAGAACGTGGGCAACCTGGTCTGCCCGGCGGGCTACGACCTGGGGGAGTCGCTGCGGGTGGTGCTCGCCTCGGTGACCGAGGGCGAGGACAAGCCGCTGAAGTATCCGACCGCCTTCGGACTGGCCCAGCTGGTGGTGGTCACCAAGACCGACATCGCGCGGGCCGTCGAATTCGACGAGGCCGCCTTCCGCACCAACGTCGAGCAGGTCAACCCCGGTGTGGAGGTCGTGCTCACCTCGGCGCGGGCGGGTGAGGGCCTCGGCGTCCTGCTCGACCGGGCGCTGGCGGCCGGGTCGGGGGCCGGGGTCCACACGCCGGTGATGGCCCGTCAGCAGGACGCGCACGGACACGGGCACGGGCACGGCGGCGGGCACGATCACGGCGGCGGGCACGGTCACGGCGGCGGGCACGGGCACGGGCACGGGCATGATCACGATCACGATCACGCTCACGCTCACGACGGGGACCACCTCCACGACGAGGACCACGAGCACCCGCACGTCCACCCCGTCGCGCAGACCCGCTGATGGAGGCGGTCCAGCGCCGCCGGGTCACCGTCCGGGGCGTGGTCCAGGGCGTGGGCTTCCGGCCCTACGTCTACACCCGGGCGACCGGGCTGGGCCTGGCCGGGCACGTCACCAACACCCCGGAGGGCGTCGTCGCGGAGGTCGAGGGCGCCCCGGCGGCGGTGTCGCTGTTCTGCGACCGGCTCGCGGCGGACGCGCCCCCGCTGGCCGTCGTCGACGCCGTCGACCACTGGGAGGTCCCCGTCGCGGGCGGCGCGGGATTCACCATCATCGCCTCGCGGACGGGCGGCCCCGCCCGCACGCTGGTCTCCCCGGACGTGGCCACCTGCGCCGACTGCCTCACCGAACTGGCCGACCCCGCCGACCGGCGCCACCGGCACCCCTTCATCACCTGCACCCACTGCGGGCCGCGCTTCACCATCGTCACCGGGCTGCCGTACGACCGCGCCCACACCACCATGGCGCCCTTCCCGATGTGCGCCGACTGCGCCCGCGAGTACGCGGACCCGGCCGACCGGCGTTTCCACGCGCAGCCGGTCGCCTGTCCGGCCTGCGGCCCGCGGCTGAGGCTGCTCACCTCGCGGCCGCCCCGCGAGAGCGCCGGCACGGACCCGATCGCCGAGGCGCGTCGGCTCCTGGCCGCCGGGGCGATCCTCGCCGTCAAGGGCCTCGGCGGCTACCACCTGGCCTGCGACGCCACCCACGAGGCCGCCGTGGCCGAGCTGCGGCGGCGCAAGGCCCGCGGCGACAAGCCCTTCGCGCTGATGGTCCGGGACCTCGCCGACGCGGAGCGGTTCGCGCACATCGGACCCGAGGAGCGGGAGCTGCTCACCGGGGGCGTACGGCCCATCGTGCTGCTCCGCCGCCGCGCCGGGGCGGACGGCCCGGGTGGGCCGGCGGGCGGGGTCGCCCCGCGCTGTCCCGACCTCGGCGTGATGCTCCCCTACACGCCGGTCCACCACCTGCTGCTCGGACTGCCCGGAGACCCCCCGGGACCCCGGCTGCTCGTCATGACCAGCGGGAACCTCGCCGGGGAGCCCATCGTCACCGATGACGACGAGGCCCTGGACCGGCTCGCCGCCCTCGCCGACGCCTGGCTCACGCACGACCGCCCCATCCACGTCCCGTGCGACGACTCCGTGGTGCGGGTGTGCGACGGCGAGCCGCTGACCGTACGGCGCTCGCGCGGCTACGCCCCGCTGCCGCTCACCCTGCCGCTGCCGGTCCCCGCGACCCTCGCCGTGGGCGGCGACCTGAAGAACACCTTCTGCCTCGGCGAAGGGCGCAAGGCCTGGCTGTCCGCCCACATCGGCGACATGGACGACCTCGCCACCCGGGACGCCCTCGAACGGGCCGAGCTGCAGCTGGAGTCCATCACCGGCGTCGCCCCCGGGCGCCTCGCCGCCGACCGGCACCCCGGCTACCGCTCCGCCGGGTGGGCGCGCCGCGCCGCCGGCGCCCGGCCCCTCGTCCGCGTCCAGCACCACCACGCCCACATCGCCTCCGCCATGGCGGAGCACGGCCTGGACGGCGGCAGTCCGGTGATCGGGGTCGCCTTCGACGGCACCGGCTACGGCGACGACGGCGCCGTGTGGGGCGGCGAGGTCCTCCTCGCCGACTACGCCGGGTACACCCGGTTCGCCCACCTCGCGTACGTCCCGCTACCGGGCGGCGACGCGGCCGTGCACCGCCCGTACCGCATGGCGCTGTCCCATCTGCGGGCCGCGGGCATCGCCCGGTCACCGGACCTGCCCTGCACCGCCGCCTGCCCCCCGAATGAACTCCAGGTTCTGGAGCGCCAGTTGGAGCGCGGCCTGAACTGCGTCCCGACCTCCAGCATGGGCCGCCTCTTCGACGCCGTCTCCTCCCTGGCCGGAATCTGCCACCTGGCCGCCTACGAGGCCCAGGCCGCGATCGAGCTGGAGGGTGCGGCGCTCGGTGCGTGCGCAGCGGGTGAAGTACCCGGCCCCGGTTACGCCTTCGGCCTCAGCGTGCCGCCGGACCCGGGCGGCGGGCCGGTCACCGCCCATCCGGCCCCCGTACTGGCCGCGGTGGTGGCCGACGTGCGCGCCGGCGCGGAGCCGGCGCTGATCGCCGCCCGCTTCCACACCGCCGTCGCCGCGCTCGTCGTCTCCCTCTGCGACCTCGCCCGCGAGCGCCACGGCCTGGACACCGTCGCCCTGACCGGCGGGGTCTTCGCCAACACCCTGCTCTCCTCGGCGTGCGCCCGGACGCTGCGCGCCCGCGGGTTCACCGTCCTGCGGCACGGCCGGATCCCCCCGAACGACGGCGGGCTGTCCCTCGGCCAGCTCATGGTGGCCGCCGCGCACGACACCCCCTGACGACACCCTCTGACACCCCCTGCCCCTGACATCACCCACAGCAAGGAGAAGCCCATGTGCCTGGCGGTGCCCGGCAGAGTGCTCGACATCGGGGAGAAGGACGGCACCCGCATGGCCACCGTCGATTTCGGCGGTGTGCAGAAGGAAGTGTGCCTGGAGTACCTGCCGGACCTCCAGGTCGGCGAGTACGCCATCGTCCACGTGGGCTTCGCCCTCCAGCGCCTCGATGAGGAGTCCGCCAAGCAGACCCTCGAACTCTTCGCCCAACTCGGCATGCTCCAGGAGGAGTTCGGCGACCCGTGGGAGCAGGCCGCCGCGGCCGGCGGTACCCCCTGGCCGTTCGCCGACGATGCCGAAGCCCCATCCGAACCCGAACCGGAACCCGAACCCGATCGCGAGCCCGCCCTTGCCGCGCCGCAGGAGGAGGTCCAGCCGTGAAGTACATCGAGGAGTTCCAGGACCCGGCCCTCGCCCGCCGGCTGCTCGACGACATCCATGCCACCGTGACCCGGCCCTGGGCCCTGATGGAGGTCTGCGGCGGCCAGACCCACACCATCATCCGGCACGGGATCGATCAACTCCTGCCGGATCAGGTGGAGTTGATCCACGGGCCGGGATGCCCGGTGTGCGTCACCCCGCTGGAGGTGATCGACAAGGCGCTGGAGATCGCCTCCCGCCCCGATGTGATCTTCTGCTCCTTCGGGGACATGCTCCGGGTGCCCGGGACCGGCCGCGACCTCTTCCAGGTGCGGAGCGAGGGCGGCGACGTACGCGTCGTCTACTCCCCGCTCGACGCCCTGCGGATCGCCCAGGAGAACCCGAAGCGCCAGGTGGTCTTCTTCGGCATCGGCTTCGAGACCACCGCACCGCCCAATGCCATGACCGTCCACCAGGCGAAGAAGCTGGGCATCCCCAACTTCAGCCTGCTGGTCTCCCACGTCCGGGTGCCCCCGGCGATCGAGGCGATCATGCAGTCGCCGAGCTGCCGGGTCCAGGGCTTCCTCGCCGCCGGGCACGTGTGCAGCGTGATGGGCGTGCGCGAGTACCCCGCACTGGCCGAACGCCACCGGGTGCCGATCGTGGTGACCGGCTTCGAACCGCTGGACATCCTGGAGGGCGTACGCCGGGCCGTACGGCAGCTGGAGCGCGGCGAGCACACCGTCGACAACGCCTACGCGCGCGCCGTCCGCCCCGAGGGCAACCCCGCCGCCCTCGCCATGCTGGAGGACGTCTTCGAGGTCACCGACCGGGCGTGGCGGGGCATCGGCGTCATCCCCGACAGCGGCTGGCGACTGTCCTCCCGCTACCGGGACTTCGACGCCGAACACCGCTTCTCCGTCACCGGCATCAACACCCGGGAGCCTGCCGAATGCCGTAGCGGCGAGGTGCTCCAGGGGCTGCTGAAGCCGCACGAGTGCGAGGCCTTCGGCACGCTGTGCACCCCGCGCAGCCCGCTCGGCGCCACCATGGTCTCCAGCGAGGGCGCCTGCGCCGCGTACTACCTCTACCGGCGGCTCGAGCTGGGCACCGTACCCGCCGCCGCGTCCGCCGCGCCCACCCCGACCGCCCCGCTGGAGGCGAGCCCCGTTGTCTGACACCGCACTCGACATCGCGGGCTGGACCTGTCCGGCCCCGCTGCGCGACCGCCCCCGCGTGGTGATGGGTCACGGCGGCGGGGGCGCACTCTCCGCCGAGCTGGTCCAGCACCTGTTCGCCCCCGCCTTCGGCGGTGAGGTGCTCGCCCAGCTCGGGGACTCCGCGGCCGTGTCCCTGGGCGGGGTCCGGCTGGCGTTCTCCACCGACTCGTACGTGGTGCGGCCGCTGTTCTTCCCCGGCGGCGGCATCGGCGACCTCGCGGTCAACGGCACCGTCAACGACCTGGCCATGAGCGGCGCCCGGGCGGCGTACCTGTCCTGCGGGTTCATCCTGGAGGAGGGCGTCGAGATGTCGGTCGTGGCGCGCGTGGCCGAGGCCATGGGCGCGGCCGCGCGGACCGCGGGCGTGGAGGTGGCGACCGGCGACACCAAGGTCGTGGAGGCGGGCCACGGGGACGGCATCTACATCAACACCGCGGGCATCGGGCTCATCCCCGACGGGGTGGACCTGCGTCCGCAGCGCGTCGTACCCGGTGACGTCGTCATCGTCAGCGGCGAGATCGGGCTCCACGGAGTGGCGATCATGAGCGTCCGCGAGGGCCTGGAATTCGGCGTGGACATCCAGAGCGACTGCGCGGCCCTGGGCGGCCTCGTGCAGAGCATGCTCGCGGTCACCCCGGACCTCCACGTCCTGCGCGACCCCACCCGGGGCGGCCTGGCGGCCTCCCTGAACGAGATCGCGGCCGCCTCGGGCACCGGGGTCGTGATCCACGAGGGCCGCGTCCCGGTCCCCGCGGCCGTCGCCAACGCCTGCGCGATCCTCGGCCTCGACCCGCTCTACGTGGCCAACGAGGGCAAGCTCGTCGCCTTCGTACCCCGCGAGCACGCCGACGCCGTCCTCGACGCCATGCGCGCCCATCCGCTGGGCCGCCACGCGGCGGTCATCGGCGAGGCCGTCGACGCCCACCCGGGCCTGGTGGTGGCCCGCACCGCCCTCGGCGGCACCCGCGTGGTCGACCTGCCGATCGGGGAGCAGCTGCCGCGCATCTGCTGACCGGCCCCTGCGGCCCTCGGCTACGGACGCCCTGCGGGGTCCTGGTCGGGGGCCGTCTCCGGCGCGGCCTCCGGGGAGTGCGCCGGAGGGGGTGCTGCGGCGAGCAGCGGGGTGCTGATGGCGCGGCGGCCCCGGCACCACGCGGCCAGCGGCTCGGTGTACCGGGCCGTGAGCGGCCCGATCACCACGAGGATGAGCACGTAGGCGGTGGCCAGCGGCCCGAGGGCCGGTTCGATGCCCGCGGTGACGGCGAGACCCGCGATGACGATCGAGAACTCGCCGCGCGCGACGAGGGTGCCGCCGGCCCGCCAGCGGCCCTTGGTCCCGACCCCGGCGCGCTTCGCGGCCCAGTACCCGGTGGCGATCTTCGTACCCGTGGTGACCAGGGCGAGCGCGAGCGCGGGCAGCAGCACGGGCGGAATGCTGGCCGGATCGGTGTGCAGGCCGAAGAAGACGAAGAACACCGCGGCGAACAGGTCCCTGAGCGGGCTGAGCAGGGTGTGCGTGCCCTCGGCCACCTCACCGGACAGGGCGATGCCCACCAGGAACGCGCCGACCGCGGCGGAGACCTGCAGCTGCTGGGCGATGCCCGCGACCAGCAGGGTCAGGCCGAGGACGACGAGGAGCAGCTTCTCCGGGTCGTCGCTGGAGACGAACCGGGAGATGACGCGGCCGTAGCGGACGGCGACGAACAGCACCGCGCCCGCCACACCGAGCGCGATCGCGAGGGTCAGACTCCCCGCCGCCAGACCGACTCCGGCCAGCAGCGCGGTGACGATGGGCAGGTAGACCGCCATGGCCAGGTCCTCGAGGACGAGAACGCTGAGGATGACCGGGGTCTCACGGTTGCCGAGCCGCCCGAGGTCACCCATCACCTTGGCGATGACACCGGAGGAGGAGATCCAGGTGACCCCCGCCAGGACCACGGCCGCCACCGGCCCCCAGCCCATCAGCAGCGCGGCGACCGCGCCGGGGACGGCGTTGAGGGTGAAGTCCACCAGCCCGGCCGGGTACTGGGTCTTGAGGTTGGAGACCAGATCGGTGGCCGTGTACTCCAGCCCCAGCATCAACAGCAGCAGGATGACACCGATCTCGGCGCCGATCGCCACGAACTCCTCGCTCGCGCCCATGGGGAGCAGCCCGCCCGTGCCGAAGGCGAGACCGGCCAGCAGGTACAGGGGGATCGGGGAGAAGCGGAAGCGGCCGGCGAGCCTGCCCAGCAGACCCAGGCCCAGGATGATGGCACCGAACTCGATCAGGAAGACAGCGGAGTGCACAGGCGATCACTCCCGTCCGAGTATGGAAGCGGCGGCGTCGACGCCCTCGCGGGTGCCGATCACGATGAGCGTGTCCCCGCCGGCCAGGCGGAAGTCGGGCGCGGGGGAGGGGCGGGCCTCGGCCCGGCGCAGCACCGCCACGATCGAGACCCCGGTCTCCGTCCGCATCCGGGTCTCGCCCAGCAGCCGGCCGTTCCAGTGCGAGTGCGCGGACAGCTCGATGCGCTCGGCGACCAGCCCGAGGTCGGTGGTGTGCAGCACGTTGGGGCTGTGGTGCGCGGGCATCAGTGCGTCGATCAGCGAGGCGGTCTCCGCCCCCGTCAGGTGCAGGGACTGCGCGCACGCGTCGGGATCGTCGGCGCGGTAGACGTTCACCGTACGGGTCCCGTCGCGGTGGGCGATCACCGACAGGTGGCGGTGCTCGCGGGTGGTGAGGTCGTACTGGACCCCGATGCCGGGCAGTGGCGTGGTGCTCATCCGTGGAGCAGGCACAGCTCTGTCCCCCCTTGCTTCGTGTGCGGCCGTGGAGCGGCGCGGCCCGGGCGGAAGAATGGTTCCGGCGGCCGCGCGGGCCCATGGTGCCACTTCGTGCAGGGGGCGGGATATGGGTGTCGGCACGGATGGACAAGGCTTCCGGCGGACGGCAGGGTGAGAAGGGGACACGGATCCCACCGCAGGTCAATGTGGGTGCGGGGCAGGGCGGGGCGAGGCGGGCTGGGATAGTGGAAGCAAGCGATCCGCCGGGGCGGCGGATTCCGGAACGACCGGAGGGACGGACGCGCGTGTCCCTGTACTGGCGGATCTTCCTCCTCAACGCGGCCGTCCTCGTCACGGCCGTCCTGCTGCTGCTCGGCCCGGTCACCGTCTCCACCCCGGTCCTCTTCGGCGAGGCCGTGGTACTGCTCGCGGGCCTCGCGGCCATGCTCGTCGCCAACGCCGCCCTGCTCCGGATCGGCCTGGCGCCGCTCGGCCGGCTGACCCGCGCGATGAGCGCGGTCGACCTGCTGCGCCCCGGCAGCCGGGCCCCGGTGGAGGGCCCCGGCGAAGTGGCCGGGCTGACCACCTCCTTCAACGCCATGCTGGGCCGGCTGGAGGCCGAGCGGGCCGGCAGCAGCGCCCGCGCCCTGTCCGCGCAGGAGGCCGAACGACGGCGCATCGCCCAGGAACTCCACGACGAGGTGGGCCAGACCCTCACCGCGGTCCTGCTCCAGCTCAAGCACGTCGCCGACCGCGCCCCGGCGCCCTTGCGCGAAGAGCTTCACCAGGTGCAGGAGACCACCCGCACCAGTCTGGACGAGATCCGCCGCATCGCCCGCAGGCTGCGCCCGGGCGTCCTGGAGGAGCTCGGGCTGCACAGCGCCCTGCGCGCGCTGACGGCCGAGTTCTCGAGCGGGTCGCTGACGGTGCGGCACGTGATCGGCCCGGGAGTGCCGCCGCTGGACGAGGCGGCCGAACTCGTCGTCTACCGGGTCGCCCAGGAGGCCCTGACCAACGCCGCCCGGCACGCGGGCGCCAGCGTGGTCGAGGTGCACCTGTCGGGGCGGCCCGGCGGAGCGGTCCGGCTGCTGGTACGGGACGACGGCAAGGGCATCGGCCCGGCCGCCGAGGGCGCGGGAATCCAGGGCATGCGCGAACGGGCCCTGCTGATCGGCGCGGATCTCACCCTCGGGGGAGACCCGCGGGGCGGCACCGGCGTACGGCTCGACGTACCCGCCATGGCGGCGGCCGCCGCCGTCGCCACCGGAAGAGCGGAGGGGAAGAGTTGACCATCCCGGAACGGGCGCCGACCCGCGTCCTGCTCGCCGACGACCACGCCCTCGTACGGCGCGGGGTCCGGCTCATCCTCGACGCCGAGCCGGACCTGACGGTGGTCGCCGAGGCCGGGGACGGAGCGGAGGCCGTCGCCCTGGCCCGGAGCACGGAGGTGGACCTCGCCGTCCTCGACGTGGCGATGCCCCGGATGACCGGACTGCAGGCCGCACGGGAACTGTCCCGGCTGCGGCCGGACCTGCGCATCCTCATCCTGACCATGTACGACAACGAGCAGTACTTCTTCGAGGCGCTCAAGGCCGGGGCCGCCGGCTACGTCCCCAAGTCGGTCGCCGACCGTGATCTCGTCGAGGCGTGCCGGGCGGCGATCCGGGACGAGCCGTTCATCTATCCCGGGGCCGAGACCACCCTCATCCGCAACTACCTCGACCGGGCCCGCCAAGGCGATCCGCTGCCCGCCCGGGCGATCACCGAACGCGAGGAGGAGATCCTCAAGCTCGTCGCGGAGGGCCACTCCTCGAAGGAGATCGGCGACCTCCTCGTCATCAGCGCCAAGACCGTGGAGCGCCACCGGGCCAACCTGCTCCAGAAGCTGGGGATGCGCGACCGGCTGGAGCTCACCCGGTACGCGATCCGGGTCGGCCTGATCGAGCCTTAGGGAGTCGCCGTTCGGGTAGCACGCTCCCGCCCGCACCCCGTCCTCGTAGCTGCGAGGTGGTGGCGCCGGCTCCCGCCCCCGACCATGGCGCCGGGACCGCCCGTCCGGGCGCCGTCCAGGGGCCGGGAGGGGAAGACATGCTGCGGTACACGAGAAGGCTGCGGGCGGTGGTGCTGATGTGCGTGGCCGGACTGGTGCTGGCGGGTGCACCGGCAGCTGCTTCCGCTTCGGCCGCCGGCCAGGCGGCGACGGTCGCGGCGACGCAGCCGCCGTTCCAGCTGCCCTTCCCGTGCGGGACGGCCTGGGAGCTGCACACCTGGGGCCACGACCCCGCGCTGGACATGGTGGTGGAGGGCAACACCGGCTCCGACGGCCTGCCCGTCCTCGCGTCCGCCGCCGGCACCGTGTCCGCCACGTACTGGAACAACGGCTCGGGCAACACCATTCAGATCAGCCACGGCAACGGCTGGTTCACCGCGTACTACCACCTGAAGGACGACCCGGCGACCTACGTCAGGAAGGGCGACGCCGTCCAGCCGTCCACGCGGATCGGCCGCATCGGCACCTCCGGCGCCTCGGGCTGGGCCCACCTGCACTACGAGCAGCGCTACCTGGCCACGGGCGACTTCACCGACGAGAGCCACCGCGTACCGGTCCACTTCGACGGGGTCGAGTACACGGGCGCCGCCAAGGACTGGCCGAGCGTCACCAGCCGCAACTGCACCGGCACGCCGGCCGCCTGGCAGGACTGCCCGCCCGGCTACGTCTGCTTCTACTCGGGAGCCGACGGCACGGGCACCGTCTGCCGCTCGGCCGGCGACGAGCCCCGGAGCACGTGCGGACTGCGCAGGTCCTTCTTCAACAACGGTACGCCGCAGCCGGGTTATGACCACGTGCAGGTGTACTTCAGGGAGGGCGGCAGCGCCTGCCTGCACCACGGCTGGGACGAGGGCCGCGGAAACCTCCCCGCGGGCGGCCGGACCGTCGACCGGTTCCAGTGGCGCGGCGAGTGCTGAATACACGTACACGCCATCGTTGCGGGAACGATTGATTCCGCTGGCTAACCTTCCCCTGCACCTTCGGGGAAGGAAGCAGTGTGGACAGCATCATCGTGGTTCCGGGGCCCACCATGTCCCCAGCCGCACAGATCCGCCTGGCACCGGGGCAGACCCTCCGGTTCGGCCGCGAGCACGCCGGCCAGGCCGGTATCACCGACAGCGCCGCCATCACCGACAACGCCGCCAACACCGACAGCGCCGGAAACGACGCCCGTACGGTCGCCGACTTCGGCAGCGGCAGCGGCCCGTACACCCTGCACGTCCCGCACGCCGGAATCTCGCGCTCCGCCGGAGCGATCACCGCCACCGGCACGTACTGGTCGCTCAGCAACCTCTCCCGCTCGGCGACCTACGTGGTCGAGAACCCGGAGGGCGCCGGTGAGCACATCAAGATCGGGCCCGGACGGCTGGACGCACCGGTCCCGTTCGAGTTCGCCCGGATCGTCCTGCCCGCCGGCTCCGAACTGCTGACCCTGGACGTCTGGGCGCCGCGCCACGATTACGCCGACCGGGACGACCCCGGCGAGCCCGACGGGGAGCCGACCGTACTCGCCTTCCCGCTCGACCGCTCCAGCCGGTACTTCCTCGTCCTCACCGCCCTCTGCGAGCCACGGCTGCGCGGCGAACCGCACGCACCCCTGCCCACCGTCGAGCAGGTCGTCGAGCGGCTGAGGCCGTTGTGGCCGGCGGCCAACCGCGCCGCCGTGCAGTGGAACATCGACTACCTCGCGGTCAAACTGCGCCTCAAACCCGGGCCCGACACGGCGGATCCGGGGCCGCGGCTGGTCGGCAAGAAGGAGACCCTGGTCTCGCTCGCCCTGCGTTTCGACCTCGTCCGTGAGCAGGACCTGGCGGCGCTGGCAGCTGCGGCGCTCGCGCCGGCCGCCCCGACCGGTACCGCCCGCTGACCGGGAGGGCCGGGCGCGCCGGCGCCCTCACGGTCCCGCCCGGCTACCGGGTCGGCCCCTGGGTGGTCGGACCCCTGCTGGGGGCCGGCGCCTTCGGCAGCGTGTACGCGGCCCTGCGCGCCGCACCCGAGCCGGGCCTGCCCGGCCGGGCCGCGCTCAAGGTCCTGCCGACCGGCACCCGCACCCCGCGCCAGCTGCGGCACCTGAGCGAGCTCGCCGAGCGCGAGACCGAGGTACTGCGCCGGGTGTGCACACCCCGGCTGATCCGGCTGTACGAGGTGCTCACCGTCGACGACCCCGGCCGTCCCGAACTCGACGGCGCCACCGTGCTCGTCCTGGAGGAGGCGAAGGGCTCCCTGGACACCCTGCTGGCCGACGGAGTGCCGCAGGCCGGTCCCGGCCTGCTCGCCGAGGTCTGCGAGGGGCTCGGCCAACTCCACGGGGCCGGCTGGGTGCACGGCGACCTCAAGCCGGGCAACGTGCTGCTGATGGCCGACGGCACGACACGGCTGGCCGACTTCAACATGGCGGCGGAGCTGGAGGGCACCCACGCCTACTCACCGGCCTTCGCCACGCCCGACTACACCCCGCCCGACCTCCTCTGGGCGGAGGTCGGCGAGCGCGGGACGAAGATCCGCCCGACGGCCGACATCTGGGCCTTCGGCGTACTGGCCCACGTCGTCCTGACCGGCTCGCTCCCACTGCCCGGCGGCACCCCCGCCGCTCGCCGGGACGCGGCGCTGCGCTACGCCAGGGGCGAGGAGGAGCTGCGCCTGTCGCCGGAACTGCCGGAGCACTGGCGGGACATCGTCCGCGACTGCCTGGCCCGAGGGCACGAGGAGCGGGCCGCGCACACCGCGGCTTCGCTGCTGCCCCGGGTGGAGGCGGCGGCCGCCGGCCGGGCACCCGCCCCGCCGGCGCCCCGCGGCCCCGGGCGGGGGCGGCGGCGCCGCGTGCTGATCGCGGCCGGGACGGCGACGGCGGCGCTCGCGGGCCTGGGAGCCGTATGGGGCTCGGGTCTGCTCCACTTCGGAGCCTCCGCCGAGGCGGCGGGGTACGACCGGTGCCGGCGCGGGGCCGTCTGCTTCTTCTCGCAGGAGGACGGCCGCGGCGAGATGTGCTCCTGGGTCGACGGTGACATGGACTGGATCGAGGGCCCGGCCCCCTGTCCCTGGACGGCCCGCAGCGCGCCCCGCTCGGTCTACAACAACGGGTTCGACCTGGCCGAGGGGGCGAACCAGGTCGACGTCCTCTACTACGCGCAGCCCGCCCGGCAGGAGGTGCTGGGCTGTGTGAAGGTGCGTACCAGGACCAATCTGAGCGGCGGCGCGGACCGCCCCCGCTCGCACGCCTGGGTCCCGAACTGCTGAGCGCAGCGCGGTGAACCTCGTACCTGCGAGGTACTGCCGGAGCGCCTACGCCGCGAGCCTTGGGGCACGTCACACCGCTCTGACAAGGGGTTCACGATGCGCTTCAACCGTTCCATCCTCGGCATGGCCGGCGTCACCGCGATGCTGCTCACGACGGCCCTCACCGCCGGATCCGCCCAGGCCGCCGCGGACACCCGTGCCCAGGTCGCGCCGGCCGCCCCCGCGGCCGCCCGGTCGGCGTCCCTCGCGGCCGCCGCCTCCCCGGGCATCTCGCCCGCCGTCAGCACCGGTCACGTGGCTCCGGGCGGCAGCTACACCTGTTCCAGCGGGAACCTCTGCACCCTCGTCTGGGACCCGACGACGTCGGACTGGAAGGTCTTCTACCTCTACAACTGCAACCGGTACTCGGTCTACAACTGGAACGGCAACGGCGCCTACTGGGACAACCAGACCGGCAACCCCACCTCGTACCTCTACAACCAGGGCGGCGGCGTCCTGAAGTCCTTCCAGCCCGGCGGCGGTCAGCTCGGCCAGGACTGGACGCCGGTCTACTCCATCCGCAACTGCTGATCCCCTCCCACAGGCAGGCTGGCCCGGCCCCGGTCGCTCCCGACCGGGGCCGGGCCTTTCGCCGTACCCGGAGCGCGGGGGTGTCCCTCGCCGGGGCTCCTGTCCTGGCCGGAGGCAGTCCCGGTAACGCCGGTGCGACAGCGGCGTCTCCGTGGAAGACGGCTCCCTGACGGGCACGCAGCCGCATGGCTGCATGCGGCCTTCGCCGAGGCGTCGACGAGAGGCCGATGCCATGACGCACGCGGCATGCGGCGTCGCTGAGTCCGGCCGCCGCAATCCGCCCACGCTCCTGCCTCTACCCTTGAGGCCGCCGGTTGATGGATGACGAACAGTATGGATGCGATGGAACGGGGCGTGCGGTGAAGGCGGGGGAAGCGAATGGCGGCGAGCTGATAGGCAAGGTGCTCGGGGGGCGTTACCGGGTGACCTCCGTGGTCGGGCGCGGCGGTATGGGAGTGGTCGCGCGGGCGGTGGACGAACTGCTGAACCGAGAGGTCGCCGTCAAGGTCCTGCGCGCCTTCACCGACGCCTCCACGTCCGAACTCGCCGATCTGCGGACCCGGATGCAGCGGGAGGCGCAGGCCGCCGCCCGTATCCGGCACAGCGGCGTAGTCACCGTGCACGACGTGACCGAGGAGCAGGGTCTGCCGGTCATCGTCATGGAATTCGTCGACGGGCCCTCGCTCGACGACGTGTTGACGGAGCGCGGCCCGCTGGAGCCGCAGGAGGCCGCGGCGATCGGCGCCAAGCTGATGGACGCGCTCGACGCCGCGCACCGGGTCGGCGTACTGCATCGGGACGTCAAGCCCGCCAACGTGCTGATGGAGCAGGGCGGGAGGGTCGTACTCACCGATTTCGGCATCGCCACCATGGAGTCTTCCGAGGACGACGCCATGGCCAAGCTGACCCGCAGCGGTGCCATCGTCGGCTCTCTCGACTACCTGCCACCGGAGCGCGCACGGGGCATCGAGCCCGGGCCGGCGTCGGACATCTGGTCGCTCGGCATGACGCTCTACGCGGCCGTGGAGGGCACTTCGCCGTTCCGCCGCACTTCCGCGTGGTCCACGTTGTCGGCCATAGTCACCGACCCGCTGCCGGAGCCCCGCCGGGCCGGACCGCTCACGCCGGTGCTCCATGCGCTGATGGCGAAGGAACCGGAGGACCGGCCCACCGCGGACCAGGCGCGCGGCATGCTGGAGCGCGTCGCCTCGGGCCGGACGGCGTCCGAGGGCCAGACTTCCACTCCCGTGGTGGTTCCCGGGGCTGCGGCCGCCGCCGTACCGCCCCCCGGGTTCGGACCCCCGATGTTCCCCCAGACCGCCCCGCAGCCTGCTCCTCCGCATGTCGGCTACGCGCAGCCCGCGACCGGCGCGCCGGCCGCGGGCCCCGCCGGAGTCCCCAGTCCCGAAACGAGCCGCGCCGCTGCAGCCCGTGGCGGACGTGGCCGCAGCCGCGCCCTCATCGCATCAGCGGCCGCCGTCGTACTCCTCGCCGCGGGCGGCGGAATCACCTACGCCCTGACCGGCCAAGAGGGCGGCACGACCGCGAACGGTGCGCAGGTGACGCCGCCCGCCGTCGGTTCCCCGGCGGGCGGCGGCCCGTCGTCCTCCGTTGCTCCGTCTCCCTCGGCGAACAAGACAGGTCCCACGACGACGCCGAGCAAGAACGGCGCCAAGCCGGGCGCGAGTTCGTCCGCCTCTCCGGCGACCAAGCCCAGTTCCACGGTGAAGGAGCCCACCCCGGTGTCGACGGCCTGCACCGGCTGGAAACACGAGAACCGCAGCAACGGCTACGGCTACCTGCTCGACAACTCCCACCTCTACACCGGGCCGTACGCGGAGTGCGGCTACGTGAGCGTGGTCAAGACCGGCGTGAAGGTCTATTACCACTGCTACATCACCAACGCCCTTGGCAACAAGTGGATCTACGCCCGCGCCGAGGGAACGAACACCGAAGGCTGGATGTCCAGCACCCACCTCACCCGCGAAAGCGGCACCCTGGCCCGCTGCTAGCCCGACGTTTGCCCAGGGGGTGCCTAGCCGGTCAGGCCGGGCTCGCGTCACCCGGCACGCACGCCCGCCGCGTTCTCGTCGGCCGCCGACGCTCCGCGTCGACTCCCTGCCCGGCCCTGCAACCGCACGCACCAGGGCACCGCACCCCGATCCGGCCCCATCGACAAGACACCCCCTAGAGCCAGTCCCGACGCTTGAAGATGAGGTACAAGCTCAGACAAACTACCGCCATCAGAGCCACGGCGAAGGGGTAGCCGCCGACCCACTTCAGTTCTGGCATGGTCTCGAAGTTCATGCCGTGGATGGTTCCCACCAACGTGGGAGCAAACAAGATGGCGGCCCACGAGGAGATCTTCTTGATTCCACCTCCTGGATGCCCCTGACCTGCGGAAACACGCTTCAGAGACTCCCTGGCCTGCGGCGGAAGGTCTTTCGCGGCCTTTCGGTGTCATGCCGTGCTGCACAGTCGATTCTCCCCAAGCGCTCCCCAAGGCCCCTCCATACTCCCCAGATTCTCCCCAGGGAGACGGCGTCTACCTGTGTCCGGCGGTGCTCCTCGGTGGCTCTCTCCTGGGTGACTGCAGGCTGGCGCCGTCAACTGAAAGTAGCGAAAGAACGGCACCCCGGTTGCGCTTTCAGTCCTTGCAGGTGGAATCTCGCTCCGGTCTTAGGTGTCCGCGTCGGGCAGATCCAATGTGCAGCAGGAAGCATCGTTGGCCGACTTGGACTTGGAGAGGGTGTCGAAAGTGGTTACGGCATGTTTCGGTTCCTTTGGCCCCCTTTTCACTGCTCGACCGGCTGGCTGAGATTGAGTCGTAGGGGACGACGTTCTTGCCTCGGGCGTCCACGGTGCCGACGCATCTCACCGGCTGGCGCTGTGTGTTCTTCGCGTTCGCCGTGCAAGGCCTGGTCCCGGTTGTGTTGGTGTGCTGCTTGCACGGGAGTCTGCCCGCCTAGCACCGCGCGCTGCGGTCTGGACCTTGGCCACATGCGGGAGCTGTCCGGAGACCGGGGTGTTCCTGGGCTGGCCGGAGGCAGGGGCTCCGCCGCCTACCTTGCCGCATCCCGGCTTGTCCTGCAGGACCTCCACGGGGCCTCTGCCCAGACCTGTGCGCTGCTATTCGGGCTGAACGGCGCTGGAGTGGTCGACAGCGTGCAGCTCAACGGACGATTGCTCTACTGGAGTTTGGATCTGATGGCCGGAAGACCCGGGACGTAAGCCCGAGGTGAGCCGCCTAATTCGGCCACTTCCGCAGGCGCGCTGCGGCGCCGGGCCGCGACCTGAGATTGCAGTCGAAAAACCGAACATGTGATGATCCCTTTCGTGACGATGAACGGGGAGAGCCACGGGGGAGCGAACCCGCAGCCTAGGCAGCCCATGCGGCTGGCCGATCTGGCTGACGCGGTTATGGCGCTCGCCGTGACGGAAGCGAAGGCCGCGACGCCCGTCGAGGACCGGGAAGTCGTGGCGCGGCGCCGGGAGTTCGCGGTGCTGTTGGGCGAGTTCCGGCGTACGGCGGTGCTGGTGCCGACCGACCCGTACGGCAGCCTGTGGACGGCTGAGCGGGGCGGGGTCCGGTGGGTCTGCGCGTTCTCGGACGAGGCCGCGCTGGCGAGATTCGCGGATGCGCAGGGCGACGCAGGGCGGGAATGGGAGTACCACTCGGTGTTCGGTGCACGGCTGTTGGACGTGATGGTGCCGATGCTGGGGGTGCCCGCGGGAGTGGCGCTCGACGCCGGCAGTGCCGACGGGATGTTGTTCCCGCCGGTCGCGGGCGTGGTCCCGGATTCGGCGGCGGTGGACCTCGGGGGTGAGCGGTGAGCGGTTCGGATTCGGATCTGGATGTACCTCCGGAAGCGCTGAAGTTGATAGCGAGCGGCATCGACAAGGCGCACGGCGAGCTTAAGGACCTCGGAATGATCGGTGAAGCATCCACCGGGCGCGGTTTCTCGGATCTGTCGCTGTCCGGGATGCAGTTGGGTCACGAGGGCCTGGCGTCGGGGTTCAAGACGTTCTGCGAGCGCTGGGAGTGGGGTGTACGTGCCCTGATGATGCGCGGGAACGGCTTCGCGAAGGCCGTCGGCCTGTCGGCGGGTGCGATCAGCGAGCAGGAGCAGTACATCAAGGACACTTTCAAGATCGCGGTGAACGGTATGAACGGCAACCCGCATCTGACGGAGGAGGAGGTCAAGGCCAAGGACTGGGACGAGATCCGGGATCAACACGCGTGGGATGGGGCGGACTGGAGCGCCGAGTCGTTCTCCGAGGCTCACAAGGAGGTCAAGCAGACCTGGCGCGACACCGGCTATGACGTCGAGGACGGGCTGCTGGACGCGATGCAGAACCAGGGTGTGCTCGGCGCGAAGGAGCGCGAGCTGATGGACGAGAAGCTGCGCGAGACGCTGGAACCCACGCAGGGCGCCGTGGACCGGGCGAAGCAGCCGACGTGGGGGAGCGAGTAAGCAGTGAGTTTCGGGGGCTGGGTCGACAAGGGCCTGGGAAAGCTCGAAGAGGGCTGGGACGCCGGCAAGAAGCTCGTCGGTGAGGGCGTCGACAAAGCCACGGACGTTGTCGGGGGCGGTCTTGAGTACGTCGGTGCCGAGGACTGGGCGGATTCGGTCGAGGACTGGGGCGACCGCACAGCGTCATCGCTGGGTGCCAAGGTCGGTGAACAGCAGCTCGGGCAGACCGAGGAGGCCAACGAGCTGATCCACGGCAACGTCGGCGACATCAACGCCAGTGTCAAGAACCTGCAGGACTTCCAGAGCGCCTTCGACTCGGTGGGCCAGGGCATGAAGGGCCTGGACTCCAGTCACTGGAAGGGCGCGGCGGCCGACACCTTTCGGGAGAAGTTCCAGACGCTGCCCATCGACTGGCTGCACGCGGCGGACGCCTTCGAGGGCGCTGCCAAGGCCCTGGAGACGTACGCCACGACGGTGACGTGGGCGCAGGGCAAGGCTAGGGAGGCCATCGCCCTCTACAAGCAGGGCCAGGAGGCCTCCAAGAACGCGGCCGACGCCTACAAGAATAAGGTGGACGCCTTCGAGGACGCGCGCACCAGCGACAATCCGCTGCCCAGGCCCGAATGCCCCACCGATCCGGGCGACGCCGTCCGGGACCGGGCGCGGGAGATCCTTAACGAGGCGCGCCGCCAGCGCGACGAGGCGGCCGACACGGCGAACAAGGCGGTCACGGCAGCACTCGCACACGCGCCGGCGATGCCTTCGGCCACGGACCGGGCCAAGCTCAACTTCGTCGACTGGGGTGTGGGTCAGGGCGTGGAGATGCTGCACTTGAGCGGCGGTGTCGTCAAGGGCGTCGTGGGCATCACCAATTTCGTCCGCTCGGTGGACCCGCTCGACCCGTACAACATCAGCCACCCCGCCGAGTACTACAAGAACTTGAACATGACCCTGGCCGGGCTGGCGTCCACCGCGGCGCATCCGGACCGGGCACTGAAGAGCGCGTGGGAAGCGGCCAAGGGCGACCCGAGCGAGTTCCTCGGCCGGCTCATCCCCGAACTCATCGGCACCAAGGGCGCCGGCGGCATCAGGACCATCGCCACCGCCGGTTTGAAGAACAGCATCAAGCACGGTGCGGACGACGCCGCCCGAAGCGCCGCCCGCAAGGGCGCGGACGAACCGGCCAGGTCCTCGCGTACGGAAAACGCGGTGGAGAACGGGCCGACCGACCCAATCGACCTTGCGACCGGCGTGATGTACCTGCCGCAGCGCGATGTCGTGCTTCCCGGTGTCCTGCCGCTGGTCTTCCGCCGCCGGGTGGCGTCCGACTACCGGGCGGGCCGTTGGTTCGGCCCGTCCTGGTCCTCCACCGCCGACCAGCGCCTGGAGATCGACTCCGAAGGCGTCGTCTTCGTCCGTGACGACGGTCTGCTGCTGGCCTACCCGCACCCCGCGCCGGGTGTCCCGGTCATGCCGAGTCATGGCCCGCGCTGGCCCCTCGACCGCGACGGGGACGACTACACTGTCACCGACCCCGACACCGGCTGTGTCCGGCACTTCACCACCAGCGGTGCGGGCCTCGCCCTGCTGGCGCAGATGGACGACCGCCACGGGAACTGGATCACCTTCGAGTACGACGCCGAGGGCAGCCCCACCCGCATCGTCCATGGCGCGGGCTACCGCCTGGAGCTGACCACGAGCGCGGGCCGCATCACCGCTCTGCACCTCGCAGGTGCCGCTCCGGACGGCGGCGACCAGGAGATCCGCCGCTACGGTTACACCGGCGGAAACCTGACCGAGGTGATCAACTCCTCCGGCGAGCCGCTCCGGTTCGCCTATGACGAGCGAGCCCGGGTCACGTCGTGGACGGACACCAACGGCAGCCGCTACGACTACACGTACGACGACCGTGATCGCTGCGTGGCCGAAGGCGGCGCGGAGGGCCACATCGCGCTGCGCGTCGACTATGACGGCACCGATGCGGAGACCGGGCTGCGCGTCACCACCGTCACCATGGCGAGCGGAGCCGTCCACCGTTACCTGGTCAACGACGCCCACCAGGTCGTGGCGGAGATCGACCCGCTGGGCACGGCCACCCGCTTCGAGCGCGACCGTTACAACCGCCTCCTGTCCCGCACGAATCCCCTGGGACGCACCACCCGGTTCCGGTATGACGAAGAGGGCCGGCTGACAGCTGCCGTTCGCCCTGACGGGCACGAGACCACCGTCGAATACAACGACCTTGGGATGCCGGTCAAGGTCGTCCATCCGGACCTCACCACGACGCTGCAGGAGTACGACGACCGGGGCAACCGGGTGGCGGTCACCGATTCGTCGGGCGTGACCACGTACTACACGTACGACGAGCACGGCTGCATCACCGCTGTCGCGGACGCATCGGGGAACACGACCCTCATCCGCAGCAACGCCGCCGGCCTGAGTGTCGAGATCACCGATCCCATGGGTGGCACGACACGTGTGGAACGCGACGCGTTTGGCCGTCCGGTCGCGCTGGTGGACCCGCTCGGGGCCACCACCAGGTTCGAGTGGACATCCGAAGGAAAGCTCGCCCGCCGTACCGAGCCGGACGGCACCGAGGAGTCCTGGACCTACGACGGCGAAGGCAACTGCCTCACCCACACCGACGCGGTCGGCGGCGTGACGCGCTTCGCGTACACCCATTTCGACCTCATGGCGGCCCGCACCGGCCCTGACGGAGTGCGATACGAGTTCCGGCACGATGCGGAGCTCCGCCTGACGCAGGTCGTCAACCCGCTCGGCCAGAGCTGGGACTACGAGTACGACGCGGTGGGACGTCTCATATCCGAGTCGGACTTCGACGACCGCACGCTGACCTACACCCATGACGCGGCGGGCGGACTCGCCACCCGCACCGATGCCGTCGGCCGGACGATCCGCTACGAGCGCGACGAGCTGGGCAGGGTCACGGCGAAGGACGTGCAGGGAACCGTCACGAGGTTCACCTACTACCTGTCGGGCCAACTCGCCGAAGCCGTCGGCACCGATGCGACGGTCACGTACCTCCGTGACAGGTTCGGCCATCTCAAGTCCGAGACGGTGAACGGCCGCACGGTGAGCTACACCTACGACGGGCTCGGCCGCCGAGTCTCCCGTACGACGCCAGCCGGCGCGGTGAGCTCCTGGGCGTACGACGCGATGGGCCGACGGGCGGAGCTGACGACCTCGGGCCGGACGCTGTCCTTCGAAAGGGATGCTGCAGGCCGCGAGACGGCCCGCCACATCGGGGAGGCGCTCACCTTCACCTCCCGGTACGACGAGCTCGGCCGCCTCACGGGCCAGCGGGTTTCGAGCGCGGGGCGCAGTCTCCAGCACCGTTCCTACACCTATCGTGCCGATGGAAACCTCATCGGGATGGACGACCAGCTCTCCGGCAGCCGCAGCTTCGAGCTCGATGCGGTCGGGCGCGTCACGGCCGTGCGCGCCTCGGAATGGACCGAGCGCTATGCCTACGACGCGACCGGAAACCAGACCGAGGCGTCCTGGCCCACGGCTCACCCGGGCCAGGAGGCCACGGGGCAGCGGGAGTACACCGGCACAGCCCTCACCAGGGCCGGCAGCGTCCGGTACGAGCACGACGAACTCGGGCGTGTCGTTCTGCGCCGGAAGACCCGGCTGTCCAGGAAGCCGGAGACCTGGCGCTACGAGTGGGACCCCGAAGACCGTCTGACGCGGGTCACCACCCCTGACGGCACGATGTGGCGTTACCACTACGACCCACTGGGCCGCCGCATCGCCAAGCAGCGCCTGGCGCCCGACGGGGCCGAAGTCCTGGAGCAGGTCTCGTTCACGTGGGACGGCACGGTCCTGTGCGAACAGGCGACGACTCGGGACGAGGCACCTGGCCGATCAGTCGTTCTCACCTGGGACCACAACGGCCTGCGGCCGCTGGCGCAGACGGAGCGCGTCGTATCCGACGGAATGCCCCAGAGCGGGATCGACGAGCGGTTCTTCGCCATCGTCACGGACCTGGTCGGTACGCCCACGGAGCTGATCGACGAAGAGAGCAACATCTGCTGGCGAACCCGGGCAACGCTGTGGGGCGCCACGGCCTGGAACAGCGGTGCGTCGGCCTACACGCCCCTTCGCTTCGCCGGCCAGTATTTCGACCCGGAAACCGGCATTCACTACAACTGCCTGCGCTATTACGATCCAGAAATCGGCAGATATATAAGTGCCGACCCCCTCGGACTCGCTCCTGCGCCGAATCCGTCGGCATACGTATCCAATCCCCTGCACTCCACCGACCACCTGGGTCTTGCGCCTGACTATCATGAGTTCCACACGGTGCAGGACGCGGCCAATGCGGAGCGGCTCAGAGGCGACGGTAATCCTTGGCCCGCAGCGGACACCCGCGGGCAGTGGGGCGAGGGTGTGTACTCCTGGGGCACGCTGGACGAGGCGGTCCGCTATGCAGAGCGCATACGCGGGCGCGGCGGGGAGGTGGAGATCCTCACCTTCAAGGTGTCGGCGGACGACTTCGCCGGCATGAACAGGGTGGACATCACGAAGATGACCCCAGACAAGATGGATGAATTCTTCGAGAAACACAGTCGCATCTACAGTGAGGGTGGGGCGCAGCCGCACAACTTCGACTATGTCCGCGGCCCCACCGGCATGGGCGTCGAGAACTACTTCAGCCGGGGCGTTTTCCATCTTCTCAAGTTTGTGGACTGAGTGAAATGATTCGAACGTTCAAATATCGGCTCAGGAGTCCGCTCGGCGGATTGGCGGCGGACCTCTCGGCCCAGGCCAAGCCGCCGGGCGAGGTCTCGGCTCCATTCGTGCAGATCTACCGGGGCGTGCGCCTCCTGCTTCCCGAGTCGGGGGTGCACTGGGAAGATCTCGTCTGGCTTTGCTTCGCCCTCTCCCTCCGTTCCGAGGAGCTGTGCGCCAGGAATCCGGGGGGCGTGTGCATCGAGATCGTCTCCCTCGACTACCCGTTGAGCGATTACCGGCCGGAAGTCGCCGCCGTAGCCCTGGACGGGTGGCTGCGAGAGGAGTTCGACCTGCCTGATGCCGGGGTCGCATGCTCGTACTCGGGCGGGGCGGACCCGTATGCCTTCGCATGGGGTGCGGCGGAGCCGCCCTTCCGGGGGCCGCGGCACTAGGCAGGTCGTGGCCGCACCAGGGAGAAGCGGTCGAGCAGTCACGGGCTGCGGACCTGCCGGCCGGGCCCGCACGTGCGCCGGATCCCACGGGCTGCTGGTCACGAAGTGGGCCAGAGCCTGACGGTTCCCGTCCTCACTCAGCCGGGCGGCCATCGGCTCGACCGACTTGCGCTGCCCATCGGTCAGCAGCCCGCGCAGACGGCCCTGCCCCCACCAACGCCGAGCATTACGCGGGAACGGCTCGAAGATCTCTGCCGCGAAGTCCTCCAACTCGTCACGCACTGATGCAATTTCCTCCGGAGTTACACATCCTGAACGACACACCGAACCCACAGGACACGCAACATCAACACCGACCTGACCAAGCACTATTAGCGGTGGTTTGTTAAACCGGGGTGTAGAGGTCCAGTTGGTGGCCTGCGCCGAGGGCGTTTATCAGGGCTTGGAGTTCTGGTGGTGGGGGTGCGTTCGTCCAGGCTCGCCAGCATCGCTGGAGGCTGGTCCAGGGGTCGAGCCAGGCCCGGACGGCCCGTATCGCGCGGGGCCAGCTGGCCGGGTGGGGCTGGTGGGATTTGGCTGGGCCCCCTCTCGGGCTGGCCCGGTTTCCTGGGCGGCTCCGGTGTCGCCGTTGCAGACGGGACCTCGGGTGGCCGGCTGAACCAGGTGTTCCAGCAGAATGAGAACGCGCAGGTGACGAGTGTTTGGTGGCGTCGGATGCCGGTGTCGGAGCGGACCTGGAAGTCGGCCCAGCCGAGTTCGTCCTTGATCTGTTTGTAGCTCTGTTCGATCCAGTGCCGGATCCCGTAGATCCGCACGATTTCGTGCAGGTCAGCGGCGGGTTCGGGGCTGTCGGCCTCACGGGGTCCGCCGGGCCGGGGCAGGTCGGTGGCCAGGTACCAGGTGGTGTGTGCGGGGAGGGTGGCCGGGTCGGTGGTGGCCACGACCAGGCGGACGTTGCCGTCGGGGCCCCACCAGCCGAGGCGGGCGTCGGCTGCCCACCATGTTTCGGTATGTCCGTCCCGGAACGTCCGCTCGACGCCGGTCCAGTCGCCGGGGTTATCGGGGTCTGTCCAGGTCGGGGCATGTGCGGCGTCGACGGGTGTGTAGGCGTCTTTGCCGTAGGCCCAGGTGCCGTGGCTCGGTTTGAGGGCCATGACGAACGGCAGCCCCGCCGCGCCGAGCTGCCTGCGGAAGCTGTCCTGGTCGCCGTAGGCGCAGTCGGCGGCCACGGCCCGAAAGGTCACACCAGCGGCCTTGGCGGTGCCGGCCAGTTCGGCCGCGATCTGCAGTTTCGTGCGGAACCCGGGGTCCTTCTTACCCTCGGGGAAGTGGTGGGCGGGGCTGTAGGGCACGGCGTGAAGCGGGTAGTAGAGGTTCTCGTCGGCCCAGCAGGTCGTCACGGTGACGATGCCGTTGTCGGTCTTGCCCAGCCGGCCCAGCCACTGCCGGCCGACGTGCGCGGTCGCGTTTCCCGTCCTTGCGATCCCCCGAGTCGTCGATCACCAGCACCCCGCCCGCGTGGGGCGCGGTCGCCGGGTCAGCGAGCAGGAGTTCCACCCGGCGGGCGTTGACCCGCTCGTGGTCCCAGGTCGACTCGGAGAGGAAGAACTGCAACCGTTGCACCGCCGGGTGCTGGGCCCCGACCACGGGCTCAACCCCAGCGAGGCAGGTCAGGGTCTTGTTGCGGTCTCGCGGCAGCAAAAGCCCGGCAAGGTACTCCCGGAACCCGCGGCGCTGTGCCAGCGTGGAGAACAGGTCATCGAACTGTGCGGCGTAAGCCTCCAGCGGACCCGGCGCGGGCGGACACGGCACACGACGGGTCATCACAACCTCCGGCAGCAAGGGCGAAGTTCCTCTGCTGCTGGCCTACTGCGGCCCTGAGCCGCCGTCAACAAACCACCGTTAGTGTCCTGCGCCTGAAGTTCGTAGGCAGTTCTGCTGCGCCACGAACGGTCAAGACGCCTGGTCGGCTACTTGGATTGGGCCGGAGCGGCACGTCGAAACTACCGACGACTTAACGGCGCAGGACACTAGCGATCTGGTTGTGAGTTGCTCGGCACCACGTGAGTTGCTTTCCGTACCACTTCAGGGGTTTGGCTGACGGATGCTGGCTGGCGCATCGGTCTGCTGGGGGTTGTGGGTGACAGCAGGCTGGAGGCGCTGGTCCTGAGCGAGACCGAGCTGCAGGTGTTGAGCAACTGGGTCAGGCGCCGGACGACCGCGCAGGGGCTGGCCCTGCGGGCGAGGATCGTGCTGGCGTGTGGAGGGCGGGCCGAACCTGGCGGTTGCAGCCCGGCTGGGTGTGACCGGGGCACCGTCGCCAAGTGGCGCACGAGGTTCCTGCGTGACCGGCTGGACGGACTTGCCGACGAGCCCCGGCCCGGGGGTGCCGCGGACCATCAGCGACGCCCAGGTGGAAGAAGTGGTGGTCCGCACCCTGGAGGAGACACCCCGCGGGCGGGACGCACTGGCCGAAGCGGGAGCTGGCCAAGGCGGCCCACTGCGATTCCGAAGCACCCCGGGACAGGGCGAGCGGTGCAAGCCCTGCCAGCAGTTGGTCCAGCCAGGCCCGTCGGGCTCCGCCGAACGTGGGAGAGCCACCGAGCGGGTCCCCCCCGGAGCCTCCCACAGCAGGTCCAGCTCCGCAGGGGTGAGAGGGGAGCGATCCAGCCGTACGAGTTCCTCAAGGACCAGGATCAAGCCGGTGGGATCGCCGTCCGGGCCCCAGTACGTCAAGGCATGCTCGACCGGCCCCGGGGCGTCCAGCGGCCAATCATTGTGGTAGGAACCGCAGAGTCCCGTCACCCCGAAGTCGAAAGCCACCCACTCGTGCTGGGACTCCGGGTCGTGCATGGTATGTCTCCTGACATGGGGTAGGCGGCCTTGATCCAGAAGCCGCCGGGCGGTCGACGCTGTCGCCTAGGGAGCCGGAGCCCTACGTACCACCAAACATACGTTCCTTCTTGATCGGAAACTCATCTAATTCTGGTCGAGGACGTAGCGGACGTGGGGGCCGCCGAAGTAGCCGCGGACGATGTGTGGCTGACGCTGGCGTCTGCGGAAGAACCTGCGGGTGTCGGCGGCGAGTTCGGCCTGGTTCCGGGCCCTGTGGGTGTGGGGCAGGCTGCGTTTGAGGTCGGCGTTGACGAGCTCGTCGGGGTTCAGCTCGGGTGAGTACGAGGGCAGGAAGTGCAGCTCGATCTCGTCCTTGTGGCCGGCGAGCCAGGCCTGGACGGTCTTCGAGCGGTGGGCCGAGTGCCGGTCGACGATCAGGTGGACCTTCCGGTCGAAGTGCCCGACGATCCGGGTGAGGAAGCGGCACATGACCCTCGCGTCGAACGACTCGGTGAAGACCATGAAGTGCATCCGGCCACGGGTGCTGATCGCGGACATCGCGTTCACGGAGAACCGGTTCCCGGTCCGGCGGACGATGGGAGTCGCGCCCTTGGCACCCCAGGTGCGGCCGGTGACCTGGTCCGAGCGGACCCCGACCTGGTCGCCGAAGAGAACTTCGCCGTTCTCCGCCTTCGCCCTGGCCCGGATCACCGGCCAGGTCTCCTCGTGCCAGACGCGGACCGCTTCCGCGTCCTGCTCGACCGCCCGCTTGTCCGGACGCTGGAATGTCAGCCCCCAACGCTTGAGGTACTTGCCCACCCCGGGCTCGGTGAAGCGGACCCCCCTCGCCTATCTGCCCCCGCGTCCACAGCTGGCCCGAAAGTCCCAGGTCGGAGGGGATGTGATCGAGGACGGCCTGCCGGACCGCAGCCTGCTCGGCCTCCGACAGGACCTGATGCTCACCCACGCGGCGGCCTCTCGAGCGGGACAGCAGTGCGTCCCGCCCGCCGGCCTGCCACTTCACCCACCAGTTGTCCACGGCCTTGACCGACACCTTGAACAGGGCGGCAACCTCAACCCGGTCCCGGCCCTCCACCAGAGCCGACACCGCCAGCAACCGCACAGCCTCCTGCGCGTCCGGCGACCAGGCCCGCGCATCCCCCACCAGATCACTCACACACCATCAACGAGCCTGAACTCAAAGCGTTTCGGATCAATAGCTTAGGTGCACTGCCCAGCGTCGGCGGGCACCCTTCGGTGGTGATCTTGATGGCGCCGCCACGACCAGTGGCTGGCACCACGCCCGCCTCTGGAGAGCTGGTCCACGAGGTACGCGTTGACGGCCGAAGGTATCTGCTCTGTCGCCGGCTCCGGGGGCACGGTGCGGTGTATGGCGAGTTGCTGAAGCCTCGCGACTGGCGTCGATCGCACGGACGATACTTGCGATGGTTCAGGGCGTTCTGACCCTGCGGGCCTATCGGGGACGGCAAGCGTATGGAGGTCACTGTCTGTGACGCGCCGCAGGATCGGCGGGCTCTGCAGGGAGCACTGAACAGGAAGCCGAGCCGGGCTCGTTGCGGCGGGCGTAAGGCGCAGACTGCCATTCGTTTCTCCCCGGATTCTCCCCAGGGCTTGCCGACGCCCAAAAGGGCCTGGTCACGGGCTTGTGGGGGACAGGGAGAGGAGATCACTCGCATCTATTCTCCCCAGGCACTCCCCACGGCCGCTTCTGGGTCGATCTGTGAGTGATGCGAGAGCAAAGTGCGAAGGAGAGCTGAGTGGGATGTGAGGAGTTTAGAGCCAGCCCCGCCGCTTAAAAATTGCGTACAAACTCACGCAAACCAACCCCATGAGGCAGATCGCGAGGGGGTATCCAAAGCTCCAACCCAACTCAGGCATGTACTCAAAGTTCATGCCGTAGATGGTGCCGACCAGGGTGGGCGCGAAGAGGATGGCGGCCCACGAGGAGATCTTCTTGATTTCCTCGTTCTGTTCGAAGCCGGCCTCGGCCAGGGCGCGCATTTCGGCGTTCTGTTGCTGGGAGACCAGGGTGGCGTTGACCGTCAGGATGTCGGTGAGGGCCTGGCGGAAGCCGTCCACGCGTTCGCTGGTGTGGGTGACGTGGTCCGCGACGTCGCGGAGGTAGCGCTGGAGTTCCTCGTCCGTGCCGTACTTCGCGAAGCCCGCCATCAGGCCGTGGAGCATGCCGACCAGGGGGCGGGTGGCGCGTTGGAACTCGACCATTTCGCGGGAGAGTTCGTAGATGCGGCGGGAGACCGCCGGGTCGCCGCGGAAGACCTCCGTCTCGATCTCGTCGATGTCCGTCTGGACGCCCTCGACGACGGGGACGTAGCCGTCGACCACCGCGTCGAGGATGGCGTACAGGGCCGCCTCCGGGCCGAGGGAGAGGAGTTGCGGGTTGGCTTCCATGCGGCGGCGGACCGCGGAGAGGTCCGGGGCGCCGCCGTGGCGGACGGTGATCAGGAAGTCCGGGCCGACGAAGATGTGGAGCTCGGCGAAGTCGACCTCCTCCTGGGCGTCGAGGTAGCGGGCGGCGCGCAGGACGACGAAGAGGGTGTCGCCGTAGCGCTCCAGCTTGGGGCGCTGGTGGGCCTCCAGGGCGTCCTCGACGGCGAGTTCGTGGAGGTTGAACTCGGCCGCGAGGGAGTGGAGTTCGGGCTCCGTGGGGCGGTGCAGGCCGATCCAGGCCATCCCGTCGGGCTCTTCCCGCAGCCGCCGGAAGGTGTCGGCCAGGGTGGCCGGAGAGGCGACCCGGCGGCCGTCGCGGTAGACGGCCGAGTCGATCACGCTGCGGTGGGCCGGGGGAGCGGTGGCCGCAGGTGCCGGCTGCGGGGCGGACGGCGGGCCCGCCGGAGGGGTGCCGGCGGGCGGGGAGGCGGGGCGGCGCCATCCGGCGCGCTTCCCGGCGGACGGCGACGGGCGGTGGTCCGGGCGCTCCGGCATCGAAGGCATCGCAGGTCAGCTCCCGGTCGAACGTGCGTTTACGGGCAAGGGGCAGGATATAGGGGGAAAGCGGCTCGGCGGAGGCCGGGAATCGGGTTGCGGACAGAAGCTGTCCGCAAGGAGGGTTAGCGTGCTGTCATGGCCTCCAGGACGACACATCCCGTACTCGACACCCGCGCTCTGAACCGTGCCACGCTCGCACGCCAATTGCTGCTGAGCCGCGCCGACATGTCCGCGCGGGACGCCGTCGCGCACCTCCTCGGACTCCAGGCGCAGAACGCGAAGCCGCCGTACTTCCAGCTGCACGCCCGCCTCGCCGGTTTCCGGCCCGCCGAGCTGGCCGGGCTCATGGAGTCCCGCGAGGTGGTCCGGATGGTCACCATGCGGTCGACGATCCACACGCACACCGCCCACGACGCCCTGACGCTGCGGCCCCTCGTCCAGCCCGCCCGCGACCGGGAGGTCAACTACTTCCGCAAGGGTCTCGCGGGAGTTGACCTGGACCGGCTGGCGCGGCGGGCGCGCGCCTTCGTCGAGAGCGAGCCCCGCACCATGGGCGAGATCCGCGAGGAACTGCTCCGGGAATGGCCCGACGCCGATCCGCAGTCCCTGTCCGTCGCCGCGCGCTGCCGCCTGCCTCTCGTCCAGGTCACCCCCCGCGGGGTGTGGGGGCGCAGTGGCCAGGTCCGGCTCACCACCGTGGAGAAGTGGCTCGGAAAGCCCGTTGCCGATACCGCGACGGCGACGGCGACGGCGGCGCAGCCCGTCGACGAGGTCGTGCTGCGCTACCTCGCCGCCTTCGGGCCCGCCTCCGTCAAGGACATGCAGACCTGGGCCGGACTGACCCGGCTGCGCGAGGCCTTCGAGCGGCTGCGCCCGGGCCTGCTTGCCTTCCAGGACGAGAACGGCGTGGAGCTGTTCGACCTCCCCGACGCCCCCCGCCCCGACGCGGACACCCCGGCGCCGCCCCGCTTCCTCCCGGAGTTCGACAACCTGCTGCTCTCGCACGCCGACCGCACCCGCGTGGTCGCCCCCGAGATCAAGGGGCGCACGTGGACCGGAAACCAGGCCCACTGCACCCTGCTCGTGGACGGCTTCCTCGCCGGTCTGTGGAAGCTGGAAGGACAGATACTCACCGTCGAGTTGTTCGGCCGTCTGCCGAAGGCGGCGAAGGAGGAGATCGTCGACGAGGGGGAGCGGATGCTGGAAGGGATGGGTGAGTCCACCCGGGCCGGTGGCGGGTCCGTACGGTTCGGCGTGATCAATCCCTGATCCGCCGGGAACGCCGCCCGCTAAGGGTCAACTCGGGGCTGACGCCGCACTGGTGGTCCGTACACCGAACGCGGCACGATGCCTGTCATGACGACCGAGAGTACGCAGAACAGCGCCACCGCCCAGTTCCTGGCCGCTCGGGACTTCCTCCTGGAGCGCCGCGGCGACTACGAGGCCGCCCACGCGGGATTCACCTGGCCCCGCCCGCAGCGCTTCAACTGGGCCCTGGACTGGTTCGACCACATCGCCGCCGGGAACGACGCCGACGCCCTGCGCATCGTCGAGGAGGACGGCACCAGCCAGGGCCTCACCTTCGCGGAGCTCGCCGTACGGTCCGGCGCGGCCGCCAACTGGCTCCGCGAGCAGGGCGTCGCGCCCGGCGACCGGATCCTCGTCATGCTCGGCAACCAGCGCGAGCTGTGGGAGGTGATGCTCGGCGCGATGAAGCTGCGCGCCGTCGTCATCCCCGCCACGCCACTGCTGGGCCCTGCCGACCTGCGCGACCGCGTCGAGCGCGGCCAGGTGCGCCACGTCATCGCCCGCGCCGAGGACACGGCCAAGTTCGACGAGGTCCCCGGCGACTACACCCGGATCGTTGCCGGGGACCGGGTCCCCGACGGCTGGCTGCGGCTCGCGGACACGGAGGGCGCCGACGGCGATTTCACGCCGGACGGCGAGACCCTCGCCACCGACCCGCTGATGCTCTACTTCACCTCCGGCACCACCGCCCGCCCCAAGCTCGTCGAGCACACGCACGCCTCGTACCCCATCGGGCACCTCTCCACCATGTACTGGCTCGGGCTGCGCCCCGGCGACGTGCACCTCAACATCGCTTCTCCCGGCTGGGCCAAGCACGCCTGGTCCAACCTCTTCGCCCCGTGGAACGCCGGAGCGACCGTCTTCGTCCACAACTACACCCGCTTCGACGCCGAGCGCCTGATGGCCGAAATGGACCGGCACGGGGTGACCACCTTCTGCGCCCCGCCCACCGTGTGGCGGATGCTGATCCAGTCCGATCTCACCCGGCTGGCCAGGCCCCCGCGCGAGGCCGTCGCCGCCGGGGAGCCACTCAACCCGGAGGTCATCGAGAAGGTCCGCGCGGCCTGGGGCATCACCATTCGCGACGGCTTCGGTCAGACCGAGACCACCCTCCAGGTCGGCAACTTCCCCGGAGCCCCCGTCAAGCCCGGCTCCATGGGCCGCCCGGCCCCCGGCTACGAGATCGTGCTGCTCGACCCGGTCACCGGCAAGGAGTCCGCCGATGAGGGCGAGCTCTGCGTGGACCTGCGCACCCGCCCCGCCGGGGTGACGACCGGCTACCGCGACGATCCGCAGCGCACGGCCGAGGCGATGGCGGACGGGCTCTACCGCACCGGTGACATCGCAGCGCGCGACGCCGACGGGTACCTCACCTACGTCGGGCGCTCCGACGACGTGTTCAAGGCCTCGGACTACAAGATCAGCCCGTTCGAGCTGGAGAGCGCCCTGCTGGAGCACGAGGCGGTGGCCGAGGCCGCCGTCGTCCCGGCCCCGGACGAGCTGCGGCTGGCGGTCCCGAAGGCGTACGTCACCCTCGCGGTCGGGTGGGAGCCCGGGCCGGAGACGGCCCGGGTGCTGTTCGAGCACTCCCGCGCGGTGCTGTCCCCGTACAAGAGGATCCGCTGCATCGAGTTCGGCGAGCTGCCCAAGACCGTGTCCGGCAAGATCCGCCGGGTGGAGCTGCGGGAGCTCACCGCGGCCGGTTCGGCGGGGGAGTACCGCGAGGCCGACCTGGCCTGATCGGTGAGCGGGGTACGGGGTGCCGCGCGCGCCGCAGCCGCGCAGCAGCCCGTGCCGCGTTCGGGAGTGCGTACGGGAGGGCGTACGCCTTACGCCGGCAGGTTCGCCTCGATCGCGGCGATGACCTCGGGAGCCTCGGGCTCCGTACGCGGGCGGAAGCGCCCCACGACCTCGCCGGCGGGGGAGATCAGGAACTTCTCGAAGTTCCACTGGATGTCCCCGGCCTCGCCGTCCGCGTCCGGGGTCTTCACCAGCTCCTGGTAGAGCGGGTGCCGGTTCTCGCCGTTGACCTCGGACTTCTCCAGGATGGGGAAGGTGACGCCGAAGCCGGCCGCGCAGAAGGTCTGGATGTCCTCGGCGGTACCGGGCTCCTGCTCGCCGAACTGGTTGCAGGGCACGCCGATGACCGTGAAGCCCTTCTCCGCGTACGTGAACTGCAGGCGGGCCAGTCCCGAGTACTGCGGAGTGAGGCCGCACTGCGAGGCGGTGTTCACCAGGAGGATCGCCTTGCCCTTGTGGGCGACGAGGCTGGTGGGCTCGTCGGACAGGGTGGTCAGCGGGATGTCGTACAGGCTCATCGGGCTCTCCTGGGCAGGAAGTAGGCAATGCCTACGAGCTTAGGGGGTGGCTTGCCGATCCTGTCGGGCTCGGCCGGACAGCCCCCAGGGGGGTCCTGTCGATCAGGCCGGGCCCACCAGGGCGTCCGCCGGGTCGTTGACCGGCTGTGGCATGCCCGTCAGGTCCATGACGAACAGCGGTATGCCGAGCTCGTCCGCGCGGACCCGGGCGTCCTTCGTGTACCCGGCGAGGGAGAAGTAGACGCTGGTCGCGGAGGCGGTGAGCCCGTTCAGCCAGACGCACTCCACCGCCCGCAGCCCGGCCGGTGCGGTGGTCGGGTCCACCTGGGCGACCAGGCCCGGGGCGCGCAGGTCCACGGCCGCCGAGGGGATCGGGCGCCCGTCGGGCTGTCGTACGTCGCGGAAGCCGAGCCAGCGCAGGTACAGCGCGGCCGTGGCCACCGCGTCGCGGGCCGTACGGATGGTCACCGGCCGGAACGCGGGCCGCGGCACCGGCGCGGCCGGTGGAGGCGGGATGTGCGCCGGGCGCCCGCCCGTGGACCCGCGCCCGGCGCTCCCCGGCTCCGGCCGGCCCGCCGACGGCGCGGGGCCGGCCGGCGAGGTCGATCCGGCCGGAGGCTGCGCGGCCGGGCCACCGGCGCCACCCGGGCCACCGGCGCCACCCGCGCCCGCGCCGCCCCCGGATTCCACCCGCTCCAGCGGATGCACCGGAATCAGCACCACCGTCCCGCACGATCCGCAGCCCAGCTCGGGGTGCGGCCACTCGCTCTCCCGCCCGCAGGCCGCGCACCGCACCGTCACCCAGGTCTCCGACCAGGTGCGGTGGGTCAGCTGAACCGGCGGCGCCGCCAGGTCCAGCGGGGGGTGCACCGGGCTTCCGCAGGCGCAGGGGAAGACCGGGGCGGTGTAGCCGTTCTCGCGCAGGCACGCCGGGCAGCGCACCGGTACCGCTTCCGCCATGAGACCTGGACCCCCTCGTTGCTGTGCGTACGTCCATGCTCCACCACGGGCGACCGACGGGGGGAGGGTGCGCGCCATTTCCGGGGGATTCGGGCCGGGGGACCAGTGATTTGTACAAGTCGTCGAGCGGGATGCGGCTTTTGGTGGGTTCCGGGGTCCCCTACCGCCTTGACGCCGAAGGAGCCGCCGCTTAGCTTGTTCCGTATAGCAGAACAAAACTTCCGGATTACGGAAAAGCCTGACCGCCAGACCCGCAGGAGAACTCGATGCCTCGTATGACAGCCGCCGCCGCTGCAGTGGAGATCCTCAAGCTCGAGGGTGTCGAACAAGCGTTCGGCGTCCCCGGTGCTGCGATCAACCCGTTCTACCGCGAGCTCAAGAACGTGGGCGGCATCGCGCACACCCTGGCCCGCCACGTCGAGGGCGCCTCGCACATGGCCGAGGGCTACACGCGTGCCAAGGCGGGCAACATCGGTGTCTGCATCGGTACTTCGGGCCCGGCCGGCACCGACATGATCACCGGCCTGTACTCGGCGATCGCGGACTCGATCCCGATCCTGTGCATCACCGGTCAGGCCCCGGTCTCGAAGCTCCACAAGGAGGACTTCCAGGCCGTCGACATCGCCTCGATCGCCAAGCCGGTCACCAAGAAGGCCACGACCGTCCTGGAGGCCGCGCAGGTCCCGGGCGTGTTCCAGGAGGCCTTCCACCTGATGCGCTCCGGCCGCCCCGGCCCGGTCCTCATCGACCTCCCGATCGACGTCCAGCTGACCGAGATCGAGTTCGACCCGGAGACCTACGCGCCGCTGCCGGTCTACAAGCCGCAGGCCACCCGCGCCCAGGCCGCCAAGGCCCTGCAGTTCCTGCTCGAGTCCGAGCGCCCGCTGATCGTCGCCGGTGGCGGCATCATCAACGCCGACGCGTCCGACCTGCTGGTCGAGTTCGCCGAGCTGGTCAACGTCCCGGTCATCTCCACCCTGATGGGCTGGGGCACGATCCCGGACGACCACGAGCTGGCCGCCGGCATGGTCGGTGTGCAGACCGCGCACCGCTACGGCAACGCGACGTTCCTCGAGTCGGACTTCGTCTTCGGCATCGGCAACCGCTGGGCCAACCGTCACACCGGTTACAACCTGGACGCCTACACCAAGGGCCGCAAGTTCGTCCACGTCGACATCGAGCCCACGCAGCTCGGCAAGATCTTCGCCCCGGACTTCGGCATCGCCTCCGACGCCAAGGCCGCGCTGGAGCTCTTCATCGAGATCGCCAAGGAGCTCAAGGCCGAGGGCAAGCTGCCGAACTTCTCCGCCTGGACCGCCTCGGCGCAGGACCGCAAGGCCACCCTGCAGCGCCGTACTCACTTCGACAACATCCCCCTGAAGCCGCAGCGCGTCTACGAGGAGATGAACAAGGCGTTCGGTCCGGAGACCCGCTACGTCACCACCATCGGCCTCTCCCAGATCGCGGCGGCGCAGTTCCTGCACGTCTACCGCCCGCGCAACTGGATCAACTGCGGCCAGGCCGGCCCGCTCGGCTGGACCATCCCGGCCGCCATCGGTGCCGCCACCGCGGAGCCGGAGACCCCGATCGTCGCGCTGTCCGGCGACTACGACTTCCAGTTCATGATCGAGGAGCTGGCGGTCGCCGCCCAGCACAAGGTCCCCTACGTCCACGTCCTCGTGAACAACGCCTACCTGGGTCTGATCCGTCAGGCGCAGGGTGGCCTGGGGATCAACTTCGAGGTCAACCTCGAGTTCGAGAACATCAACACCCCCGAGCTGGGTGTCTACGGTGTCGACCACGTCAAGGTCGCCGAGGGCCTGGGCGTCAAGGCGATCCGCGTCACCGACCCGGACAAGCTGGGCGAGGCCTTCGAGGAGGCCAAGAAGCTGGCCCAGGAGTTCCAGGTCCCGGTCGTCGTCGAGGCCATCCTGGAGCGCATCACCAACATCGCGATGAGCAAGACGGTCGACATGAGCGACGTCACCGAGTTCGAGGAGCTCGCGACGGAGCCGGGCCACGCCCCGACCGCGATCAAGGCCCTGCAGGTCTGATCCACCCCCGCACCACCCGGCGGCCCCCGTCCCTCCTTCCGGAGGGTCGGGGGCCGCTCGGCGTTCCCCGGAGGCCTCACCCCATGCCTTCGGGGCCTGCGACGCGACGCTGTGCGGGCCCAGGAGGCCGGCATGGCGCCCCCGGCTACTGGCGGCTGCCAGAGAGAGATGACGCCCGTGACGGCTGCCGGACCGTCTCCTATGCTCTGGCCGTGGATGGATATCAGGCGCTGACGGCATTCATCGAATCGGCCCGGAAGGAGCTGAACGGCTCCGATGCAGGCCACCGGGACTTCTGCCTCGATGCTGTGAGCGATGTCCTGGAGACGGGCCGCTTGACGCAGGACGACGCCGAGCGGGCCGTCGAGCGCCTTGTGACCGTCGCGCTCTCTGATGAGGGCTACCAGGTGCGGGAGTCCGCACTGCACGCGGTCTGCACGGCATCCACGTACTACAAGCTTCCCTATCGGGTGGTGGAGCCGCTCGCTGTCGGCGCGGATGGCTTCGAACCGTTGCTCTTGGAGTACGTCCTCGGCGTCCTGGGCTCGACTCACGACCGAGCGGCGCTCCCCATCATTGAGCGGTTCCTCCAGCACCCCCGGTCCGATGTGCGCAGAGAGGCCGCGGACGCAGTGCGCGAGCTGCACTGGAGCCGGGAGCCTTCCCGGGGAGAGACGGTCTAGCTACGGCGTACCAGTGCTGGTCGGCGAAGTGGCCGCGCGGGCTGGGGATGAGGGGAACCGTGGCCGGCGGCGTCGCGGCGGTACCGGTGAGGAAGCTGACGAGGAGGCCGGGGGAGCCGCCGCGAGGGAGGAGTCAACAGGCCCCGGGGTGGCTGGTATGCACGCCGCACGCCGCACGCCGGACCTGTGCCCGGCACGGCAAAACGCCGATTCACGGGACCGTCCGTGAATCGGCGCTCTGGTTTGTTACCGCCCGACGGTGCGAGGCTGGCGCGACAGGACGTTCGCACCGCCGGGCGGAGTGTGTGGGGAGGTGGGGACCTACGCGCGCAGGGGGCTCTGTGCGTGCCCCTGTACGAAGAGGATTGGCTGGGACCGTGGCGGGCGGGCGACGAGAACTCCGGCGTCGTCTCCCTCAGGTCAAGAGACGGGCCTCGGAACCCATTACCACCGCACTGGCTCGCACGCTCGCCACGGTCCTCGTCCTGCCCTCACCGTGTACCACCCCTCATCCGGGTCCACGGGTCGGGCTGAGCACCCGGGGCCTGACCTCCCGTCAGGCCCCCGGTACAACTGGGTGGCTCAGGCGTCGCGCAGGGCGCGGACGGCCTCCTCGACGCGCTTGCCGTAGTCGGCGTCGGCGGCGTGGAAGTGAGCCAGGTTCTTCTCGATGACGTCTTCCAGGGTGACCTGAGACAGACCGCCGGCGATGTTCGCCACCAGACGCTGCTTCTCGGCCTCCGACATCAGGCGGTAGAGCTCACCGGCCTGGAAGAAGTCGTCGTCCTTGGTGTGGGCCGGGGCCTCGTGGGTGCCCGTGTAGCCGGAGACGGCCTTCGGGGCGCCCAGCGCCAGACCGGTCTCGGCCGGACCCTGGTACGAGTTGGGCTCGTAGTTCTTGTCGTGGCGCGAGCCGTTGCGGAGCGCCATGACGCCGTCGCGGCCGTAGTTCTCGGCCTTCGTCGCCTTCGGGGCGTTGACCGGCAGCAGGGTGTGGTTCACACCGAGGCGGTAGCGCTGGGCGTCGGCGTACGCGAAGAGGCGGCCCTGGAGCATCTTGTCCGGCGAGGCGGTGATGCCCGGGACGAAGTTGTTCGGGGAGAAGGCGGACTGCTCGACCTCGGCGAAGACGTTGTCCGGGTTGCGGTCGAGGACCAGACGGCCCACGCGCTGCAGCGGGTAGTCGCTGTGCGGCCACACCTTGGTGAGGTCGAACGGGTTGAAGCGGTAGTCCGCGGCCTCGGCGGCGGGCATGATCTGCACGTACAGGGTCCACGAGGGGTTCACACCGCGCTCGATGGCCTGCAGCAGGTCGGTCTGGTGCGAGTTCGCGTTCTTGCCGACGAGCTCGGCGGCCTGCTCGCCCGACAGGGAGCGGATGCCCTGGTTGGTCTTGAAGTGGTACTTGACGAAGAAGGCTTCGCCCTGCTCGTTGGTCCACTGGTACGTGTGGGAGCCGTAGCCGTTCATGTGACGGTACGACGCCGGGATGCCGCGGTCACCCATGAGCCAGGTGATCTGGTGCGTCGCCTCGGGGGCGTGCGCCCAGAAGTCCCAGACGTTGTCCGGCTCCTGCTTGCCCGTGAAGGGGTCGCGCTTCTGGGAGTGGATGAAGTCGGGGAACTTGATCGGGTCCTTGATGAAGAACACCGGGGTGTTGTTGCCGACGAGGTCGTAGTTGCCCTCTTCGGTGTAGAACTTCAGCGCGAAGCCACGGGGGTCGCGGACCGCGTCCGCGCCGCCGAGGGAGTCGGCCACGGTGGAGAACCGCAGGAAGGTCTCGGTCTTCTTGCCGACCGTGTTCAGGAACGCGGCGCTGGTGTATGCAGTGACGTCGTCGGTCACCTCGAAGTAGCCGTACGCGGCCGAGCCGCGGGCGTGCACCACGCGCTCCGGGATGCGCTCACGGTTGAAGCGGGCAAGCTTCTCGAGCAGCTGCTGGTCCTGGACCAGGAGCGGGCCACCGACGCCGGCGGTGGCGGAGTTCTGATTGTCGGCGACCGGGGCGCCGGACTCGGTCGTCAGCGTGCGCTTCGACATGGTGACCTTCCGTACGGGGTAACTGCTGACGGAAAGCGTCTTCCGTCATGCGGAACAGCCTAATTTCGGCGAGAACTAAACGTCAACAGTTTGTTGAACGAAGTTGAAGGCGAGTGGTAATCCGGACGGCGCCGGCACTTGGGCGCGACAGGACAGGTGTCAGCACCGGCGCCATCCGGAAACTCGGGTCCCCTGGGAGAGGGGAGGTGCTCAGACCTGGGCGCCGGAGAGGCGCTCGACGGCACGGAGCAGGGCGGAGTGGTCCAGGCCACCGTCACCCTGGGCACGCAGCGAGGCGACCAGCTGGGCGACGACCGCACCGACGGGCAGGGCCGCGCCGACGTTGCGGGCGGCGTCGGTGACGATGCCCATGTCCTTGTGGTGCAGGTCGATCCGGAAACCGGGCTTGAAGTCGCGGTTCAGGAAGTTGTCCTTCTTGCGGGTCAGGACCGTCGAGCCGGCCAGACCACCGTTGAGGACGTCCAGGGCGGCCTGGAGGTTCACGCCGGACTTCTCGAGGAAGACGACGGCCTCGGCGCACGCCTGGATGTTCACCGCGACGATGAGCTGGTTGGCGGCCTTCACCGTCTGGCCGGAGCCGTGCGGGCCGCACAGGACGATGACCTTGCCGAGGGTCTCGAGGACCGGCAGTGCCTCGTCGAAGTCGGCCTGCTCGCCACCCACCATGATCGACAGGACGGCCTCGATGGCACCGGCCTCGCCACCGGACACCGGGGCGTCGATGACGCGGATGCCCTTGGCGGCGGCGTTCTTCGCGAGGTCGACCGAGGTCTGCGGGGTGATCGACGACATGTCGATGATCAGCGCGCCGGACCTGGCGTTCTCGAGGATGCCGTTCTCACCGTAGGAGATGGCCTCGACCTGCGGGGAGGCGGGCACCATCGTGATGATGACGTCGGCGTCCTTGACGGCCTCGGCGATCGAGCCGGCCGCGTTGCCGCCGGCGGCGGCCAGGCGGTCCAGCTTGTCCTGCTCCAGGGTGAAGCCGGTGACCGAGTAGCCGGCCTTCAGGAGGTTCTCGGCCATGGGGGAGCCCATGATTCCGAGGCCGATCCAGGCAATCTTGGGGAGGTTGCTCATGATGAGGGTCCTTCTCTTAATGCTTTGTACGAAAAGTTCGTGACGTGCCTGGCGGATCGCCTGGACTTTGTCCGCCTACTTCGCGGCGCGGGCCTCGGCCGGCAGCCACGCGAAGGAGGCGGCAGCGTCGGCGGCCTTGTACTCCAGGCCTACGTAGCCCTCGTATCCGGCCTTCTTCAGCTGGTCGAGCAGCTCCTGGAGGGGCAGCTCGCCGGTGCCGGGGGCACCTCGTCCGGGCTTGTCCGCGATCTGGACGTGCCCGGTCTTGGCGGCGTACTTTTCGATGACCTCGGAGAGGTCCTCATCGTTCATCGCCAGGTGGTACAGGTCGAGCAGGAACTTGGCGTTCCCGAGGCCGGTGGCCTCGTTCACCTTGTCCACTACCTCGATGCCGGCCGGGGCGCTCACCAACGGGTAGAGCGGCGACTCGGGCTTGTTGAGGGTCTCGATCAGGAGGATCGCGCCGACGCGGTCCGCGGCCTGGGCCGCCACGACCAGGTTCTTCAGGGCGAGCTCGTCCTGAACGGCCGGGTCCACGCCTTCGACGCGGTTGCCGTAGAGGGCGTTCAGCGCCTTGCAGCCGACCGACGCCGCGAAGTCCGCGGCCACGTTGATGTTGGCGTTGAAGCGCTCCGACTCCGCCCCGGGAACCGAGACCGCACCGCGGTCCGGGCCCGGCAGCCGGCCGGCGTAGAAGTTCAGACCCACCAGCTGGGTGCCGGCGTCCTCAAGAGCCTTCTTGAGGGCGTCGAGCTCCTCCTGTGCCGGGGTGGGGGTCTCGATCCAGGGCCACCACAGCTCGACCGCCGTGAAGCCCGCCGCGGCGGCAGCCGCGGGACGCTCCAGAAGCGGGAGTTCCGTGAAGAGGATCGAAAGGTTTACATCGAAGCGCTGGTCCGTGTATCCCATGAGGGGTGTGCGCTCCTTCCGTATTGCGGAAGTTGTTTTCTGCTTGATGGAAGACTGCATGGGGTTCCGCGCGGATGTCAAGTGCGGACTGCCGAAAAATCATGACCGCGGGGTAGCTTGACGGCGTGCGATTGAGAGTGGAGTTCACGACCGAGCCCTTCGATCTGGAAGAGGCTCCTGCCCATGCCGTGGCGGCCCGCGAGGTCATCCAGAAGGCCCAGCTGGACGCGGTGGACGTCGGCCCGTTCGGCAACACCGCCGAGGGCGAGGCCGACCGGGTGCTGGCCGCCGTGGAGGCGCTGCTGCGCGACTCCCTGGAGGCCGGAGCCACCCGTGTCTCGCTCCAGGTCAATGTGATCGGGGAGGAGATGTCGTGACGGAGCCCCGCGACCACCCCTTCGTCACCGCGGTCAAGCCGCTGGTGGACGCGATGGGCGGCGAGCTGATGGACCCCTCCCTGGCCCAGCCCGACGACGTCGTGCTCGCCTGGGAGGGCCAGGAGCTGCTGGCCGTGCGCCTGCCGCAGCTCTCGGACTCGCTGGATCACATCCTGGCGGCCCTCGAGCGCCGGTACGGCGTACCGTTGGCGCAGCTCGACCGGAAGTCCAAGCAGGACGTCGTACGGATACTGGAGGCACGGGGCGCCTTCTCCGTGCGGCACGGCGTGGAAACGGTCGCGGGCGCCCTGGGTGTGAGCCGCTTCACCGTCTACAACTACCTGAACAGGGATTCCGGCGCCCCGAAGGGGGCCGCCAAGGGCAGCCAGGAGTGAGCCCGGCCTGACTCAAGGTGACGAGCCGCCGCCCAATTCACCCGGGCGGCGGCTTTTGTGTACGGGAAGTTTCAACAAAGTGTTGACGCCGTGTTGTGGAGGGCGTTAGCTATGCGCAGCCCGTCAAAGCAACAACAGGCCACGGAGGCCTACCGTGACTTCGAGTCCGACCCCGGGTCTCACCCGGTTCAACACCTTGGACGACAGCGCGGCCACGGCCGAGCTGCACGAGGTGTGCGCCAGTTCGGCGTGGGGGAGCAAGATGCTCGCCCAGCGCCCCTTCACCACCGCAGAGTCCCTGTTCGCCGCGAACGAAGCCGCCATGGCGGAGCTCACCGCGGAGGACCTGGGCGAAGCGATGGGAGGCCACGCGCCGATCGGCCGGCCGAAGCCGGGAGACCCGACCTCCGCCCGCGAGCAGCGTGGCATGGCCGGTGCCTCGGAGGAGCTCAAGACCGAGCTCCTCGAACTGAACCTGGCCTACCAGGACAAGTTCGGCCACGTCTTCCTCATCTGTGCCACCGGTGCGACCGGTGAGTTCATGCGTGACGCGGTCAAGGTCCGGATCGACAACTCGCCGGAGCAGGAGCGGGAAAGCGCCCGCGGCGAGCTCGTCAAGATCAACAAGATCCGTCTCGCCCGTCTCGTCGAACTCGCAGAAGGAGCGTGACCATGAGCACCGAGACCACCGCGTCGGTGTCCACGCACATCCTGGACACCAGCATCGGCAAGCCCGCCGAGGGCGTCGCCATCTCCCTCTCGGCCCGCACGGGGCAGGGCGGTGAGTGGGCGGCCCTGGGCGGCTCCGCCACCGATGCGGACGGGCGCTGCAAGGACCTGCCGGCGCTGCCGGAGGGCACCACTCACGTGCGTCTCGATTTCGAGACCGAGACGTACTTCTCCAATAAGCACAGTTCCAAGAAGCAAGCCGAGGCGCAGCAGGACGCCCCCCGCGTAAGGGACAGCGGTGCGTTTTTCCCGGAAGTGACGATCACGTTCGCGGTCACTCCTGGCGAGCATTACCACGTACCGCTGCTGCTCAACCCGTTCGGCTACTCCGTTTACCGAGGGAGCTAGCATGGCCACGATTCTGGGCCAGAACCAGTACGGCAAAGCAGAGAACCGCGTCGTCAAGATCACGCGGGACGGCGACACGCACCACATCAAGGACCTGAACGTCTCGGTCGCCCTCTCCGGCGACATGGACGACGTCCACTACTCCGGCTCGAACGCCAACTGCCTTCCGACGGACACCACCAAGAACACGGTGTACGCGTTCGCCAAGGAATACGGCATCGAGTCCGCCGAGCAGTTCGGCATCCACCTGGCGCGCTGGTTCGTCAACAGCCAGGAGCCGATCCAGCGCGCGCGCATCCGGATCGAGGAGTACTCCTGGGACCGGATCGCCACCTCGGACGCCAACTCCAAGTTCATCGGCTCCGACGAGGTGAACCACTCCTTCGTCCGCCAGGGCATGGAGACCCGCGTCACCCAGATCACGTACGACGGCGAGAACTGGGAGGTCATCTCCGGCCTCAAGGACCTCGTCGTCATGAACTCCACGAACTCCGAGTTCTGGGGTTACGTGAAGGACAAGTACACGACGCTGAAGGAGGCCTACGACCGCATCCTGGCCACCCAGGTGTCGGCTCGCTGGCGCTTCAGCTGGTCCGACGACGACCAGCGGATGCCCAACTGGGACAAGTCCTACGCCGAGGTCCGCAAGCACATGTTGCAGGCCTTCGCCGAGACCTACTCCCTGTCGCTGCAGCAGACCCTGTACCAGATGGGTTCGCGCATCATCAACCACCGTTCGGAGATCGACGAGGTCCGCTTCTCGCTCCCGAACAAGCACCACTTCCTCGTCGACCTGGAGCCCTTCGGCCTCAAGAACGACAACGAGGTGTACTTCGCCGCGGACCGTCCCTACGGTCTGATCGAGGCCACTGTTCTCCGGGACGGCGTCGACGCCCGCATCCCCGTGGACATGACCAACCTCTGAAACGGCACGCGTGTCCCGGGGCTCCGCAGTGGCCCCGGGACCGCGCGACACCCCCAAGCCTCCTGAATCGGCACCCGGACGTATCACACGGGGCGGCAGTACTGTCAGCTGTCAAGGCCCCCGGCTCCGGCACTCAAATCCCCCGGGCCTTGCCGTGCCCAAACCGCCACTGAAAGCACGAGGAAGTCCCATGGCAGCATCGGCAGCCCCTGACAGCGTGGTCGAGCGCATTGTCATCGAAAACTGTGCGATTGCGACCGTCGACGCGAACGACACCGAGTACGCCTCGGGCCACGTCGTTCTCGCCGGCAACAGGATCGAGTTCATCGGTGCGGGCAAAGCCCCCGAGAACCTCGAGAACGTCGTTCGCCGCATCGACGGCACCGGGCACCTCGTGACCCCCGGTCTGGTCAACACCCACCACCACTTCTACCAGTGGATCACGCGTGGTCTGGCCACCGACCACAACCTCTTCAACTGGCTGGTCGCGCTGTACCCGACGTGGGCGCGCATCGACGAGCAGATGACGTACACGGCCGCGCAGGGCTCCCTCGCCGCGATGGCCAAGGGTGGCGTCACCACCGCGATGGACCACCACTACGTCTTCCCCAAGGGCTCCGGCGACCTGTCCGGCTCCATCATCCGCGCCGCGTCCGAGATGGGTGTCCGCTTCACCCTCGCCCGCGGCTCGATGGACCGCAGCGAGAAGGACGGCGGCCTGCCGCCGGACCACGCGGTCGAGACCCTCGAGGGTGCGCTCGCCGACACCGAGGCGACCGTCAAGAAGTTCCACGACGCCTCCTTCGACTCGATGACCCAGGTCGCCGTGGCCCCGTGCTCCCCCTTCTCGGTCTCCACCGAGCTGCTGAAGCAGGGCGCCGAGCTGGCCCGCCGCCTGGGCGTGCGCATGCACACCCACGGCTCCGAGACCGTCGAGGAAGAGCAGTTCTGCAAGGAACTGTTCGGCATGGGCCCGACCGACTACTTCGAGTCGACCGGCTGGCTCGGCGAGGACGTGTGGATGGCGCACAGCGTTCACATGAACGACTCCGACATCGCCGCGTTCGCCCGCACCAAGACCGGTGTCGCGCACTGCCCGTCCTCCAACGCCCGTCTGGCCGCCGGCATCGCCCGCGTCCCGGACATGCTCGCCGCCGGTGTACCGGTCGGCCTCGGTGTGGACGGCACCGCCTCCAACGAGTCCGGCGAGCTGCACACCGAGCTGCGCAACGCGCTGCTGATCAACCGCCTCAACCCGGTCCACCGCGAGCGCGCCCTGAACGCGCGCCAGGCCCTGCGCCTCGGTACGTACGGTGGTGCCCAGGTCCTCGGCCGCGCCGACAACATCGGTTCGCTGGAGGTCGGCAAGTGCGCCGACCTGGTGCTCTGGAACCTGAACACCTTCCTGCACTCCTCGATCGCCGACCCGGTCACCGCGCTGGTCTTCGGTGCGGCGGCCCCGGTCACCGCCTCGTTCGTCAACGGCAAGCAGATCGTCGAGAACAACCGCCTTCTCTTCGCCGACGAGGACGCCATCGCCGTGTCCACCCGGGAAGAGGCCCAGCGCCTCGCGCGGATCTCCGCGCAGGCCTGATCCCACGGAGTCCGGCCGGGGGGGACGGCCCCCGGCCGGCAGCCGCGGACCCGAGCGGGGTCCGTGGGCAGCCGTTCCCGGGACGCGCCTGAGGAAATCCGAAGGCGCCCCGGGGGCGGTGACTCAGCACATCAGCTCAACAGCACCGCGGCGCGCGTATCGCGCCACTGCCGCGGCACCTCCAGCTCACGATCCGGCTCCCGCCGGAGCCCTGAGCCGGTCCGCAGCGCGGAATCGATGATCGGGCGAATCGCTTCCGCACCCCTTGGGACAAGTATTCGCACCACCACAACTGCATACAGGCTCGACTCGCACCGCTTTCGCACCACCTCCAAGACACCACGTCCCTGCCGGCGTGTTCAACCGAACGGAGGAAGCCGTGGCCCAGGCGCCCAGGTTTCGCAAAGATGCAGTCGCAGTACCGGAGGAGAAGCACCCGGTCGACGAGACCCTTCCTCCGCTGAAAATGTTCACGAGCGGCCTCCAGCACGTGGCCGCCATGTACGCGGGGGTGGTGGCACCGCCGATGATCGTCGGCCCCGCCGTCGGACTCTCCGCCACCGAGACCGCCTTCCTGATGGGCGCCTCGCTCTTCACCGCAGGGCTCGCCACCCTCCTCCAGACCCTCGGGTTCTGGAAGATCGGCGCCAAACTCCCCTTCGTCAACGGCGTTTCCTTCGCCGGTGTGACCCCGATGATCGCGATCGGCAAGGGAGAGGGGGACAACGCCCTTCCGATCATCTTCGGCGCGATCATCGTCGCCGGCGTGGTCGGCTTCTTCGCCGCCCCGTACTTCGGCAAACTCGTCCGCTTCTTCCCGCCGGTCGTGACGGGTACGGTCATCACCCTCATCGGCGTCTCGCTGCTGCCCGTGGCCTTCAACTGGTCGCAGGGCGGGAACCGCACCGCCACCGACTACGGGTCCATGCAGAACATCGGCATGGCCGCGCTCACCCTGGTCATCGTCCTGCTGATGCGCAAGTTCCTGCGCGGCTTCCTCCAGCAGATATCCATCCTGCTCGGCCTGGTCGCCGGCACGCTCATCGCGCTGCCGCTCGGCATGACCAGCTTCGACGCCGTCAGGAACGCGTCGGTGGTCGGCTTCCCGGCCCCCTTCCACTTCGGCGCCCCGCAGTTCCAGGTCGCCGCCATCATCTCGATGTGCATCGTCATGCTGGTCTGCATGACCGAGTCCACCGCCGACATCCTGGCGCTGGGCAAGATCGTCGGCCGTCCGGCGGACGCGGGGACCATCGCGGGTGGCCTGCGCGCCGACACCCTCGGCAGCGCGATCAGCCCGCTGTTCAACGGGTTCATGTGCAGCGCCTTCGCCCAGAACATCGGGCTGGTCGCCATGACCAAGGTGCGCAGCCGCTTCGTGGTCGCCGCGGGCGGCGGCATCCTGATCCTGCTCGGCCTGTGCCCGATGGCGGCCTCCGTCATCGGCGTGGTCCCGCTGCCGGTCCTCGGCGGCGCCGGCATCGTCCTCTTCGGCTCGGTCGCGGCCAGCGGCATCCAGACCCTGGCCGGGGCGGCGATGGAGAAGGGCGAGAACGCCCTGATCGTCGCCGCCTCCGTGGGCATCGGCCTGATCCCGATCGCCGCGCCGGACTTCTACCACGCCTTCCCGAAGGACCTGCTGGTCGTCCTCGACTCCGGCATCAGCACCGGCTGCGTGGTGGCCATCCTGCTGAACCTGGCCTTCAACCACCTCGGCGCCAGGAAGGCCGCGGCCTCGGGGGCCGCGGCGGATCCGGTGCCGGTGCACTGACACCGGGCCACTTGGGCAACGTACCGCGGCGGGGGCCCCCCCCCCCCCCGGGGGGGGGGGGCGCGCCCCCCCCCCCCGGCCGCCCCCGCGGGTGGGGCGCCCCCCGGGGT